>JBEKVS010000513.1:0-4401 GCA_049513795.1 Occallatibacter sp. | reverse complement strand
ATCAGTCTGTAGGACTCGGGCGTGGAGGGAATGATGAGAACAATGATCTCGGCCTGCGGCAATAGAGAGTCCAGCTGGCTGACGGGAAAGACCTCGGGATCTTTGCGGGCGCCGCGTGCCACGCGCGTCAGGTCCACGTGAAACGGAGCGAGCATGCGCTCAATGTCTTTTCCAATGGAGCCGTATCCAACCAGGAGAACTTTCTTGCCCGTAAGCTCCTCGAGCATCACGGGCGGGTAAAGTGGGCGCACATCTCCAGTCATGGAAGCATAGTGCGCACTCGCTTCAAAGCGGCGCTTCCATATCCCGGCTTGCTGAATATTCAGGTACAACGGGAAATACTTCAGCATGGCCAGTATTGAAGAGATGGTCCACTCCGCGGTGGAAATATTGTGAGCCCCCCGCGCATTGCAGATGGTTACGTGTGGGCCGACTGTGTCCGGTATCCACTCCGTGCCTGCCATCATCGAAAGCACCAGGCGCACTCCGCGCAGCCGCGGCCAACTGCGCATGGCCCGCGTTGGATAAGGATCCGGAATCCAAACATCAATCTCGATCTCAGGCCCCGGAGGCTCTGAGATTGGGATCAGTTCGACTTCCGAAGGGAAATCGCTGAACAGGTCAGGTTGCAGGGTGGTCGGAATTCCAACTCGCAGCATGGTCTCGCTCGGCCCGCGGGATGCGGTGCTTCAATTCCGATTCTAAATGGGGATGGGAATCCCTTTGTGCCGTGCCGCGCGGAAAGCTGATAGCCTTTGTGGGAAAGGGGTTTCGAACTGCGCCGTTGATAACTCACATCGACGCCAGTGCAGGTAAACCAGCTGGTTATCCAAGAGGAAATTCGCACGGATGGCACCCATGCGCCTAAGGCCAGACAAGACGTGGTCGCAGCTGCAGCTCGCGATCAAACTGCGTCTGGAACAAATTGCGCAAGTCGGCCCATTCTCCTGGGAGCAGCGGCGCATTTTGATTCACGCGGTGAAGACGGCCCTGGCGGCGGCCCTCTGCTGGTGGCTGGCGCAGCGCTTTGCCTGGCGCGATACCTATTGGGGCTCGATCAGCGCCATCATCGTAATGCAATCGAATGTGGGCGCGACCGTCACCGCTTCTCGCGATCGCATTCTTGGCACGTTGATCGGCGCGGCATTCGGCTTCTCATTTTCGCTGTTTGGATCTCTTCCCTGGAATTACATTCTTGCCGTTATAGCCGCGATGATTGTCTGCGGTTTGCTGAGGCTGCACAACAGTTCGCGCCTCGCCGGAGTGACCATCACCATCGTGATGCTGGTCGAGAAGACCGGGCCCCGCTGGACCCTGGCGCTGGATCGGGTGAGCGAAGTTATGCTGGGCATCGTCGTAGCGCTCGCCATGACAACGCTTGTCTTTCCTGACCGCGCACGCCTGCGGCTTCGCGATGGACTGGCGCAGGAGTTTCTGGTGTTGGGGGCCCTCTTTGAAGCCATTCTGCAGGGGTTCCGCGGCACGCCCGCCGAGAAACAGGCTGCATTGCGCGAAGACGCGTTGGCCATGCTGCGCGGCAACAATCAAATGCTCGAGGCTGCACGCAACGAACCTTCCGGCGGGCCCGGATGGCGCGAAGGGCTGAACATGATTTCGCAATTTGGCCGCTCGCTCTTCGATGCCCTCGTGGCGCTTGAATTCTCAGTCAAAGACAGCGATGGAGATGCGTTTGCTCAGCAATTGGAACCGGCTCTGGGCAAGCTGGCCGTGGATATTCGCAGCGGCTTTCAACACGTCGCGGCTAGAATTCATGCCTGGCGTTTTGATGTCGCGCCGCTGATGAGCCTGGAAGAGGACATTGAACAGCTCGAAGCGCGCATGGACCTGGTGCGCCACACTGGCGTCTCGTACTCGCAGGCAGAAATTCTGCGCGCCTATGCCGTGCAGCTGCACCTTAAACAGATCGCACGGCTGTTGCGCGCATCGCGGGTTGAAACCAGCCGTGCCGTAGGCGAAGTACAAAATCGAGGGTGACACACAGAATCGAGCAGGAATGCTATGCGAAGAACTTGCGCAACGCCGTCACGCAGTCTTCGATTTCCTTGATCGTAATGGCGTAGCCAAATCGCAAATGGCCCTCGCCCTGAGCACCGAAGACGGATCCAGGTATGGTGGCGATGTGCGCCTTATCGAGAAGGATCTGCGCAGCTTTACGGCTGTTCTTGTTGATTTTTTCCGCGTTTGGAAACGCATAAAATGCGCCCGCTGGAGATGCACAATCGAGGCCGACTTCGTTGAGCCCTGCGACCAGAAGGTCACGGCGCTTGCGATACTCCTCGCGAATGTTGGCGATCTGCGACTCGGACGTCTTGAGGGCTTGCATCATCGCGTATTGCACCGGCGTGGCGACTCCGTTGGTTGAATAGAGAACGATTTTGCGAATCGCCGACATGAACGGCTCCTGGGCCACTGCGTAGCCGGCGCGCCAGCCGGTCATTGCGTATGTCTTCGAAAACGTGAATGCGGTAATCGTTCGCTCCGCCATGCCGGGAAGCGAGGCAATGGAGACGTGTTCGCCGTCGTAAACCAGATCCTCATAGGCCTCATCGGCGATCACAATCAGATCTCTGTCGATTGCAAACGATGCAACCTCCTCAGCCTCCGCGCGCGTGAAGACCAGGCCACTGGGATTCTGCGGAGTGTTGTAATAAATAGCGCGCGTCCGCGGCGTCGAGAACTGCTCAAGCGTGTTGCGAATGCCGTTGCGGCGCGCTGTGCTCGAGGGCACGCGCAGAGGCCGTGCCTGCGCGCCCGTAATCAGGTCGCCGATCGGGGTCCAGTAAGGCGAAAAAACCAGCGCATCGTCTCCAGGGTCGAGCACGCTTTGAAAGGCCGCATACAGTCCTTGCGATCCGCCGACGGTGGCAATCACTTCGTCCGTTGAAACGTGAATTCCGTTTTTCGCCGCCAGTTTCTCGACCAGCGCCTTGCGCAACGGCAATATCCCGGAGGACGGTGCATAGTGAGTCTGATTCTCGACCAGCGCCTCGATCGCGGCATACTTGATCTCCGGCGGTGTTTCGAAAAAGGGCTCGCCGCCATGCAGCGAGTGCACATCAACGCCCCCGGCACGCAGTTCCATCACCTTGTTACGAATCTGAACGATGTCAGAGAAGCCAACCTCATCCAATCGCTTTGCCAGTCTTAGCCCGCTCTGCTTTGTAATCATGATTGCCTATCCTTTCGTAACAGGGTGGCTCGTAACAGGGTGGAGAAGGTCCTGCTTCCAGCATATCCGATTTCAGAATTCCGGTTCCCACGATCCGGTTTGACTCACCAGAAATACGAGATCCCATCAAATTGAGAGTAGCTCGGTATAGACGGCCATTCCCACCACTGCATCCGCGCCCAGTGCCTGCAGCGCATCGATTTAGCCCTGCATAAGGCCCTCGCCATCGACGTGCGTGTAGAGAAACGCGCCCGCATAGGGCTCCAATTGCGGCATCGCCTCGTCGGGCGTGAGTGCGACTTGCGTTTTCCATCCCTTGACGGCGATGCGGCCATTCCTGCTATCAATGCCGGCGACAACATGCTCGGCACCGACAGAAGCTGCGAGTGCGAAGGCAAAGTCTCGATTCACTGTACCGGTTTCAGAAAACAGGGCGGAGCCAATGATGACGCGCTTGGCCCCCGCATCGAGCGCCTGGCGAGCGCGTTCGATGGAATGAATTCCGCCGCCAACCTGGACCGGCAGACGCTTCGAAACCTGCGCGACCAGCGTGGTGTTATCGCCCTGGCGCATGGCCGCATCCAGGTCGATGAGTTGCACGAGGGGAAAGCGCGCAAACTTTTCGATCCAGTATTCGAAATCGTCGAATGCGAGGCGAAGCTTTTCGCCCTGCACCAATTGGACAATACGGCCGCCGAGCAGATCGATGGATGGAATCAGCATGGTAGCCTCACGGAAACACCTGCGTGGGCCAGCTCCTCTTTAAGCGCACGCGCGCTCGACACACCAAAGTGAAAGATGCTGGCAGCCAGGGCCGCATCGGCTTTGCCACGCCCAAACACATCTACAAAATGGTCAACGGATCCCGCGCCTCCCGAAGCGATCACGGGAATGCTGACGGATTCACTGACGGCGGCAGTGAGTTCGCAATCGAAGCCGGTGCGCATGCCGTCCGAATCCATTGATGTGAGCAGGATTTCGCCGGCCCCACGCGCTTCAGCTTCACGCGCCCACTCTACGACACGACGGCCTGCAGGCTTACGGCCGCCCTGCACAAAAACCTGCGCGTCAATGACAGGATCTGCCGCTAGCAGATCACGCCGTGCATCAATGGCCACGACGACGGCTTGCGCGCCAAAGCTGCGTCCGATGGCGTCAATCAACCTGGGGTCTGCAAGTGCGGCGGAATTGATGCTGACTTTGTCGGCGCC
>JBEKVS010000512.1:0-3538 GCA_049513795.1 Occallatibacter sp. | reverse complement strand
CTTTCAAGGCGATGCGATACATCCAGGTGGAAAAGCGCACCAGATCGTCAAACCCGCCGAACGAGCGCCACAGCTGGAACAGGATCTCCTGCGCCAGATCGTCCCGGTCGCCAGGATTCCTGCAATAGGAGTGACACACCTTGTAAAGGATCTTCTTGTGTTCCTCCACCAGCGCTTGAAACCGCTCCTGGCGCTCCGATGTCGTCATTGCTTCACCCTATTATTCGCGACAACCCCGTCAAAAATCACAAGCCATCCGTGATACGATAACCCGCATGCGATGGCTCTGCCTGCTCGTGGCCTCTGCCGGCATCCTGTTCGCTCAACTCGCTCCACCCAATGACGCCGGCGTTTCCATGGGACACATTCATCTGACTGTTCCCGACCCCGACGCGCAAATCAAAGTTTGGGTGGATGTTTTGGGCGCCACGGCTTCTAAAGACGGTCCATTGAATATGGTCAAGCTGCCCGGCATCTTTATCATCGTCTCCAAAGCAGCGTCCACCGATGGTTCCGAAGGTTCCACTGCGAACCACATCGGTTTCCTGGTGAAGGATTACGCGGCTCTCAAGGCCAAGTTGACCGCTGCCAATATTCCGACGGTGTTCGACCTGGAAAAGAACAAGCAGATTATGGTGACCTTCCCGGACAAAGTGCGCGTGGAGTTCAACGAGGATGCGTCTATCTCTGCGCCCGTGATCTTCCATCATATTCATCTGACCACTACGGACCCCGACGCTCTCCAGGCCTGGTACGTAAAGACTTTCGGTGCGGAAGCCACCACGCGCCGCAACCTGCCGGCGGCGAAGATCCCGGGCGGCGAAGTGGATTTTCTGAAAGCCAAGGACGCGCCCGCGCCCACCAAGGGCCGGACACTGGATCACATCGGGTTCGAGATCAAGGATCTGGATGCCTTTTGCAAAAAGCTGACCGCCGGCGGAATGACGTTCGATATGCCATTCCGCGATGTCCCAGCTATCGGCCTCAAAATCGCGTTTATCGTTGATCCCGCCGGAACTCGCATCGAACTTACGCAAGGTTTGGCCGCGAGATGATGACCGGCTTGGCGATGCGTCTTCCTTTGTTATTCCTTCTCGCAGCGGCCGCGGCTCTGGCGCAACACAGCTACAGTGCGGCCGATGTCGAAGATGGCGGACGTCTCTATCGCGCCAATTGCGCACGATGCCACGGACCGGATGGCAACGCAAACGCCAATGCCGACCTGAGCAAAGGCAAGTTCCGCCGGACATCGACACCCGCGGGCACTGAAGACGAGCTGATCAAGATCATGGAAAAGGGCATTCCCGGGACTGCGATGCCTGCCAACGACTCGTTCAACGATTTCCAGGCTGCTACCATCGTTGCCTACCTCCGTTCTTTCGCGGACAATCCGTCGCGGTCGTCGGCTCTCGCCGGCGATGCCGTTCGAGGCAAGCAGTTGTTCGAAAACAAAGGCGGATGCCTGAGTTGCCATCGAGTGAAAAACACGGGCTCGCGCGTGGGGCCCAATCTCACCGAGATCGGCGCGAATCGCCGCAGCGTGGAACTGGAACGCTCGCTAATCGATCCGAATTCCGCGGCTGCTCCGCAGAATCGCATGGTCCGCGTAGTGACCAAGGATGGCGCCACCATCACCGGACGGCTGCTCAATATAGACACCTTCACCATCGAGATGCTCGATTCGAACGAGAATCTCCGCTCCTTCGTCCGGTCGGAGCTGCGCGAATCCAGTGTTCTCGCCCAATCCAGCATGCCGTCGTTCAAAGACAAGCTTTCGCCGCAAGAAGTGGCTGATTTGGTCAGCTATCTGGCTTCGCTCAAGGAATAGCTATTTCGCCAAGTGCTGCAGATCGACCTGGCCTTCGCGGCAGGCAAACTCCATTTGTTGGTAATGCGGATCGGGATTGCGCCAGAGCTCAAACGCGACGGTCCACTTGCGGAAGTAGACTTTCGGATCCCGGATGGTGGCTTGATAGGCGATGGTGTCGGAATCCACGGGCGTGAAGCGCTCCACCACCTGCTCCTCGTCGCTATGGAAATTGGCAGCCGCATCGAACCAGGTCTTGTCGTTGAGATTGGTGGTGTCCACCACCAGCGTATCGCCTTCCCAGTGTCCGATCGAATCGCCTTGCGTCAGCTTGATCTTGGCGTCGATATGCGGACGCCCATCCATCGCGATGATGCGGTTGCCGTGCATGAACTCCCAAAGCATGACGACATAACCGCGCGGCTGCAGCAGATGAAATCCGAATTGCGTCCAGATCTGATGGGGCACGCCGGATTGCGAGCAATGCGCCTCCGGTTCCTCATACATATGGTGAAGCTGCAGGTCCTGCTGCTTGGCGCGGGCCCAACCTTGATACGGGATCTTGCCGTCAGGCGGATCGATCACGATGCTCTTGCCGCCGAAAAGCGCGAAAGCTCCGGGATGCTCCTCAACGCCATACACCGCGCCCGGAACCTGCGATATCCAATAGCCTTCGAGATTCGGCTTGCCATCGGGAGTGTGCTCGACGGGGCCCGGCTTGTTGGGTCCACGCTGGCCGGTCATGAAAACGTTCTGAGCATAAGTACAGTAACAAATCGCCAAAAAGCCAATCGCAAAACGCATTCTTATTGGCATTCGAACTCCATCAGGCGAGCGTTCTTCGCGGTGTTAAGTTGCAGCGGAACGCGAATCTTCCAAGGGTGCGTAAATGTTTTCGGATCATCGATGGTGGCTTCATAGGTCATGGTTTCCGGACCCGTTCGCGTAAAGCGCTCTACCACGTGGAGCGCGTCACTATGATAATCGCCGGAGGCGTCCAGCCAGGTCTGATCGTTGAAGTTGGTGACGTCGATCACCAGCGCGTCCTTTTCCCAATGGCCGCGGGAATCACCCATCCAAAAGTCGATCCCGTCCAGATGCGGGCTGCCGTCCAGATAAATAGTTCGGTAGGTGTGAGCGTACTGATAAACGATCGCGACATAGTTACCCGATTGGAAAATCTGAAACGGCATGGGAAGCAAATTGATGCGAGGTACTCCAGGCAGGTAACATTTCTTGACCGTGTCGGCGGTCTCGCGATTCTGGAAGTTCTCTTTCCGCTTCGCCAGCGCATCCGGCCGATAAGGGATTTTGCCCGGCGGAACGACAAATTTCTCCAGATCCAAAGATGGGTCGCCCTTGGCCTGCCAGGTTCCTTGCAGGTCGGGTTGAGCCAAGGCCGCAATGGGGCAGGCTAAGAAAGCCGTTACGACGAGGAGTTTTTTCACGCGTTATCTTTTAACTCGATGCTGATGAGATGAATTTCAGTCCCGGAAACATTTTCCACTGAATGCGGGGGAAGGCATTCGATAAAGTTCGCCGCCGATGCGGTCAGCATGCCAGGCACCGTGCGGCTGTCGAACAGCACATTGCCCTCGCCGTCGCGGCGCACGAAATCGCCCGGCTGGATGGTGTAATAGACAGCCGGCCAGCGATGGGTATGAACCGGCACTATGTCGCCTACGGGGATCACCGTATCGAGCACCCGCAGGCGATCGTTTTCGAGCAGCA
>JBEKVS010000511.1:0-3548 GCA_049513795.1 Occallatibacter sp. | reverse complement strand
GTGAATTTAACGACCAAAGAGATCATGCAGATTCGCGCCTGAACGGGACGAACTCGATTGCGCGCGTATTCCCGCTTAAGAGCGCTGCGGTTTTAATCGCGACCGCATCGGCGGCGTTCAACAATACGGCATCGGCCGAATGAACGTACCGGGATGTGATCGTGCGGCCCTTATGTCCAACAAGTGCACCAATAGTGAGCTCGGAATAGCCGAGATCGGCGGCCAGCGACGTGAAGGAGTGCCGCAACGTGTGCGGCGTCACATCGGCAGATAATTTACCAAGTTCGGCAATTTTCTTCCACATTTTCTTGAAGCCCGACATGATTACGTCGGCGTTGCCGCGTGAAGCTGGGAATACCAAATCGCTCGAGCGCGTAAGGTTGCGCAGAATGTCGCAAGCTTCGCGTGACAGCGGGCGGACCGAGCGCCCGGTTTTTGTATTGGGCAGCGTCGCGGTTCTGCGTGCGAGGTCAACGTCCGCCCAACGCAGTTCCAACGCTTCCCCGGAGCGCCAACCTGTAAGTGCGAGGAATCGTGTAGCTGCCACTGCCGCCGGCCAGATTCGCTTGGCATCGGCGAGCCGCAGGGCCTCGCCGAGCATTTTGTACTCGCCGTCACTCAGTCGCCGCTCACGCTTACCGTCTGCAAAGCGGATGACGCCGCGGACCGGATTATCCGCGCGCATCCGGTGCGCGATCGCATAGGTGAAAATCCCGCCTAGCAGCCCCACGGCCCGGCTGGCCGCGCCTTTCCCGCCCCTCACGCGGGCTAGGCCGCGCTTCTTGGCAGTTTTAGCGTTGCCGGCCGTCTTGCCTAAGGCGATGTCGTGCATAAAGCCATCCACGTCCTCGCGTGTAACGGCGGCGACCTTCATTTGGCCAAGCAGGGGCTTAATGTGACGCGCAACACGCCCTCGATCGATCGCTAGCGTGCTCGCTTTCTTCGGCACCTTGCGCCGGGTGAGCAGCCGTCCCGCCTCGGCGTCGGCTAGGTATAGATCGCAGAGTTCCGCGACAGTGGTGGCCTTGCGCTTGGCCTGCTTGAGGGCCGACGGGTCGATTCCGTCTGCCACCTTGCCAAGCAAGCGCGTAGCCTCTTCGCGGGCAGTCCCAGGTGTCCAAGGTGCTCCGTGGCGGCCGATCGTGTGCCATCGTTGTCGGCCCTCCTCGGTGCGATAGATCAGGACATAGGAAACCGCGGAACTCTGCTGGCGCCGCGCGCCGAACCCAGCAACGCCCGCATCCCATACCGTCTGTCCTGGCTTAAGGGCGCGCACGTCCCGCAGGCCAATCTTCCGTTCGGTCATTGCAGCCTCTCTCGCTAGCTACGAGTTGCTAGCTACTTTCCGGCGCAAAATACGTTTTAGTTAGCATTGCGATAGAATCGCGCGGGGTGCGGAAAACTGCAAGGTCTGACGGAAATGTAATTGACGTCGGCTTCTTCTATTGATTCATTCTTGTGAATGATTCGAGATCAAACCCTGCGAGCGCGTCAAAAGCTGGTCGGCAGATTGCCGATCACTGGCGAAATACTGCGTGGCTCACTGCTGGAGCGCACGGTTCGACACACCAAGGATTGCCCGAAATGCGCGCGTGGCGAAGGGCACCGTGTCTTCGTTCTGACGGTGAGCTACGCTGGCGGACGCACCCGGCAAATCAGTGTGCGTCGCGAGCGGGTTGCCGAGGTTCGCCGTTGGCTCGACAATTATCAGAAGCTGAAGGAGACGATCGAGGCGATCTGCGAGATCAACCACGATTTGGTGCGGCCGGAGAAAACCGTGGCAAGGTGCGGGGGAAAGAGCCGTGATTGAGATGCGACGCGCACAGCTTGGCTTCGGCGATGGATTGATCGCTGAGGAAGTAAGTGAGCTCCGCGAAAGCTGGATGATACATGCCGATGAGGTGCTGGCGGACGAACAAATCGTGGCTGCCGTGTACGAAGCGCTGATGAAGCGGCATCCCAAGAGCCGCAGCCGAGGCCGGCCGGGCACCCCGGCCGAGGTGGTGCTTCGCTTGTTGATCCTCAAGCACATCCGTAACTGGAGCTATGGCGTGCTGGAGCGCGAGGTGCGCGCCAATCTGGTGTACCGCGACTTTACCCGCGTCGGCGCCGCCAAGACGCCCGACGCCAAGACCATGGGCCGCTGGGGAGTAGCGGTGGGGCCGGACGTGGTCAAACAGATTCATGAAAGACTTGTAAGGCTCGCAAAGGAAAAGGGAGCGACGGAAGGGCGCAGAATGCGCGTGGATACGACGGTGGTAGAGACCAACATCCACTATCCGACCGACTCGAGCCTGTTGGGCGACGGGGTTCGGGTGCTGATCCGCACTATGAAAAAGATCACGACGATCGCTGGCGAGGCTGGAGCCAGATTGCGCGACCGTCGTCGGACGGTGAAGCTGCGGGTGCTGGATATCGCGCGCGCGGCGCGCTCCAAAGCCAAGCAAGGCCGAGAGAAGCTCACGCAGGCGTACGGCAAATTGCTCAACTCGACCAGCCGGGTGGTGGGACAGGCGAGGCGGTTCTCCAAAGAGATCGTTGCAGGAGTTAAGCGCGCTTCGAGCTTTGAAAAGCAGCTGGTACTGGAGGGCCTTCGTCAGGAGCTCGATACGATGGTGCCGCTTATCAAGCAGGTGATGAAGCAGACCAGAGCACGCATCTTCCGCGGCGATACACGCGCCGAAGGCAAGATCCTGAGCCTGTTCGAGCCATCGACAGAAATCATTCGCAAGGGCAAGGCGGGCAAGCCCAACGAGTTTGGTAAGATGGTGAAATTACAGGAGGCCGAAAACCAGATTATCATCGACTATGAAGTCTACGCTCAGCGACCGCACGATTCGGAGCTGCTGATCTCAGCCATCGAAACGCATCAAGCGATGCTCGGACGCGCACCGCACCTGGTAGCGGCAGACGCGGCCTTCTACTCAGCAAAGAATGAGGCAGCCGCGAAAACAAAAGGCGTCAAGCGCGTTTGCATTCCGAACCGCTCGACCAAGAGCATTGAACGCAGGCGCGAGCAGAAGAAGCGCTGGTTCCGCAACGGCCAGAAATGGCGGACCGGATGCGAGGGCCGCATCAGTGTGGCTAAACGGCGGCATGGGCTTAACCGCTGCCGCTACAAAGGTGATGCCGGGATGAAACGTTGGGTTGGCCTCGGCGTCATTGCCGACAACATTATTAACATCGGCTGCGCAATGGAAAAGCGGGCTGACCAGTAAATCCGCAGCTACTTCGACCATCAGGCTCTGAAAAACCCCGCCGGTCACCCCCGGCGGGGTTTTGCGTTGCAGTGCAGCCTTTACCCCTCTCCCCAAAACATCAATTTTGCGCCGGAAAGTAGCTAGCACATAGCTAGCAGCTTGGCGCATAACATCGCAAAACAGGGTAAACGTCAGCAAACGGTAACATATTGATTTAACGAGCCTTTGCAAGCATTAGCAATGCGCTGCAACCCGCCGCAATGGCTGGGTACTACCTTGCCAAGGTCGGGGTCGAGGGTTCGAATCCCTTCGCCCGCTCCAGATTTTCTTGAAGGGGCAAAGTTTGAC
>JBEKVS010000510.1:0-3548 GCA_049513795.1 Occallatibacter sp. | reverse complement strand
CGCGCGCGCCGGGATAGGCGGACAGCGACTCGGTCACCGAATCTACAACGCTCGCAACAATGGAGAGCTCATGCATAAGAGATGGATTTTACGCCGCGTGGTTCGCCTGCGCTTGTAATCCATATCACCTATGGGGTGGGAACGGTCTCTTCCGTCTGCGCCGAGCGTGCGCTTTCGCGGCCGCCCTGGTCGATGGCCGTAACGGTGTACTGATATGTGTGGCCGGCCTGGACGTGGGCGTCGTGAAAGCCGGGCCCGACTACAGGCTGCGTGGGAGAGATGCGCTGCCACGGTTCGCCGCCCTCGCGCCGGTAGACCGCGTAGCCGGCAAGATCGGCGTCGGTGACCGGCTGCCAGCTCAGATCGATCGACGGGCCTTCGCTTGCATTTGCTTGCGTGGCAACGGCGGCCAGGCCGGAAGGCGCATCGGGCGGGAAGACATCTTCTGCGTCAACACGCACAGGATTGGAGAGCGGGCCGGCGAGTTCGATGGTCTGGGCGCCGAGCGTTACGCGAGCCACGCGCTGGGCACGGTACGCGTAGGTGCGGCCAAAGCGGATGGTCTTGTCCACTGTGCGATTAGGAGTTCGGTCAGGGGTTCGATGCGAATCCCCCTCGGAATCATCCCGTGGCTCGACCAGCAGGTTCTGCTCAATGGGCTCAGGCGGAGGGGCAAGCAGGCCTTGCTCTGAGCTCGTCTTGGCGCTTGCCGGTGGGCTGCCTGGCGGAGTGAGCAGGGTGCGGCGCAAACGAATGAAAACTGTTGTCGAGGAAGCTGCGGTCGATGATTCCGTCACGCCTGGCTCATCGGCCCAGTGCAGGACCACTCCCTGTTTGCGCACCTCGGCGGATAGTCCTTCGACCGCCGCCGGTGCTGCGCCGGCCATCACCGTGGCGGCATTGGAAAGTCCCGCCGAGCGTCCTCTGCCATTCATGAGTTCGACGAAATACGAAAGGGGACGCGCTGGTCCGGATGCCAGGCCGCCCGACAGTGTCTCAGTGAAAGTGCCTGGCGAGTTGGGGGCAAAGGAAAGGTCAGTTGGCAGTGGTTTGCAAACTCCGGCCGCCTCCTTGCGGCAGACGCGAACGGGAATGCTCCCCTTGATCAGCAATTTGTCGGTATTCTTCCGCGGCATGGTCCAGGTGAGGGAGACCTGGTCGCCGGTGCGCGTGGCAGCGAGATTGGTCACAGCATCTGGCAGCTTCAACGAGGGCGGCAACGGCGCGCCGGGTGTGCCGCAGCCCACTAGCCCGAGTGCCAGCCCGGCGGCAGCCGAAACCAGCGCCGCAGTCCGTCTTCCAATCGCCTTCATTGCGCCAGCGGTCACTCTATTGAAAGTCTACCGGAGCGCGGAGGGGATCTGCTTTGTCGGCAATCGGATTGCCGGGAGAGGAAGATCTTCTACTCGGCACGCAAAGCCTGCACGGGGTCCAGCTTCGAAGCGCGCATCGCCGGGAGCCAGACGGCTAGCAGCGCGACCAGAGCGAGAACGATTGGCACGGCCACGAAGACGACCGGATCGCGCGACTCGACGCCGAACAGGAAGCTCGAGATGAAGCGCGTCAGGAAGTATGCCCCTGCAACACCCAGCACCACGCCAATGAGCGCCAGCTTCATGCCCTGCCAGACCACAAGCCTGCGGATGCCGGAGCGGTCAGCGCCCAGCGCCATGCGGATGCCCATTTCCTGCACGCGCTGTGCAACTGAATACGCCATGAGGCCGTAAATGCCGATGGCGGCGAGCAGCAACGCCACAGCGCCGAAGATGGAAAGCAGCAGCATGTTGAAGCTCTGCCGGGCGGTCGAGCGGCCCATCACTTCATCCATGGTGCGGATATGGCCGACGGGGAATCCCGCGCTCGCGATGCGCAACTGCTCGCTGACGTCGGGAATGGCCTGGTGCGGTTCGCCGTGAGTGCGCACCACCCAAAAGAGCGGCTGGATATTGGCGTAGGCTGCGTTATAGGTATCGGTGACCTGGGCAATGGGGATCATCATCATGGGGTCGGCAGGTTTGCCGAGGCCACTGTCGTGAAAGTCAGCGACGATGCCGACGATGGTTTCAACTCCACCCACTTCGTTCCCGTCCCGGATGTGCTGCCCGACGGGGTCCTGGTCGGGCCAGTATTTCTTGGCCATCGCCTCGTTGATGAGGACCACGCTGGGCGCGCCGGCTTTGTCGTCTTCAGTAAAGCCGCGTCCACGCAGAACGGGAATCTTGAACAGGCTCAGGTATCCCGGCGTGACGCTCATCCACTGGCTTCCGTAGCCGTCTTTTTCGACCGGACGGCCGACGATCTGGAACCCGGTGCCATCTTCGACATCGATGGGCAGCCAGAAGCAGGCGGCCGCAAGTTCCACTCCAGGGAGGGCATTGAGCCGGTTGCGGCCATCTTGCAGGAGCTGAGCAATGCCCGCTGTGGTCTGGTAGCGTGGGCCGTTCAGCGACATCTCCATGGTGAGCACGTTGCGCGCATCGAAGCCCGGACCAACGGCGCGCAGGGCTATGAAGGTGCGGATCAGCAATGCCTAGCCGATAAGGAGGATCAGCGCCAGAGAAACTTCGCTGATGACCAGCAGCGAGCGCGACTTGCTTTGCCGGAAGCCCGTGCCGGAACGGTTGCTGCTCTCCTTCAGTGTCGTGTTCAGGTCGGTGCGCGATGCGGTGAAGGCGGGGAAAAGTCCGAAGAGAATGCCGGTGAGCAACGACACGGCAAGGGTAAAGCCCATCACTCGCCAATCGAGGCCGATGGCGGAGCCGTCTTCGCCGATGCGCGGCAGGCCGGCGGGACTGACGGCGAGCAGGGCGCGCACGCCCAGGAAACCGAGCACCAGGCCGACAACCCCGCCGGTGACGGAGAGGAGCACGCTTTCGGTCAACAGCTGGCGAACGATGCGGCCACGCTGAGCGCCCATGGCCGAGCGGATGGCGAACTCACGCTTGCGGCTGGTGGCGCGAACCAGCAGCAGGTTGGCGACATTAGCGCAGGAGATCAGCAGCACCAGCCCTACCGCGCCCAGCATCATCAGCAGCGAGTTGCGCGCGTCGCCGATGATGCTGTCGCGCAACGGTCCAACGATAAAATACGGTCGCCAATCCGTGTTCGGGACCTCGCGGTGATACTCCGCGCTCACCGCACGCAACTGCACGTTGGCCTGGGCGACGGTGACGCCGGGCTGCAGCATTCCAGTTACCTCGAAGAAGAGGTTGCCGTCGGTGCTGACCGGGTCAAACTGAAAAGGCAGCCAGAGGTCGGCCTGCGGGTCGGCGACGAAATCCCTTCCGATTACACCGACGACGGTATAGGGCTCATTGCCCAGAGAGATTGATTTCCCTACAACGGACAGGTTCCCGCCGAACCTGCGCTGCCACAGGCCGTAGCTCAGGACTACGACTTTGCCGCCGTGCGGCGCGTCCTCTTGTGGCGTGAAGGTGCGGCCCAGCATGACAGGCGCTCCATACACGCGGAAGTAGCCCTGGGTCACATGAATCCCATGAACCTGCTCGGGACGGCCGCCGGTCAGGTTGAAGCCCGGACCGGCGTTG
>JBEKVS010000509.1:0-3561 GCA_049513795.1 Occallatibacter sp. | reverse complement strand
AACTGACGGGATTTCGCGGTGGGCAAGAACGCTGAAGTTATAAGGCTCAGGGCTACGCATCTCGCGCGCAGCGCAGTTGCGACCCTCCAACCGCTCGAAGTCCGACCACGGTTGGATTTAGGCGGCTGGCATCCGGTAAGATAGCAGCGAGCCGAGATGGCGGAACTGGCAGACGCAGCGGACTCAAAAGCGGATGCTGCTCATACTTTAAGTGTGAGCAAACAAACAAGATAATTGCGGCGACGGCACCCGCAGTAGATTTCTTAAGCTTAAGTCCTCGGGAATACTGGCGATCCATAACTACACAGATTTCAGTGACTCTTAAGTAGCAATTCTGGAGCCGACTTCCGTTTGCGGTAATGAGGATCAAAAAAAGGAGCCACATGTGAATCGTCGCGAGTTTGTCAGAGGCTCTCTCCTGGTGGGAGGTGCATCGGGGTGTCCATGGTTGCTGCCCCGGGCCTCGGCCATTTTCGTGCCCAAGCGAGTCCTGGTGCTGGGCGGTACCTTTTTTCTTGGGCCAGCGGTAGTGGATGCCTTGCTGGCCTCGGGCCACACTGTCACGATTTTCAATCGTGGCGTTACCAACCCGGAATTGTTTTCTCACCTGCAGAAACTGCGCGGCTTTCGCAGCGCGGATCCGAATGATCAGGACCTTTCGGCCCTATCGCACCGGCACTTTGATGTAGTTGTGGATGTCTGGCCGAATGACCCTGACGTGGTCGCCTCGGCTGCCACCTTGTTAAAAGAGCAAGGGGCGCATTATCTGTTTGTTTCGTCGGTCGGCGCATACGACCACAAAGAATTCACGAAGATGGGTGTCAACGAAGATGCGCCCATGGAACCATTTAACAGTGGGTGGCGTGCTTACAACCGCAACAAGGCGGAAAGCGAACGGCGCCTGCACAAGATCATTGGCGAAAAGCTTACGATTGTACGTCCGGGGCCAATCGCGGGCCATCGCGATGGCGGAGGGGACCTGCTTATCTGGCTCTTACGCGCTCAGGATGGCAGGCAACACATTGCTCCCGGCGATGGTAGCGATCCGATCGAGTTTGTGGATGTGAAGGATGTCGCGGCTTTTCTCGTCATGGCTATCAACCACTCGATCTATGGAACCTTCAACCTTACTGGGCGATCAATGTCGTTTCGCGAGTTCCTCGATAAGTGCAACGCTGCCACGGGATCCAACGCCAATTTTGTATGGATCCCCCAGCAGTTCCTGGAGCAGCAGGGATTGCAACCCAATGGCGTCCTACACACCTTCATCGGCAATTTCCCATATTGGGAGCCTGACCACGGCTACCAAGGCTTGTATGGCATTAGCAGCGAAAAGGCTTTTCGGGCGGGATGGGCAACGCGCCCCTTTCACGAGACCGCATTCGACTGCTTGAATGACTTCTACTCGGGAGACTTTAACGAGGCCCTTTCACCTTTATCTCTGCAGCGGGAAAACGAGGTCCTCCAAGAATGGTCGCAGCGAGCGCCGTAGAGGTTTCGGTAGCATTGGCGTGAATACTTCCATGATGAAATCCTGAGTGGAGGCAGCCTGCCGCTCGACATGCCGGAAGGTCCCGTCGACAATTGATTAGAGATCGGGGTTCAAATGCCCCGGTCGATGAGGCTTTTGGGACGATCCGCACCGCGGAAGTTGGCAGGTTGACTCAGAAAGAGAGAAAGAAGGGATGGAAGACATTCAAATAGCGCAATTGCGAGTCTTCTGGTTCTCTGCAGTCCTCATTCTTGCGGTGACGTCTTTTGCACGGGCCGCCGCTGCGAACGCGCGACCGGAACAACCGTTGCAAGGGCCGCCGCCCGCGCGTGTGGTCGACTTGAAGGCAACCGACGGTACGATTCTTAGGGCGAGCTACTTTGCCGCAGCCAAACCGGGTCCAGGCGTGTTGCTGTTGCATCAAGGCAACCGGACGCGCCAGTCGTGGAACGATCTCGCTGGGCAACTGGCAGCGGCTGGAATCAACACTCTTACCCTCGACATGCGCGGATTTGGCGAAAGCGGTGGCAAGCATCAAAAGTGGCCGCGCGAAGACACACCGATAAAGAAGACATGGGCGGATGACATTGATGCAGCATGGAGATATTTGACTTCGCAACCGGGAGTCAACAGAGACGTCATCGGCCTCGGAGGGGCCGGCTTACTCGGAGTCGATAACTCGGTCTTAACGGCGCGCCGCCATGCCAACGCGGTGAAATCGTTAGTGTTGCTTTCCGGAGAAACCTTCTCGGCTGGCCAGCAATTCCTGCGGCGGGCGTCGCAACTGCCTGGGCTGTTCGTGGTCGCCGATGAGGACGAAGACCCGCCCACAGAAGAAGTAATGGAATGGATCTACGGCGTCAGCTCCTGCCCAGGCAAGCGTTTCGTACACTACGTGGGTAAGAAGGCGCCTTGGAAAGGCTTTGAGGACACCGGAACGACCTCCGCCGGAAGCCACGGAACCGACTTGTTCAGGACTCATCCTGAGCTGCCCGGCATCATCGCCGATTGGTTTGTGACTACCCTGATCAAGACACCAGGCCAGGCTCCAGCGGAGCCCCTGGCATCTGCGTCAATCCTCAACCAAATCGAGCTGCCCGGAGGCGTGGCTCATGTCAGACAGCAACTGACGGATGCGCGGCGCCGAGATCCCAAAGCGCAGTTGTTCCCGGAGGTTGTCGTTACGCTCATGGGCTACAACCATATGGCCGTGGGGGAGACGAAGTTAGGGGTCGAGATCATGAAGCTGGTCGTCGCTGCCTATCCGGACTCGGCCGACGCATACGATAGTCTCTCGGATGCGTACCTGGCGGACGGAGACAAAGATTCTGCGCGGCAGACTGCCGAAAAAGCGTTGGCCCTGCTGGATTCACACGCGGCGCCAGCGTCTTCATGGTCCGATACCGAGGAGCGCCGCAAACTCATTCGCGACGGCGCGCAAGACAATCTCAAACAACTCGGTGTGCGGCAATCGTTCGTAGGAAAGCGGAACCGTCCGTGAAACTGCTTGATGACTTTCTTCCGTGTTCGTCCGCACCCGTGTCTTCTGAAAAAACCTCGAACGCAATATTCTCGTTTTGAAAGACATTGCGCCGTTCGAATCCTGAGAATCATCCTAAACACACAATATATGAGGTTGTATCGTTGCTGTGTGCTTCTGTTCGCAAACGACCTTATGCACGCCTTCGCGCAGATAGTGGGCGAAGGCATCCTCAGGGTGTTCCAGCAACCCGTCGCGCCTACTGGTCTCGCAAGGAGACATCGGTCGGTGGCAGGGCGCGGCCCTGATCCGAGCGACCGCAACTAAAACCGCAACTGAGGGAGAAGCGCCCGTCGAAGCGGGCCCGACGTTGCAGTGAGAAAGCTGGCCTATCTCTTTCGTGTAGAATAGCTTGAAAGTTTCAAGCCGGGATGGCGGAACTGGCAGACGCAGCGGACTCAAAAGCCGGTTCTGTTCATCGTCTAAGTATAAGTAAATAAACAAGATAATTGCGTGACAGCAGGCGCAGCGGATTTTTATGGCTTAAGTGCTTGAGGACACTGACTATCCAGGACGGCACAAATTCGCG
>JBEKVS010000508.1:0-3568 GCA_049513795.1 Occallatibacter sp. | reverse complement strand
CCTTACACCATGGCCTTTGTGGGGTTGAAGGAACTCGATGAAGTCTTCCACAACCCGCCCAAGCAGTTGGATAAGGATTACAGCGCGGACTCGTTTTCGCCTTATCCGGTATTCGTCGATACGGGTACGTCGCTGGTCGACCAGAGCAATGTGGATTTGTACATTGCGGGGGCGGCGAACAAGTAGAACGTTCATCCTGGCTCGGGATCGTTTGAACGGCATAAGACACGCGTATGGCGCGGGCTTGTCCCGCGCCGCTCTATATTGAGCAGGTGGCTCGATGCCTTTCCGGCTGTGCGGCGGTAAGAATTGAGCTCTGATCTATTCGGGCTTCGGCGAGCCGACGGCGCTGTCCTGCTTGGCCAGCCTTACACGCGCATTTTCGAGCTTCCGCTGCACCTTGGCCACCTCGCCAGGCTCGAGGTCTGACGGGGAGGACTTGGCGTAGCCGGCCAGCGACAGCTCCCACTGCGCGGCGGCCAGACGGATGCGGCCGGTCTTCTCGTAAAGCTCGCCCAGATGGTCGTGAACGGCTGGGTCGCTCTGGTCGCGCTCGACGGCGCGGCGCAAGTTGTCCTCGGCTTCCTCGTATTGGCCCAGCTTGAAGTACGCCCAGCCCAGTGAATCAAGATATGCGCCGTTCATGGGATCGAGGTCAACGGCTTTGCGAATCAGCTTCAAGGCTTCAGGCAGGCGTATGCCCTTGTCGGCCAGCATATAGCCGAGGTAGTTGAGGGTCATGGCGCTGGCCGGGTCGAGATCGAGAGCCTGGCGGAAGAACTGTTCGGCCGGCTCAAAGTGCTTCTGCCGCTCGGCCAGTGCGCCCTTGAGGAAAAGAAGATATGACTTGTCTTCGGTCTTGGTGGAGAGGGGCGTGGCTTTGGCGTAGGCGTCCTCGGCGTCTTTCCAGCGGCGCATCTCGGTGTAGAACTGGCCCAGCTTCAGGGCTACCAGGCGATCTCTTTCTGAGTTTTCGATCACCCCTTTGTTCGACGTAAGGCCCGGTGTGTCGAGCAGCGCTTTGGTCATGGCGAGGGCGTCGTCGTTCTTACCCGCCTCAATCAACGCCCCGGCAAGCATCAGCTTCACGTCCAGATCCTTGGGCCGGGAGTCGACTGCCTTTTTGGCAATCTCGACCGCCTTGTCGAACATTTTGGCTTCGCCGTAGACCTCAACCTGGGCTTCGAGTCCGCGCAGCGCCGTGTCGCCACCCATGTCAATCATTTTTTGATACGCGGCGATGGCCTGATCGGTCTTGTTTTCTTCGTGATACACCTGCCCCAACCGCTCGAGGAAGAAGCCGCGGTTGGACTTTTCTTCATTGGTGTAGGCACCGTTGGCGTGCGAGGTCAGGTCGACCATCTTCTCGTAGGTCTGCGCGGCCTCGTCGAAGCGGCCCAGCACATCCAGCAGTAACGCTTCGTTGTAGCCGGCCTCAAGCGACGTGGGATCCTGCTTGCGGGCCTTGCGAATGGTGGCCAGCGCATCTTCGTAGTGTCCCTGGCGGCGCTGAATTTCTGCGATGTGGACCAATGCCTCGATGTTTTCAGGGTCCGACTCGGCCAGCAACTTGAACTGCTTGAGAGCTTCGTCGAGCTGGTTGTCGGCCAGCAACGCCTGGCCCAGGGCGTCAAGGGTGTGCGAATCGCCGGGATCCATATCCGCCGCGCGCTGGTAAGCGGCGATCGCGTCCTTGGGCTGCTTCATCTGGTCGTACGCCGCACCCAGAGCCACTTCCATCTTGGGGCTCCGGTCACTGACGGGGACGGCTTCGATCACCTTGGCGGCATGAGCAATGTCGCCACTCTCGGCGTAGAGCCGAGCCAGGTTCAGCACCACTTCTTCTGAATCGGGCTCAATACTCTGGGCGGTCTTGAATTCTTCTTCGGCTTTCTTGGGGTCGTGCTTGACGGTGTAAAGCTGGCCAAGCACCATGCGGTCTTCCACATCCTTGGGTTGAAGCGTGACAATCTTTTCAAACTCCGCGATGGCCTGATCGAGCACGTTGCCGGATGGCGAAGTCGAGGAGACGGCGTTTGAGGCATCGCTCAACTGGCGCAGATAGATGCGCCCCAGCAGCTTGTGCGCCTCGATATCGTCGGGGTCGCTCTTGAGCAAGGTGTGCGCGGTGGTCTCGGCTTCGTGAATGTGGCCGGTTCGGAAGTAGAGATCGGCCAGGCCGTCGTTCAGCTGCGGAGAGTTGGGGTCGGCATTGAGCGCGTACTTGTACTCGTCGACCGCCAGGCGCGAGTCATCGGCGTTGCCGCTTTCCAGGGCCTCGTCTTCGTAAACATCAGCCAGCGCCGAATGATAGTACGCCACGGAACGATCAGGCTCCTGCGCGGTCGCGGGAGCGGGCGTAGCGGGTGACGGGGCCGGGGTCGATGGTGTGAGCGCCGGCTGCACCGGCTTAGTCTGCGCGGCTTGGGCGGCGCCTGAGGGAACAGCCGAAAGTAGCAGAGATGCGGCGGCGAGAGAGACGAAAGACGGCAAAAGGGCTTTTTTTATCATCATCCTGGGATTCCGAGCCTCCCTGAGCAGGTTGTACGGGAGCCGTTTCCCGGGTCCCATGCCAGCCAGAGACAGCGCAGGCAGCCGGTCTGAGCAGCTCTGCCTACTGTTAGAGACGATTTTACCTGCCATTGGTCGCAAAAGCGCGGGGCGGTGCGGGATTTTCTCGGGCCCGGGTTTCAGGCAAGTACACGAATGGGCGGGCAGTGGCTAGCCAACGGTGGCCAGTAAGGGGCTCCTTTTATCGGTCTCGAACCAGGAATCTGTTTAGGATAGGGAGGAGGCGGTCCTGAGTGCCTACTCCAGAGCTGCGACGCTGGTTGAGCCTCTGGATGGGGTGCGCCTTGCTCCGGATGCAGACGACGATGTGGTAATCACAACGGCCATGGCGGCGAAAGCTGATCTTCTCGTCACCGGGGATCGCACTTTGCTCGCCGTTGAACGGTATGACGGTGGGCGGATCGTTTCGGTTTTCGAGGCCCTCCTGGCTGTGAAGTAGGGAGCGTCGAAGTCGCGGCGCTGCTTCTTGTCCGACCCCAACCTCAATGTCTGAAGTGCCGAATCCCGGTGAAGAC
Organism: Occallatibacter sp.; assembly: GCA_049513795.1. GTDB lineage: Bacteria > Acidobacteriota > Terriglobia > Terriglobales > Acidobacteriaceae > Telmatobacter. The sequence continues at coordinate 482 of JBEKVS010000508.1, read as the reverse complement.
CATGGCCATGCCGAGCCTGTCCGCGGCGTCGATCACATCCTGATCCTTCACCGATCCGCCGGGCTGGATGACGGCCGTTGCACCGGCCTGGGCTACGGTTTCAAGGCCATCGGGAAAGGGAAAGAAGGCGTCGGAGGCGGCTACGCAACCGGCCAGCGGCAGCACAGCTTTCATGGCGCCGAAGCGGGCCGCATCGACACGGCTCATCTGGCCCGCTCCCACGCCCAGCGTCTGTCCATCGCGGGCGTAGACGATGGCGTTGGACTTGACGTGCTTCGAGACGCGCCAGGCGAAGAGCAGGCTGCGCAGCTCTTCTGTCGTAGGTGGGCGCCAGGTGACGATCTTCAGGCCGGGGTCGAGGGCGGTCGCGTCGATGCTGGCGGTGTCGGCGTCCTGCATTAAGAGTCCACCAGACACCTGCTTGATGACGGGCTTCGCCGGAGCCGGCTTGATCTCGACCAGGCGCAGGTTCCTTTTGGCGG
>JBEKVS010000507.1:0-3587 GCA_049513795.1 Occallatibacter sp. | reverse complement strand
ACCGAGTCAAACAGCGTCTTCTTCTGGAGGTCGGTGTCCGCGTCGTGGATATAGGCGACTTCCTTAGGCGGGATGCCTTTGGCAATCAGCCTGTCGCGGATGTCGTCATAGACGTTGAACCGGTCGGGGTTTGGTGTCGAGAGGTCGCAAAACACCAGCTGGGCCGACCGTCTGTCGCGTCCTTCGTCCCAGGTGCGATAGATGTTTTCCACCGCGCGGCTGACCTTGGTGTCGCCGTGAATCTCGGCGAACGGGTTGACCAGGCGCATGTCGAGCGCCGCCTTCCTGCCGTCGCCGGTGATCTTCAGCATATTGTCTACCGAAGGGTCAATTTTCGAGGTTTTGAGCTTCTGTGCGCGGGTCACCAGCGTCTGGACATATTCCTTTAACTCCGGTGATGCGGGCGCTGCGGTGATATGCGGCTTGCCGCCGTCGATTTCCGGCCGGGGAAGATGCAGCATGTCCGCCGTCTGCACGTCGGCGAAAGATCGGAACATGGAGAGCAGTTCGGGGAGGTTCACGAATTTCGCAAACCTTGTATGCATCCGGTAGCCCGAGCCGTCCGGGGCAAGCTCCAGGGCGGTAACGGCCTCGCCGAAGTTGGCCGCCCAGGCATCGAAGTGTTCCACGCCCGCGGCTTCCAGCGTTAGCGGCGCGAGGTAGCGCTGCAGCGTGTACATCTCGGCCATGGTGTTGCTTACCGGCGTGCCGGTGGCGAACACCGTGCCGCCGCCGCGCTCGGAGAGATACCGGGTCTTCATAAACATGTCGAGCGCCCGGTTGCTCTCGGTATTGGGCATACCGGCAATGCGGTTCATCTTGCTCACAAATCCGAGGTTCTTGAACAAATCCGCCTCATCGACGAATAATCGGTCGATGCCAAGCTGCTCGAACGTGACCCCGTCGTCCTTGCGCTCGCGGTCGGCGCGCTCTTTAAGCTTCGTCTCCAGGCGTTTTTTGGCTTTCTCCAGTTCTTTCACGATGCGGCGGTTGTCGCCTTTTTCGGCCTTGGCTTCGTAGACGGCGTTTTCCAACTGCTCGATCTGCTTGCCGACAAAGCGCCCGAAGGTCTCGTCGGAGACGGGCAGCTTTTCAAACGAGCTGTGAGAGACGATCACCGCGTCATAGTTGCCGGTCGCGATGCGCGCCATCGCCTTCTGGCGGTTGCCCGCGGCGAATGCGTCCTTGCCGGCAACGAAGATATGCGCGTTGGGATAGAGTGCCAGGAACGCCGCGCCCCATTGCTCCACCAGGTGGTTGGGAACGACGATCATGGGCTTATTCGCGAGGCCCAGGCGCTTCATCTCCATCGCCGCGGCGGTCATGACGGCGGTCTTTCCGGCGCCGACGCAGTGCGCAAGCAACGTGTTGTCGTTTTGCAGGATGCGCCATACCGCGTCTTTCTGGTGCTTGTCGAGGTCGCTTCTGCGAAGCATCGAGCGGTTCATGCCGGGAAAGGTTAGGTGCGATCCGTCGTAGGTGCGCAGGCGCAGATTGTTGAACGTGTCGTTGTAGTAGCGGGCAAGCCTGGTAGCGCGTTCCTCGTCCTGCCAAATCCATTCGCTGAAGCGATCTTTAAGCTTCTGCTGCGCCTCGCGGGCGGCAATGGTTTCCTGTTGATTGACGACGCGGGTGTCCTTGTCGATCTGGTCGTAAATCGTCGGCGTGCGGCCGTTTAAGGCATCCTCAATCAGGTCGGTGGCAATCGCCCGAGGCGTGCCGTACGTCGTGGTGTTGCTGACGCCCGATTTCGCGTAACTTTCAATGCCGAGCGTCCAGGTGGCGATAGCGCCGGAGTGGCTGACGGTGACGGCGCGCTCGGGGATGTCGAGCAACTCCACGATGAATCGCTTCACGTCGCCTGGCGGTATCCACGATGAGCCGAGCCTGGCGCTGATGTCGCCGGGAAGCAGATCGGCCGGCTGCACCGCCTTGAGCGCGTCGGCGTTGCGCCGGTACGAAGCGTCGATGGCCGCCGCGGCTTCCGCCGTCGCAAGCTTGGCCCGGACATTGCCGCTCAAATACCGGTCGGCGGTTTCCCATTCACCCTCGGGATTGCGGTAAATGAGGCTGTCGAGCTCGCCCTGCATCTGCTTTGGACTGCGCCCGGTGAGCGCCTCCATGCGCTTCCAGTTGATTGCGCCGGTTTCGTTCAGCGAAATCGCCAGCGCTTCGGCGCTCGTATCGACGTGATCCTTCGGCGTGTACTTCTCCAGCGTGCGCCGCGCGAAGATGGCGGTTTTGGTCGCGCGCTTGGCTTCAGCGTCGTAGTTTTCCAGGGAAAGGAGGAGGGGCTGATCGGGATCGCCGGCAAACGCCCGCAGATTCTCACGAGAGGTGAGGGGGCCATAGCGCGAAACGAAGGAATCGTAAATGCTGCCTAAGAGCTTGCGGGCCTCGATGATGCCCTCCTCCGGCGCATCCTCAAGCTGGGTCCGAAACACGAGCCTCACGGCATCGCGCACCGCCAGCATTCCGCGTATGCGCGCGGCGGAGGAGCCGGTGAGGCCTGTCGGCTCGAAGCGGTTGCCGTTCCTGATCACTATTGTGCCGTCCTTCTCGGCATAAGCGCCGTCCTTGATGCCGGTGAAGGCTTCGGCGTCGAGCACCGGGGGCGGAGGGCCGCGGCCTTCGTCTTTCGGAACGTTTGCCCCTTTGGGTAGCGCGTTCACCGCTCTGGCGAGAAGGTCCGGCGTGAGTTGGCCTTCGAGCGTCGGCTCGGCTCCGCGGTACATGGTCCCTTCGAGTTTCATCTTGCCCAGCATCATCTCGGGATGGCGGGCGAAGTATTCATTGACCCAGATTGGGCCGTCCGGGGTGTCGATGGACTCTAACTTCTGCCAGCTTTCTCCCGAGGGCTGCGCTCCGGGCGCACGCTTGCGCAGGAACAGAATATCGGTCGTGACTTCGGTGCCGGCGTTGCCCTTGAAGGCGGTGTTGGGAAGCCGTATCGCGCCCAGCAAATCAGCGCGCTCGCCGAGATACCGGCGTACGGTCTCGTCCTGCTTGTCCATCGTGTAGCGGCTGGTGATCAGCGCCATGACTCCGCCTGGCCGGGTTTTCTCAAGGGACTTGGCGAAGAAGTAATCGTGGATCGTTCGGGTGAGGTTGTGCTTCATCGCAGGGTCGTGGACGGCGTAATCGCCAAAGGGCACGTTTCCGACGACGGCATCGAAGTAATTATCCGGCAGGGGCGTTTCCTCAAGCCCCTTCGCGAATATCGTTGAATCCGGATAGAGCTTTTGCGCGATGCGTGCCGTGATGGAATCGAGTTCCACGCCGGTCCTGTGGCCGCCGTCCAGCGTCTTCGGCATCAGCCCGAAGAAATTTCCAACACCCATCGCCGGCTCCAACACCTGCGCGCCTTCCCTCAGGCCAAGATGCCGCAGGCCGCTCCAGATCGCCTCTATTACCTGCGGGGAAGTGAAATGGGCGTTGGGAGTCGAGGCTCGCGCCGATTCATACTCTTCCGTCGTGAGCAGTTCCTTCACCGCCCCCGCCGTGTTTCTCCACTCCGGCGCGACGTGGTAGCCGAAGACTGAATTGGCCAGTGCGCCCCAGCCGACATACCGGGCGAGTACGGCTTT
>JBEKVS010000506.1:0-3638 GCA_049513795.1 Occallatibacter sp. | reverse complement strand
GGCCAGAACGGCATGAGCTACCCGGAGTTTCTGTTCTTTGACGGCATCGGAGCCACCCTTTGGGTGGCCACCCTGCTTACCCTGGGCAGGCTGTTTGGCGATGCCCTCAAGCGCGATCCACGCCTGCTCAACTGGGCCGGTCGCTCCGCCGGCGCCCTGGTGCTGGCGGGCGCCTTGGTCTTCCTGGTCGGCCGCCTCATGCGCCGCCGGATGGTGCTCAAGAGCCTGGTCGCTGCGCGCCTCGAGCCCCTGGAACTGAAGAACAAGCTCGATGCCGGCGAGTCCGTCTACATAGTCGATCTGCGCCACCCGCTAGAACTCTTGCCCGAGCCCTACACATTGCCCGGCGCCATGCACATCTCGCCCGAGGCCCTCGCCAACCGCCACCTGGAGATTCCACGCGACCGCGACATTGTGCTCTTCTGCACCTGCCCCAGCGAAGCCACAGCCGCCAAGACTGCCATGACCCTGCACAAGCTGGGCATCGACCGCGTGCGCCCGCTGCGCGGCGGATACGACGAATGGAAGCGGCTGGGCTTTCCCGTCGATGCGGTGCAATTGATCAGGCCGCCGCTCGAGCACGCGCGAAGCCTTTGACACCCGTTGAAGTCAGGCCAGGGAAGCTCTGAATAAGGCCGCGTTTTGAAAGGGCGCGACTTCAGTCGCGCCACAAACGCCGCGTGGGCTTTAGCCCCTGAGGGAAGGTTTTCCGCATGGGACAGGCATATTCAAGGGTTGAAAATAGTCGCGACTCTCATTTGTGCCCTGCAATCGGATCAAGGATTGCCAAATATGAGTTTGTCACATCTGGATTAGCCGAACATTCGAGCCCTGTCCTCTTACGGAATAGAACCTGCATCGTCCCAGGTTTAGTTTTGTTTTTGAAGTCCGACTTGCAAAGACGACAAACCGTATGAAGATTTTGACCTCTGCCATTCTTCTTGCCATCCCTTTGCTGGCCACCGCGCAGCAAACGGTGGACGAGGCAAAGATCCAACAGGTCATCGCCTACGCGCAAGCCTATCGAGAGCGGCTGCCGTCGCTCGAATGCGACGAGACCATGCTCTCGCAAAGGGTCAAGGGCGGCAAGGTGAATTGGGAGGTCAAGATCAAGGCCACGCTCCGCGAATTGCGGGATGAAAATGAGCCCGGCGGATTCAGGGACGAATACAAATTCAAATCCGTGGATGGAAAACCAGCCAAGCCGCATTTCAAAGCTCCGTACTTCGTCTACAACGTCTTCGCCAACAGCCTTGGCATTGGAGAGAAACCTCTACCCGCCTGCTTTACGTACCGCTCGGTCACGCTGGACGAAGGGCGAACCCTTCAATTCAACATCGACGCCAAGCCGGGCGCGCGTGATCCCTCATGCAGCAAAATCCCCGACGACTACCACAAGATGATTCTCATCGATGCGGCCAGCGGCGCTGCCCGCCATGTCGAGCGCCGCATCTCCCCCGAATTCGCCGAGAGAAAGCTTGAAATTCCCTTTGTCGCGATTGATTACGCACCGCAAAAGCTGGACGATGAAACGTTTTGGCTGCCGGTGCGCTTTGAGGCCAGCGATCTCAAAATAGAGGGAAGAATGATCGCCACCTATTCGAACTTTCATCGCTATCTCGGAAAGACTAAAATCCTCCCTTAGCTAAAATCCTCCCTGAAAGGATCTATGGCGGTTGCAACCCGCAATCGTCTTTGTTCTTTCCGTGAATCATTCGGAAGGCTCGGCGGATTGCCGCTTGCAAGGAAAATATCGATTCGCTTCAAATCCTCTGCGATGTCCCCAGCGAACGGCGTAGGAACTCTCCGATCCGCCTCCCGTAGTATGGGTAGGGACGCAGCTCTCGGAAGGAGTTCCCCGTGGCATACGATGACTTGCGCGACTGGATCAAAGCCCTGGAAAACGCCGGCGAGCTGAAGCGCATCAAGGCCGAAGTCTCGCCCGAACTCGAAATCACCGAAATCACCGACCGCGTCAGCAAAATTGGATCGCGAAATCCCGCTGCCAAGACCAGCGCCGCGTCTGCCAGCTATGCTCCCGGCGGTCCCGCGCTGCTCTTCGAAAATGTAAAAGGCCATCCCGGCCACTCCGTGCTGATCAACCAGTTCGGCAGCGAGCGCCGCATGGCCATGGCGCTCAACGTCAACAAGGTCGACGATATCGCCGAGAAAATTACCGCCCTCATGAATATCAAAGCCCCGGGCGCCAGCTTTCTCGACAAGCTGAAGATGCTTCCGCAACTTGGCGCTCTCACTGCCGCTTTTCCCAAAACCGTAACCGCCAGGGAAGCCCGCTGCAAAGAAGTGATTCTGAAATCGAAGGACAACGAAGGGCAAGCCAACTTCGACCTCAACCAGTTCCCCATCCTCAAATGCTGGCCCCACGATGGAGGCCGTTTTATTACCCTGCCCTGCGTGCACACCCGCGACCCGCGAACCGGCAAGCGCAACATCGGCATGTATCGTATGCAGGTCTTCGATGGCCAGACTACGGGCATGCACTGGCAGCGCCAGAAAGTTGCCGCCGAACACTATCGCAACGCAGTGCGCGCAGTAGCGGCGCAGGCCTCGACCAATGATCCGCTCCATGCAATGGTTGCCGCCATGGCTGAGTCGGCCGGCGGAGCCGTCAGCATTCCCGACGGACCCATCGGCGGCCTGCCGCAGGGAGCCATGGCCAACCTGAAAGGCTCGCGTCTAGAAGTGGCAGTCGCCATCGGCACCGATCCGGCAACGACCTTCGCCGCTATCGTCCCCGCCCCGCCCGAGGTAGAAGAGTTCATGATCGCCGGCTTCCTGCGCGGCAAACCGGTAGACATCGTCAAGTGCGAAACCGTCGACTTAGAAGTCCCAGCTCACGCCGAAATTATTTTGGAAGGCTACGTCGAGCTCGGCGAACTGCGCAGCGAGGGTCCCTTCGGCGACCACACCGGCTTCTACACCATGACCGACCTCTATCCGGTCTTCCATCTGACTTGCGTCACTCACCGCCGCGACCCCATCTACGCCGCCACCATCGTTGGCAAACCGCCCATGGAAGACGCCTGGATGGGCAAGGCCGTTGAGCGCATCTTTCTCCCCGCCATGAAGATGACCATCCCCGAGCTCGTCGACATCAATCTCCCCGTCGAAGGGGTCTTCCACAACCTGATGCTGGTCTCTATCCGCAAGAGCTACCCCGGCCAGGCGCGCAAGGTCATGAATGCCATCTGGTCTCTTGGCCAGGCCATGTTCACCAAGTGCATCATCGTCGTCGACGAAGATTGCGACGTGCAGAACATCGCCGAAGTCACTCTGCGGGTCACCAACAACATCGACCCCCAGCGCGACATTCAGTTCACCCTCGGCCCCATCGACTCGCTCGATCACTCCTCGCGCCTGCCCAATTACGGCTCGAAGATGGGCATCGATGCCACGCGTAAGTGGAAGGCCGAAGGCTTCGACCGACCCTGGCCCGCCATGATCGAGATGGACCGTGAGACCAAGGCCAGGATCGACGCACTCTGGGTTGAGCTGGGGCTTTGAGCGGTCTTTTCGATTCTGCGCTATTCTTGCCGTAAGAAGGCTGGCGTGATGTTGCACGATTGGTTCGACTGGTCGAACTCGGGCGTTGGGATAGCAGGGCTGGCGCTGACGAT
>JBEKVS010000505.1:0-3895 GCA_049513795.1 Occallatibacter sp. | reverse complement strand
AACACCGAATATGGCCTCACCGGCGCCATCTACACCGGCGATCGCGCGACATTGGACCATGCTGCGCAGGAGTTCCACGTGGGCAATCTGTATCTGAATCGCAAATGCACCGGCGCCATGGTCGGCGCGCATCCGTTTGGCGGATTCAATATGAGCGGAACCGACTCGAAGGCCGGCGGTCCCGATTATCTGTATCTATTTACGCAGGCCAAGAGCGTAGCGGAGAAGCTCTAGCGGGCCGCTGCGGCCGTCCGCGGTGAGCCCGACAAGCGGATTGCGCAGCGGCTCTCCAGCCTGGAGTTGACGGAGCGGCTCAGTGACTTGCGACGCGCGCGCCTTGAGGCAGATTTGCCCGGTCCGGAAGCGCGGCGTGCGCTGAGCACCCTGGCCGACGTATCGCAATTTCTCGACCTTCCCGCCGCCGATCTGCTCCCCACACCCGCGCCAGACCAGGCCACGCAGGTCGCGATGCTGACATTGACCAGAGATTATGTTGTAAAGACAATCCACAAACTGCCGAATTTCTATGCCACACGCGAGACTGTGAATTTTGAGGGCGCGCCTGCCGACGCGCAAGGCGGCGAGTTGCTCTCGTCCAAGCTCGAGCCGTTGCGTGAGACAAGCCGCTCGACGGTCACTGTTCTCTACCGCGACAACCGGGAGATGGTCGCAAAGAACAAGGGCCGCGGCGTGTCGGAGAAACAGATGCGGACTGCCGGGGAGTTCGGCCCAATTCTGGCGACAGTGGTGAAGGGCGCGGCCAAGGGCAGGGTGGTCTGGAGCCATTGGGAGCAGAGCGCATCGGGGCCCCTGGCGGTTTTCCGCTTCGAAGTACCCGAGCGAGCCTCGCATTACCTGGTGGGCTTCGGCAACGTTGGCGCGACAGGCCAGCATGGAGTCGACCAGCGCGACCCGGCTTACCATGGGGAGATAGGCGTCAACGTGGTGGATGGATCAATTCTGCGTCTGACCTTGATCGCGGAGATGAACCTCGGCGACCCGATTGAGGTTGCGAACCTGGCGGTGGTCTATGGTCCTCAAGAAATCGGCGGCGTTACCTATATTTGCCCGGTAAAGAGCGTGGCGTATTCGCGAACACGGCGGCCGGTGTTTGAGGACGATACCAATGCAAGAGCGGCGCCGTTTGGTTCGCTTGGCGCCCCGCGGGATTACCTGAATGAAGTGCTCTTCACGCATTACCATCTTTTTCGAGCGGAGACGCGGATACTGACGGGTAGTGACGAGGAGCCAAGAACTGCGGTTCCGGCAAGCGCGCCACAATAGAAGACGCCGGTCAGCGCTGACGGCTCATGCCGCTCCCGGCAAGGTGAGGTAGCTGCGTATTAACGTTGCCCGCATCCATGTCGAGGAACTCCTGGAAGACATCGTTTGAAAGTAACTGGCCTTGGGCGGTGAGACGGACTGTCTCGCCATCGGATGTGAGAAGGTCGCCCTTGACGAGCCGGTGAACTACCGCTTTCGCGCAGTCAACCGCTTCCGCGCCGAACTCGTTCTCGATTGCTGCAAAGTCGACGCCGCGATTCAAGCGCAGGCCGAGGAACCAGGCTTCCTCATGTTGACGGGCCGGGGGAAGCCAAGCTGTTGCGGCAGGCTCTGGGCCGGCAAGATAGCTTGTCAAGTCGCTCGTCGTAGTGAAGCGCAAGACATCGCGGAGGCCAACGCTGTGGCGGGCTTCAAGTTCACACATTGCATACAATGCCGACGACGCGTCAAGCCCCAGGCCGAGATAGGGGCGGCGCTCCCAGTAGCGCAGATTGTGGCGCGAGGCGAAGCCGGGACGGCAGAAGTTTGAGATCTCGTATTGCGCCATGCCGGCTTGCGCAAGCCTCTCAATAGCCCGGGTGTACATCTGCGCGACGGCATCGTCGGATGGCACAAGGCCCGCGTGGTAGCGTGCGCCGCCGGTCAACATCTCGCGGCCCAGGCGCGAATCTTCATCCACCTCGAACATGTAGACGCTGGCGTGGGGCACGCCGTTCTCGACCAGGACCGAGAGTGACTCGTCCCAGGAGGCGAAGGTCTGCTCCGGCAGGCCGGCGATCAAGTCCACATTGAGGTTGTGGATGCCCGCGCCGCGCAGCCGGCGCAGGTCTTCTTCCACAATGGCGCGCGAATGAAGACGGCCGGTTCCATGCGCCTCGCGATCGATGAAGGACTGCACACCCAGGCTGACACGATTGACGCCGACGGTTTGCAATGCGTCCAATGCTTCATCGGCTATTTGCCCCGGGGCGCATTCGACGGTGATCTCGGTGTCGGGATCGAATTCGAAGACCGAGCGCATCACCGCAAAGAGTTGCTTCATGAGATCGGGCGCCAGCAGGCTGGGCGTTCCACCACCCAGGTAGACCGTATCCACCGCGTGCGGCAGCACCAGGGTCATGCGCCGGGCCCAATCGGCAGACTGCGAAAGGTCTTCGATCAATCGAGCGACGTAGCGGGCGTGCTGGCTCGCCGGATACACGCCTGAGGCGAAGTTGCAATAGGTGCACTTCGACCGGCAGAAAGGGATCGATAGATACAGCCCGAGCCGGTCCTCACGCAACGCGCCCATGGAGGCTATTGTTTCACGGGAGACTGTTGTTTAACGCGCCGGACGTGACACGCGGTTTGTGCTCGCCATGCAAGAATCGAAGCAAGGAGAATTTCGTTGAAGGCGTGGCCTGTTCTGGGCATTTTATTCATTGAAGGCATACTTTTTCTCGCCCATTGGTTCATCTATTCGACCCTGGTTGACTTCTGCGGCGGGCTGGGCGCAACAGGAATCCTGATTCTCAGATGCGTGCTGCTCCCGCTGGCCTTCAGCTTCATTGTTGCCGCCCTGCTCAGCTACCGTTTCGCCAATCCGCTGGTTACCACGCTCTACAAGGTGGCCGCGGTCTGGCTTGGCTTTCTCAGCTTCTTCTTCCTTGCCGCCTGCCTCTGCTGGGCCGTATGGATGATACTGCTCGCTGCCATGCCTCACGCGGCTGCATCGCTGGTGCGGCCACACATTGCAATGGTCTGTTTCGGGTTCGGATTCGCAGCCGGCGTCTATGGGATGGTCAATGCTTATGCGGTGCGCATTCGCCGGGTTTCAATTCGCCTTCCGAATCTGCCCGCATCCTGGATTGGCCGAACCGGACTCCTGATCAGCGACCTGCATCTTGGCCACATCAACGGAGTGCGATTCAACCGCCGCGTCGTGGCTCTTGCGGCCCGCCTGCATCCGGATATCATCTTCGTGGCCGGGGATGTCTTCGATGGAACCAAAGTGGACCCCGGTCCTCTCGCTGCTCCGTTCAAGCAGCTTGCTCCACCCCTCGGTATCTATTTCGCCACCGGGAATCACGACGAGTTTGGCGACCGGCAGCAATTCCTGGCCGCTCTTGCGCAGGCTGGCATGCGTGTCTTGAATAATGAGAAGGTGATTGTGGACGGGCTGCAGATCCTCGGCGTTCGCTATCACGAAACCACGTTCCCCATGCGTCTGCGCACGACACTTGAGAGCATGAACATCGACCGGAAGACGGCCAGCATCCTGCTGAGCCATGTGCCGAACAGGCTGCCCATCGTGGCCGAGGCCGGCGTGAGCCTGCAACTCTCCGGACACACCCATGGCGGGCAGTTCGTCCCGTATACCTGGCTCACGCGGCGCGTCTTCGGCAAGTTTACTCACGGGTTGCATTCGTTTGGGGCGTTGCAGGTCTATACCTCGTATGGAGCTGGAACTTGGGGCCCTCCCATGCGCGTGGGCACGAGCCCGGAGATCGTCTTGCTCAAATTCGAGTAGAAGTGTTCTGATTGATTTTCGGTTCAGCCGCACTTGTTGATTGAGGAGAGCACATATGCGCTTTGCGAGGCCAGGGATTTGGGGATTCGTGGCGAATTCATT
>JBEKVS010000504.1:0-3671 GCA_049513795.1 Occallatibacter sp. | reverse complement strand
GAATGCGAGGTGCAGCTTGTAGAGCGGCTGCTCGCCGTATCCATTCGGCCACCACAATCGCGGATGATCGAAGTGCAGAGACGCAGTCGTTTTCGGATCGAACGAAATCTGCTGCGAGCTGTGCGCGGCCAGCGTGATCGGCTTGCCGAAAGAAACATCGCCGATCCCGCCCGCGAGTTCTCCCGTCACCGGCGCATCGCTGACATTTTCGATTGTGGCTTGGATGGCGATGTCGGCGGAGTCGGTCTTCGGCAAGGGCAAGTCGGTTGTCACCAGCGGGTCTTTCACCCGCACAGGTCCTGTTGCCGAGAGAAAAACCTTTTGCCAGATGCCGGTGTCGCGGTCGCGGATGGCGGGAATCCAGTCCCACCCGATGGTGCACAGAAACGTAGGGCCATCGATGGCCGACTCGCCTCCGTTGGGTCCCACGCCACCGCGCAAAGTGTGTTCGTGTGAATCTCCGGGGTGCGGCTGCGGCGCAACCAGCACGGCGACGATGGCCGTCTGGCCCGGCGTGACGTTGGCCGTGATGTCGAAGATGCCGCGAATGAATGCACCGCGCGTGGCGCCCACCTGCGCGCCGTTCACCCACACCGTCGATGAATAATTGATGCCTTCAAAGTTGAGCCACACGTGTTGGCCCTTGTACGACCTGGGCACACGGATCTGCGTGCGATACCAGAACGATTCGCGGTCCAGGCTCTCGGGGATGACTTCGGGCCGGTTGTTTTCTCCATAGAGCGGCTCGGGGTAAATATGATTGTTCACCAGTGTGGTGAGCGCCGTGCCGGGGACGGTCGCTGCGAACCAGCCCGCCGCGCTGTATGTCGCGCTTGATACTTCCGCGCCGCCTTGGGGCACTTTGGCCGCATCTTGCAACTGCCAGCCGCGGTTCAAGGGAATCGGCGTTTCCGTTACGGAAAGCGCGAGCGCCGCCATCGGTGCTGCGAGAACCAAGAGTGAAGTCATGGCAAGAAGACACGATCGGCGAACACGAATGCGCAAGGGCGAAATCCTCAAGCTCTTCGGGGACAACTTGCTGCGTCGCCCCTCGAACACACGGATTATAAAGGTTCGAGGGCTCCATCATCGCCTGGCGCCGCTTCCGCATCGGATAATGAAGCCATGGAATTCTCGCGTTCGTCCGGCGTTCTTTTGCATATAAGCTCGTTGCCCTCGTATGGAGGCATTGGCGATCTGGGCCCTGCGGCTCACGAATTTGTGGCCTTTCTCGCCGCGGCCAAACAGCATGTGTGGCAAGTGCTGCCGCTGTGTCCCACGGGCTACGGCAACTCGCCCTATGCGGGCTCATCGGCTTTTGCCGGCAATCCTTATTTGATCAGCCTGGAGTATCTCGTGGACTGGGGATGGATCGATGGCTCGCGTATCGCCGGCCTGGCCGGCCGCAGCGGCAATGTCGACTTTGATGGAGTGGAGGCGCGCAAGCTGCCGCTGCTGCATGAGGCGGCGGGGAATTTTCTCGACCGCGCGCCAAACAATGCGGGCCTGGCGGAACAATGGAATGAGTTCGAAAAGTTCTGCCGCGCGGAAGCAAGTTGGCTTACCGACTATGCGTACTACGCGGTGTTGCGCAGAGAGTTCAACACCGGCGCGTGGGTGCAATGGCCGGAGCCGGTGCGCAAACGCAGGCCCGAGGCGCTCGAGCAGATTGCCCAAAAACATGGCCGCGCGCTGGCCATTGAACAAGTGATGCAGTTTGCATTTTCAAAACAATGGATCGCCCTTCGCAAGGCGGCCGAGTCCCATGCGATTCGCATACTCGGCGATGTGGCCATCTTCGTCAATATGGATTCTGCCGATGTGTGGATGCATCCCGACTTATTCGAGCTGGATGAAGACCTGAAGCAGGTTCGCATTGCCGGCGTGCCTCCGGACTATTTTTCGCCGACGGGTCAGCGCTGGGGCAATCCGCTCTATCGCTGGGATGTGCTGGAGGAGAGCGGCTTCGAGTGGTGGGTGAACCGCATCCGGCGCGCCTGCGAGCTTTACGACATTGTGCGGCTCGATCACTTCCGGGGCTTCGAAGCCTACTGGGCCATTCCGGCCGCAGAGGCCACAGCCATCAATGGCGCGTGGATCAAAGCGCCGGGGCTCAAACTATTCAAAGCTCTGGAAGCGGCGCTGGGCCCGCTGCCGCTGGTTGCCGAAGACCTGGGACTCATCACGGCTGAAGTCGACGCGCTGCGCCTGGAGATGGGCATGCCGGGGATGAAAGTGATCCAGTTTGGCTTCAGCGATGCGAGCGCGCATATGCATCTGCCGCACCGCTACACGCCGGGCACCGTGGCCTATACCGGCACGCACGACAACGACACCACGCAAGGCTGGTGGAACACGCTCGACCAGCACACGCGGAGCGCAGTGGAAACGTACGCGGGTCCTTTACCAAAGGTGGGCGATCTTACCCGGCCGGTTTGGCCGCTGCTTCGCGCCGTCGAGACCAGCGCCGCGCAACTGGCCATTGCCCCGGTGCAGGACCTCTTGGAACTGGACTCAAGCGCGCGCATGAACACGCCGGCAGTTGGAGCAGGCAACTGGACATGGCGTATGCCTGAGGGGAGCTGTACGGCAGAGATGGCGGTGCGGCTGGCGGCGTTGGTTGACGTGACGGACCGGGACAGCGATCCGCTTGCCAGGGCCAAGATTGAGGGAGAGCTTTAGGCTTTTACTTCCGCACGCCGATGTAATGCACCGCCCGCTCAAGCGGAAATTCGTAGACATCAAGCATCTCGTTGATGAGCGCAAACGCTTCAATGTCTGTGACTCCGGAGCCGAAGCGGTGCGTCTTGTTCTCCGCTTCAAAGCAGAACACGCCGGGAATGTACCCTTTGAATATCCTGAACTCGGAGTGCGGCAGGTAACGCAGGTTGCGGACTTCGCGGGTGCGAAAGGTGCGCGTATCCAGATTCATGCCGGGAATCTGGCGCACAATCTTCAATTCGACCTGGTCAAGATCGAGTCTCGATTTGCCCACGCAACTCCACATAAGCCATACGACGCCGAGCGCGGCCACGGTTGCAAAGCCGAGCAGCGCGGTCCATTGCGAGGCATTGGTTTGGCCGCCGGCGAACAGGCGTCCGGAGACAATGGTCAAGCCGCGCAAGGCCCAGAATTCGATCACCGAAACGGCGAGGATGGCAGACCAGTCCTTCCGCGTCGGAATTTCGACGCGAATGCCGGAGCCGGTCCGCTCAAACCTGATCCGCCCGGCTAATGTCTCAAAGAGGATTCGCTCCATCGTCACATGCTAGCCCAATCTGCGCAGAATGGGACTAGCTCTTTTGTGTGAGTTACGGATGGAAGGATCAAACCGGCTCGGATCAAACCAGGCTCGAGTCAAATCAGGCTCGAATCAATCATTTTGGTCACGAGCCAGGATTTTGCTCAACCGGTTTGAGCCCGATGCGCCTTGCTGCCGAGCCCGGCCTAACTTGAGATTGGCCGTTCTCAAGCTTCGGTTCTCGTATAATGAATCGGCAGTAGCCAGCGGTACGGAGTTTGCGCCGGCTTTCTGTGAAATTAAGGACCTGGGGAATCCGTGACTCGCAGTCAGTCCTGAGGGCGCAACCGGGGCCGATGGCCGGACCACGAAGGAAGTCCACTGGGCACCTATGCGCGGGGCCTGTGCCTTTTTCGCTATCTAAACTTCG
>JBEKVS010000503.1:0-3685 GCA_049513795.1 Occallatibacter sp. | reverse complement strand
CGGGCGCGCCGCAGGGCTGGCAGGGAGCGTTACCCTTCCGCTATCACGTTGGCCCCGGCGGCGTCACTGTTCACCTCGTCTCGCAGCAGGATTACCAGCGCCGCATCATCTGGGACGTCATCGGCAAAGTCAAAGGCTCCGAGTACCCCGACGACTGGGTCGTAGCCGGCAATCATCGCGACGCCTGGGTCTATGGCGCGGTCGACCCCAACAGCGGCACCGCGGCCATGCTTGAGTCCGTGCACGGCGTTGGAGCGCTGCTCAAACAAGGCTGGCGTCCCAAGCGCACCGTCGTCTTCTGCAGTTGGGATGCCGAGGAAGAAGGCCTCATCGGCTCAACCGAATGGGTCGAGCAACACGCCAAGACACTGGAGCGCGCCGTAGCCTACTTCAATGTCGACGTAGCCGTTGCCGGCCCCAACTTTTCTGCCGCCGCCGTACCCTCGCTCAAGCAGTTCTTGCGCGAACTCACTCCCTCTGTTCCCAGCCCGCTCGGTTCTTCCGTATACGAGCAATGGAAGCTCGAAGGCAAGTCCGGCAGCGAGCATCGCGCCTCCAACTCGCCCGCGGAGAGCGAAGAAGTCCATGTGGGCGATCTCGGTTCCGGCTCCGACTTCACGCCTTTCCTGCAACACGTCGGCGTCCCCTCGACCGACATCGGCTCCGAAGGCCCGTATGGCGTCTATCACTCCACCTTTGACGACTACGCCTGGTTCACGCAAAACGCCGACCCGCACTTCGCCTATCTGCAAGAAATGGCCCGCGTCTTCGGCCTCGAAGCCGTGCGCATGGCCGACACCGACGTGCTCCCCTACGACTACGTCGCCTACGCTCGATCCATTGGAAGCTACATCGCCGCCGCCAGGCGGAAAGCCACCGACACCGGCGAAGGCTCTCTGGACTTTGGTCCCACCGAAGCCGCAGCCGGACGCCTCGCCGCCGCGGCTCAGAAAGCGCACGCCGCGCAACTGGCCGCCAAGGGCGACCTGAGGAAGTTGAACGCGACTCTGCGTCAAGCCGAGACAGCCCTGATCTCCGAAGCCGGCCTGCCCAACCGCCCCTGGTACCGGCACACTATCTACGCGCCGGGCGAGTTCACCGGCTACGCGGCCGTCGTCATCCCCGGGGTGAATGAAGCTCTCGAAGCCAAAGACACCAGCCGCGCCGTGGAGCAGCTGACCGTGCTTACGCAAGCCCTGGATCGCGCCGCACAGACGCTCGAAGGCGCAGAATAAGCTCCGCCAGCCACGCGAAGCGAGCGCACCCCCATCGCGCCCCAAAACGGGACAGAAGGCCAGCAATTCCCAACCTGAAAACCCGCACCCGGATTGCGCGGCAGAAAGCTCCTCACACCGCCCCACGAGCGCTACGATCAGCCAGATTCCCTTTCGTTCACTCGATGCCCGCGGATCGTTACTCGACACTCACGGGACTCGACACTCACAGAACAAGGAGCTCTCTCATGCTGGATCTTTTGGTTTGTGTGACTGCCTTTGCAATGGTGCTCGGCCCGGCCTTTGTGGCCACGTTCTATAGCGCCAGGGGTCCGTCACAGCGGGAATGAGCCAACCCTCGAAATAGTCGCGCTTTGATCGCTTGGGCGTCACGGATCAATCTGTTACTAAAGTAATCAATTCATCCTCCAGATCAGGAGACCTCATGTCCCACCTTCGGGTGAAATGGGCCCCACTTCTGTCGCGGCCAAATGCCTTGTTTATCAGCACTTCAGCCTGAGCTTGAGGCAGAATCGGTGTAGTTTGGTAATGCAATTCCGATTACCGAATGCCGATTACCCGCAAGTTGGACCCCAGCTACAACTTTTGGGGATCGAGGTTGATTCGGCTTTCAGCCATAATGCCTTTCAAGGAGTCCGCAATGCACGACATTCTGGTTGCTCTCGCATTTGTAGCCATGGTTGCTTGCCCGGCCATCGTAGCCGCCTTCCCCCAGCGCGAAATGGAAGAAGAAGCCTAAGGGCGACGCCCGGCAAGCGCTTTGCGTAACGAAGAATTCGCAGCCGATACGGCAGTCGAGAATTATCCCCTCACTCGACCAACAGTTTCCCAGAGTACGACACTTAGATTCAGCGGCAAAACCCTGTTTGACCCCTCCCCCTTCAAGGACGTTCCCTGGTTCCCACGTACGCGCTCTCTCCAACCGCACTGCCCCTCCAACCGCACTGATTCTCCAACCAAGGTGCCATCCTCCTGCCCCTGTCCGGCTATTCCGCTTTTCTGTTCTGTCCTACTAGGCTTTTCACAGAATCGTTCCGATCGGTGGCTTGCCTGCTTGCACCGCCGCAGCGGAATGGGATGGAGCGCTTCAGATGGCTGATTTTCTCCTTGGCAGCTGTTTTCTCGTCGTGGTCATGACCCCGGCCATCCTGGCGAGCATCCTGCACAGCCGGTCGCACAAGAACGGCAACTAGCTCGCAAGCGCCACCCATCACAGCGGACCGAGGGATGCCCGGCACGGCTGTTGGCAGTGCTGCAAGCGACCTCGGCCACCGGATCGCGGTCTTCCCTCCGCCCATCAAATCCCCATTCCGTTTTCCCATCGAATTCGCCGCGTCGCCGTTCGAACCATGTGCGCCTCCAACTTTTTGCCGCTTCCCATCTCCTCAATTCGAGTGATCTGCATCACTGGCCAATTGACCCTGGTCGGTTAGCCTCGTATCGTTAGAGGTTGACTATGAAGATTTCTGGAAACACCGTGCGGATCGGGATTGCGACGGCAGTGATCGTGGGCACCGTTGCCTGGCTGGCGTTGACCGGCTACAAGGCCAACAAGAGCTATTACGTCACCATCGCGGAGCTGGGCGGCCTGGGCGACAAGGCCTACCAGGACCAGTTGCGCGTGGAAGGGTTCGTGGTGCCCGGCTCCATTGAGCAGAACGGAACCCACGTGAACTTTGTGCTCAACGAGTTCGAGAGCCACTCCCCCAAGGCCGGATCGGGACGCCTCTTGAAGGTCACTTACAAGGGCACCGAGCCGCCGCCCGACACCTTCAAAGACGATTCGCAGGCCCTGGCCGAGGGCTCCTATGGCCGCGACGGAGTCTTCCACGCTTCTGTGCTCCAGGCCAAATGCGCCAGCAAATACGCGCCCGCCGGCCCCAATCAGCCCGGCGCGAAGCCGGCCGTAGCCGCTCAGCCCAAGTCCACCGCCTCGGCGCCTGCCGTCAACGCCGCAAAACCGGCCGCTTGAGGATGACCGCCGCCGAAGCCGTCTCACCCGCCGAGCCGGCCAGTCAACCCCATCCCCTCTGCGCTCGTCTGGATGGCGTCTCCAAGCTCTTCGGCTCCTTCGCCGCGTTGCGGCAGGTGTCAGTCGACCTCGAATCCGGCCGCTGCTACGTATTGATTGGCGAAAACGGGGCTGGAAAATCAACCCTGCTGCGCGTCCTGGCCGGCCTGCTGCGCCCCAGCTTCGGGACAGTGAAAGTCTTTGGCTCACTCGATCCGCAAGAGGCCCGCGCCCGCATCGGCTACATGAGCCACGCACCCATGCTCTACGACGAACTGACGGCCGTCGAGAACCTGCGCTACTTCTCGAGCCTTTATCCCGGCCGTCCCAGCCTGTCGCCCGCCGAAGCTCTCCGTCAGGTCGGCCTCGACCCGGAACTGCCCCGACCGCTGGGCCAGTACTCGCAGGGCATGCGCCAGCGTACTTCACTTGCCCGCGT
>JBEKVS010000502.1:0-3699 GCA_049513795.1 Occallatibacter sp. | reverse complement strand
ATATGACGAAACAGGACGATTGCGCGGATTTGGAAAAATTACCCGCGACATTACGGAACGCAAAAGATCCGAGGAGTATCTCGTGAAAACCGCTGAGGATCTAAAGCGCACCAACGATCAACTGGAACAATTTGCCTATGTTGCATCGCACGATCTTCAGGAGCCGCTGCGCATGGTTGCCAGTTATACGCAGCTCCTGGCCAAGCGCTACCAGGGGCGTCTGGACTCCGATGCCGACGAGTTTATCGCGTTTGCGGTTGACGGGTGCAATCGCATGCAGACGTTGATCCGAGATCTACTGACCTACTCTCGCTCGGGGACCGAAAGCAAGGTGCTCCGCGAGATCTCTGGCGAAACCGCATTGGATGAGGCGCTCGCAAACTTAAATATCTCGATTGAAGAGAGCGGCGCGACTGTTACTCACGATTTGCTGCCCGATCTCAAGACCAACGATACCCAACTGGTGCAGGTGCTTCAGAACCTCATTGGGAACGCAATTAAATATCGCGGTGCTGCCGCTCCTCAGGTGCACGTCTCTGCCAGGAAAAGCGGCGACAAGGAATGGATCTTTTCCGTGCGGGACAACGGCCTGGGAATCGCTCCCCAGTACTTTGAAAGGATCTTCATCATTTTCCAACGGTTGCATGGGCGGCAAGAATTCAATGGCACAGGAATCGGCCTGGCCATTTGCAAGAAAATTGTTGAGCGAATGGGTGGCAGAATATGGGTAGAATCGCAACTCGAGAAGGGCTCGACGTTCTATTTTTCCCTGCCGGAAAGCAATGGTAACTGATGGAATTGCATGTGACTGGTATGGCTGCTTTTGAAATCTTGTTGGTTGAAGACAGTCCTGGCGATGTTCGCCTGACGCGGGAGGCACTTAAGGATGCCAAGATGCATATCAACCTGCATGTCGCGTCCGATGGCATAGAAGCACTGGCCT
This sequence comes from Occallatibacter sp., assembly GCA_049513795.1. GTDB lineage: Bacteria > Acidobacteriota > Terriglobia > Terriglobales > Acidobacteriaceae > Telmatobacter. Next base: position 2,756 of record JBEKVS010000502.1, on the reverse strand, counting down.
TTCTGAACCGCGAAGGGGACTACGCCGATGTTCCTCGCCCGGATCTGATTCTGCTCGATTTGAATCTGCCCCGGAAAGATGGCCGGCAGGTGCTGGAGGAAATCAAGGAGAATCCAGCGCTGATGACTATTCCCATCGTCATCCTGACCACCTCCGCGTCTGAGGAGGACGTCTTGCGGAGCTATCAGCTCCATGCCAACTGTTACATCAGCAAGCCTGTCGATCTCGACGGGTTCCTCAAAGTCATAAAGAGCATCGACAATTTCTGGCTGTCTATCGTCAAGTTGCCGCACGAATGAGGCTTATGAAAGAAAAGGCGCTCCACGTACTTTTGGTTGAGGATAGCTCGGGAGATGCTCGTTTGCTCCGTGAGATGTTCAGCAAGGAGAAGCCAGACAGCTTCCATTTGACGCACCTCTTGCGCTTGGGTGATGCCGAGACCCATCTGGCGAAAGGTGGTGTGGACATTGTCCTGTTAGATATGGGCCTGCCCGATGCGCATGGGATCGAAACCTTACGGCGCGCGCATGCCGCGGCCCCCAATGTTCCGATGATTGTGCTGACGGGCATGGAAGACGAAGACCTGGCCGCCGAAGCTATGAAGGAAGGAGCACAAGACTATCTGATCAAAGGCCAGATTGAGAATCGCGCGCTTCCTCGAACCCTTCGTCATGCCATTGAGCGCCATCGCATGCAGGTAGAAACTGATCTTGTCCGGATATTACAGTTGCAGCTTAAAGACGAGTTCCTCTCTCATGTGTCCCATGAGCTTCGGTCCCCGCTCACATCGATCTATTCTTTTAGTTCGCTAATTGCAGATGGCCTGGCGGGCCAAACGAGCCCGCAGCAAGATGAGTACCTCCAGATCATTCTGAGAAACGTGAGCCAGCTTCAGGCCATGATTGAGGACTTGCTCATGGTCACGCAAGCGCAGACGGGCAAGCTGAGCGTTGAACTGATCCAAACGTCGGTCGCCGACGCCATCGTCTACGCCATCGATACGCTCCGTCGAGCCGCTTCGACCAAAGCCATTACCGTCACATTCGAGCCGTCCAAGCCACTGCGGTCGGCGTATGCTGATCCGACGCGCCTACGGCAGATTCTGACTGTATTGTTGGATAACGCCATCAAGTTTACGCCAACCGGCGGTGTGGTCAAGATCTGCGCCCAATCGTTTGAGGATGACCCAACCTTCTTGCGGGTAGAGGTTTCCGACACCGGCCGCGGAATCAGCCCTAAAGATGCCGAGCGCATCTTTGATCGCCTTTATCAGGGATCCGACTCTGGCGAAGCGGGACGAAATGGACTGGGACTCGGCCTCTATATTGCGCAGGACTTGGTTGCCAGGCAGGGCGGCAGGATATGGGTACGCAGCGAGCTACAGCAAGGCAGCCATTTTTCATTCATCGTGCCGATTTTCTCCCTGGAGGGTCTGATTGCCCCAATACTGGCGCATGAACAGAAGCCCGGCGAGGCAATTGCGGTGCTCGCTGTGGAGATCGTGTCTACGATGAATTCGCAAGCGGTGCCGAGCGAAATATTGAGCATGGCGCGCTCGTTACTTCAACAATGCCTGCGTCCAGACACAGACCTGCTTCTACCAAATCTGGATGCGGCGAGCGAACACATGCTCTTCTACGTCATTGCGTACACACAGCAACAGGGAGCGGAGGTCATCGAGAGACGCATTTTGAACCAACTCCGGCGCAATGGCCAGCTTCAACCGGCGGATTTCACTATCGCCGTTTCGCATAGCTTTCTGGATCCAATATCAAGAGACGCAAACGACTCGATGGAAACCTTCATTGGGCAAGTAGCTGCTGGAATTCACGATCACATCAGCAAACAAAGTTTTCATGAGAGAAGCTAACGATGAGTCAAAAGAAAATCCTGATAGTGGACGATGATCCCGAAGTGAGGTTAAGCCTGCATGTTCGTCTTAAGGTAAACAATTATGAGGTTGTCTTTGCTGTGGATGGAGTGGCAGGTATCGCGGAAGCGCGTAAACACATGCCCGACCTGATCCTCCTGGACCTTGGCCTACCGGCCGGAGATGGCTTCAGCGTTCTGGAGAGGTTGAAAGCAAATGCCAGTCTGTCTATGATCCCTGTGATTGTTGTCTCCGGGCGGGTACGGAGCCCAAACAGAGACTGGGCGCTCAAAGCAGGTGCGATCGCATTCCTGCAAAAACCTGTGGACAATGCACGCCTTCTCTCAATGATTCGATATGCATTCGGTGAAAAGAGTACGGCTGAACCCGTTATATATGACTTGGGCGACGCTATCAATTAATGTAGTGCTCCAATCTTTTGCGGAAGACAATCGTAGCCGCAATTGCTTCAATGAAGATGAAGATTCAGATACGACACATCTCTCAGTTGAATGCACTTACAGCATGCCCGGTGTTTCCGTGGTTTCCACATCGGCTCGCTCACGGTCCTCCGGCATTGAATCTGGAAGCGCGCGGTCACGCGATGAGCACAGAGAATTGCGTCCGTTGCGTGATCCAGAGGACGCCGACGCATGAAAATCCTTAACCCGGTTTTCCGTTCCACTGCGCCTCAAACCCCAGCCTCGAATTTCCGGCGAATCTATGCTGCACTTTTCATAACGTCTGGCTTTCCATAACCTGCATCGGCGTGAGTGAATTTACCAAGTTTCAACTCGACAACGATCAGGCTTCGAAGCCTTCGATGGAAGAAGAGCAGATCGACTCGATACCACTCTGTGCCCACTCTCAGTCGCTTCTGACGAGC
>JBEKVS010000501.1:0-3707 GCA_049513795.1 Occallatibacter sp. | reverse complement strand
AACTACAGTGCGGCACAACTATCGGCTAATTCGCACACCATCACCGTCGTGGGCACCGATTCTCATTCGGTATCTACGACGCTCGGGCCTCTTACGATCACTGTAGTCCACCCCAGCGTTCCGGTGGGCAATCTGGATTCGGCTGTGGACGCCAATACGGGATCAACGAGCATCTCCAAATCCAGCGGGGATTCTCTTTACGTGGGTGGATGGGCGGCCGATTACACAGACAATGGCCCAGCGAAGACCGTGCAGATCTCCATCGATGGAGGAACTCCAGTCGCGGCGACACTCGGAATCTCTCGTCCGGATGTGGCCGCGTACTATAACAATTCAGCATGGACCAATTCCGGGTTCCAGCTCTTCACGAGCGTCTCCGGGCTTGGCACCGGATCCCACTCCGTTACGGCGGTTGCGAAAGACTCGGTGGGAAATTCAACGACTCTCGGCCCACTGACGTTCACCGTCGCCCCATAGCCTGCGAAAAACATCCCGGCATTTCAAAAGCCAAGGCGCGATCGATTTCATGATCGCGCCAAGGCTGTTCCTTTTGAGTAAGCGATCACGTGGTCTTCTTGCGCACGGCTCTCGATTCTGCTGCGGTTAAGAAGCCTGCGATTGACTTGAATGCTCTCGGTTATGGATTCCCAGGCGTGGCAAGCTTGCTAAAGCTGGCACGGCAGTTTGAGGATGTCGGAGTTAGCGCGTATCTGGGCGCCGCGCCGCTTATCATCAGCAAGGTGTACCTGGGAGTGGCAGGAGCCATCCTAAGTGTCGAAGCCTTCCATACCGGGGCGATCCGCCTGGGCTGCATCATGACGGGTGTGACCAGCCCTGCTCTGGATTCCCTCGACGTGCCTCCAACGCCCGAGACCCCCTATGCGGTGAACAGCGATGCCCTCGACGGCTTGGGCAGTGATGCTGCTCTCATCGGCTCCTTGGAAGTAGCTTCCGGCGGTGTTTCGCGCGGGCTCGGTTGTTTCAAGAACCGTCTACTCTGTGAATTCAGAGCACTCGATGGAGTGTCAGGCCACCGGTTCCAATTCGAGAATTCCAGCCCACCAAACGCAATCAATGATGTCGAGCCGCCTTGCGGCGGCTCAACCGGACGCCGAACCTGCGACATCAGCATTACAGCGGCAGTCCCTGCAACCCTAGCGGGCCGTTCACTTTGTAGGGCGAACCGGGCGCCTGGCTGTAGCCCGTTGGTGTAACAGTGAAAACAAAGAGCTTGTTCCAGTCGTAACTGATCCCATAGAGATGGTTATCGTTATCCCAGAAGATCTCATCGACTTCGGTGGATGTGAGCATTCCTGTGTAGGGGGTGATGGGGTCTGCTCCATTGAAATGGAAGACCTGCAGTCCGTAGGTCCCGGCGACGGCGAGAAGGTTCCCGGCGGGGGACGCACTCAAGGCCGTTATTGCCCCCATGTTCGCGGTCGGCATGTTCTCGGTGGTGCTTGTGGTGGTCAGGTCGCCAGTGCTGCTGACCGTGTAGACAGCAAGAGCATACGGCCCGAAGAGGGCCTTGTATACGCTGAATGCCTGCATCGGAACGGCCAAATGACCGAAGGAGTCGGAAGCGGCGAGCCACGGGCAGTACCAATCGCCCTTCTCAGGCGCGTCGGGAATGGGAGGGTTGATGTTCAATTCGGTCAGCTTTCCGCTGCTGCTGCGCTTGAAGCCGTAGATGGACGGCTCCCAGTTGTGGCAATTGGACGAATAAACAAACTGATTGTTTGCGGTGAAGCTGGGACTATCGTAGATTTGATCGTTGGCCCCGGCAAGTCCCAGATATGCTAGCTTGCCCGTGCTCTGGTCGACACTGAATTGCTGATAGGTATTGTCCGGGCCTTCAGAATTTCCCTGAGGACTTCCCCACTGGTCCATGTTATACAGGGTCTTTCCCGTCCGGTCGGTGAAGATCCAACCCACAGAGCCGCGACCGCTGTCTATTGAGATCGCATTGATCGAAGACGCATACTGCAAAGCGCCATTGGACTCGATCGCGTAGGTTTCGATGTCGGTCCCGGTCGAACCGAAGAGATACTTACCATTGCCAGTCAGGTAGCCCACATTGTCTGCAAACGGGGAACCGGGGACAGGGGTGAGCGTGCCGGTTGGAGATGCGGCATAGGCGAGGACCTCGGCCTTAGATCCAGCGTCGCCAAGCAAGTGGGACACGTAGACATAGGCGACAGGCGATGAGCTTGCCGGATTGGCGGCTTCATCATTGAGGTTGAGTTCTGAGCCTGGCATCCTCTGAGCGATCGCGCCTGGGGCACATAGTGCCAAGCTCAGGTATGCAATGCTCAGTGAAAGCGGGGTGAGGGGCTGCTTGACGGTAAGGCGGGAAATGCGGGGGATTTTCATGACGGTCTCCTTGCTTTCGCGTTGGGTGGGCTGATCTTGATTTCAGCCTTCACCTGGTAACGCGACGGAACACGAGAAGCGGGGTCATGATCTCAATAGGAGCGTTTAGGTCGACCTCCTGGAATGGTATTGCTATCCTGAACATGAATGTCCCGCGCACGTCAACTCGTAAATTCCAATCGAAAAGCGCCGCCACCTCACGCTTTTGTCTTGGAAACGCTGGCACCCCTGGAACCTGAGGTCCGACGCATGTTTTCTGGATATGCCGTCTACATTGGCGACCGGATCGTCTGCATGTTGCGAGATCACACTAATTCCCCGAAAGACAACGGGCTCTGGCTTGTCTTATCAGAATCCGTCAACCCGGCGGATGGAGCTCTCCGCAAAGAGTTTCCTTCGCTTCGGCAGATCGAGTTGCTGGGCGAAAAAATCGCCCATTGGCTTGTCATTCCTAGCGACAGTCCAACCTTTGAGGAGGAAGCCCTGCATGCTTGCGATTTACTCTTGCATCACGATTCGCGAATCGGCCGTGTTCCGAAGTCCAGACGTTAATTTGCACCGCCGTTACGTGCAGGGATACCCCGGGCATTGCCCATTTGCTAGCATCTACAAAGGAGGAACCAACGGAGCATTAGATATTCTGGCATCCGATCACGAGTGCATGTGCATTGCTGAGTGGAACAACCTCCACACAAAACGTGAAATCATGGTAGAACCAAGAAGGTTGCGGTGGCAGTCGCCAAGCCTGTTAAGAAACGTAAACTCTCTGCTGAAGGTCGCAAGCGCATTGTCCAGGCCTTGAAGCGTCGCTGGGCAGCTAAGAACAAATCTGCTCTGGCAGCTCGACCAGTTACCTCGAAATCTGCAAAGACGACAAAAAAGAGGCAAATCAGCGCCGAGGATCGGAAGCGCATTTCTGAGGCTGCCAAGAAGCGGCGGGCGGCGCAGAAAGCTGAAACCGAGGCACCCGCAAAGTAGCCGCCGCCTTATTTCGCGGAACTGAGCTGAAGTAGTTCCTGCATCCGCGTCGGCTCCGTTTTCCTCTTTGGCTTCGTCTTCCGGCCTCTCAGCTATTGAGGCTCGCCGCACGGGACGGACACTCGCTAAGGCACACTCTCACTTCTAACTGCTTCCCGACTATGAGGTCTGGCCACTCGCTTCCTAGTCGATGTCGCGTACGTGATTCTCATCTGCCCGCATGCCTGCGCCGCTTGCCAGCGAAGACTCCACATTCTTTTTCTGCCAGTTCTCCTCTGCCAGCACCGTGATGGAATCCAATTTTTTGTTCTTCAAGCTGGCGTTGATTCCTGGCAATTCCTTCTGCGTGAGTTTTT
>JBEKVS010000500.1:0-3716 GCA_049513795.1 Occallatibacter sp. | reverse complement strand
TACCTCGGATTTCTCACAGAAGTGCGGCTGGCCGACCTCTACGCAACCCTTGAGGGCTGGTGCAACAACTGCTACCAGGTGGACGAACGATCGATGCTTCGCGCCGCTCTGTGGCGCGAAGGGGCAGTCCACTCAAGCCACGAGGCGCTCAACGACGTTGTGATTTCAAAAGGCGACATCGCCCGCATGGGCGAGTTCGCCGTGGAGTTGGACGGCAAGCCAGTCGCAGGGTTTCGCGCCGACGGCGTGATTGTTTCCACGCCGACAGGATCGACCGCTTACACGCTCGCCGCGAATGGACCCATCCTGACTCCGGACGTGGACGCGATGGTGGTCACGCCTATCTGCCCGCACCTGCTCACGCTGCGGCCCATCGTAGTGCGCGGCGATGCTTGCCTGACAGTGCGTGTCGTCGGCATTCCGAATACAGCCCTGTTGACGGTGGACGGCCAGCAAGCGGTTGACTTGCTGCGTGGAGACGAGGTTCGTTGCCAGCGGTCCGACAACACCGTCAAGCTGGTGCGGCTCAGTGAGGGCAGCTTCTTTGAAGCCTTGCGCAGCAAGCTGAGCTGGGGCGAACGTTGACTTCTAGCCTTGGCCCGTTGGCCTTCGCTCGCCCACCCTTGGCAGAAGGACAGGAACCTGCCAAGGATGGAGCATCCAGGCGGGTCAGCCGGCCTTCTCCGTCAGCTCAGCCCAGCGCGCATAAAGCGCGTCGTTTTCGTGCTGTGCGGCGTCAAGTTCAAGTAGCGCTTCCTGCAAGGCAGCAGCGTTGATGGCGACATCTGGATGTTCAACCCGTTCGCGCGCAGCAGCCAGCCGGGCGTCGGACTGCTCAACTCGTTCCTCAATAGTGGCGAACTCGCGGGCCTCAAGGTAAGAGAGCTTCTTTTTTCCGCCTGCAAGCGGCGAAGCAATCGCACCGGTCTGCTGCGCAGAGCTCGACCCATCCGCGCGGCGCCCTGCCTTTCGCTGCTCCGAGCCGCTCTCTGCCGAGTCGTCCTGTTCGTCAAGCCAGTCTTCCCATTGTGCGTAGTCGGCAAAGAGGCCGGTGCGGCCGCGGCCATCGAGTCCAAGAACGGTCGATGAGACCCGGTTCAACAGATAGCGGTCGTGCGTTACCAGCACCAGCGCGCCGGGAAAGTCGAGCAAATTCTCTTCGAGGATTTCAAGCGTCGGAATGTCGAGGTCGTTGGTGGGCTCGTCGAGCAGCAGAACGTCGGCCGGCTCCAGCATAAGCTTGGCGATCAGCACCCGCGCTCGCTCGCCGCCGGAGAGATTGCGCACCGGCTGGTTCAGCTGCTCGCCGGTAAACAGGAACCGCGCCGCCCAGCTGGCCACGTGAACTGTGCGTCCCTGGTGAATCACTCCATCGCCCTCAGGAGCAAGAGCACGGCGCAGGGTGAGATTCTCGTCCAGCTCGCGCATCTGGCTGAAGTAGACCATGCGCAGTGCTTCTGCGCGTTTGATGGTGCCCTCAGCCGGTTCAAGCTCTCCGCGAAGAAGCCGCAGCAAAGTGGTCTTTCCGCTGCCGTTGGGGCCAACTAGCCCAACCTTCATGCCGGCTGCCAACACGAAGTTGAGCCCCGTGAATAGAAGCCGCTGCGGCTCTTCTTTGCGGCTTGGATCGGGGGTCTCATCGGATGTCGGCACGGCAAGCGACACGTTGTCGAACTCGACCAGCCTCTTGGTCTTGCGCATGCTGGCGTCGAAGTCGATTCCGGCGGTGTTGACGCTGGTCCGCGAATCCATTGCGGCCAGCTGGCCTATCATCGCGTTGGCCGAATCAATGCGTGCCTTGCTCTTTGTGGTTCGGGCTTTGGGCCCGCGGCGCAGCCACTCGATCTCCGTCCTGACGCGGTTGCGCAGGCTCTCCTGCTGACGGCTTTGTGACTCCAGATAGGCTTGCTTCTCTTCCAGAAAGCGGCTGAATGTGCCCTTGACGCGAAACAATCCGTCGGCAAAAACGCGATTGAGTTCGACGATCTGGCTGGATGTGGACTCAAGAAAATAGCGATCGTGGCTGACGGTTACGGCAGCAAACGGGGACGAGCGCAGCAGCTCCTCCAGCCACTCGATGCCGGCCAGGTCGAGATGATTTGTCGGCTCGTCGAGCAGCATCACCTCAGGCTCGATGACCATGGCCTCGGTGATGGCCAGCCGCTTGCGCCAGCCGCCGGAAAGGGAGGCGGCCTCGGCGTTGAGGTCGGCAAAACCGGCGCGGCCGGTCAGTTCCCGCAAGCGGCCTTCGCGTTCGGCTTCGTTCACGTGGGCAGCGGCCAGCGCGCTCTCAAGCACCTGGCGGATGCTGAGGCCGGAGGCAAAGCGAGAATCCTGCGGAACATAGGCGGCGCGGGCGCGCTTGCGCACGGCGACTTCTCCGGAATCGGGCTCGACCTGCCCGGCCAGGACGGCGAGCAGCGTTGATTTCCCCGCGCCGTTTGGGCCGATTAGGCCGATTCGGTCGCCGTCTTCCACGGTCAGCGAAATATTCTTGAACAGGGGCAAAGCGCCGAATTGCTTGGTTACGGATTGTGCGTTGAGGATCGGAGGCATCTCTTCAAAGGATACCCGCTCGGCCTTTGATCGACTGCATCGAGCCGTTGCGGGGCCCGGTAGCCTTGCATGCCCTGGAAGGTCATAGACTAAACACATGTTGGATTATGAGATTTCTCCTACCGATGCGGCCGAGTTGCTGAAGGATGGCAAAGCAAAGCTGATTGATGTGCGCGAGCCTTGGGAGTTCGCCACGGCGCGAATCGCGGGCAACCACCCCAACACCATCCTGGAGATGCCCATGGGCGACGTGCCGGCCCGTGCGCATCAAGAACTCGACCCTGAGGAGCGGCTTGTGGTGGTGTGCCATCATGGCATGCGGTCGATGAACGTGACCGTCTGGTTGCGCAACCAGGGGTTCGAGCAGGCTCAATCGCTGCGCGGTGGCATTGACGCATGGTCTGCGGAAGTCGATGCGACGGTCAACCGGTATTAGACGGCCCGCTGTTAGATCATTTTGCCTGCCGCTTCCACACCCTATACTTTTCCCAGCGATTACTTCGCGTTTCTACTTAATGGAAAGGAACCGCAATCATGCCTCCATCCGCAATTGAATATGCACGTCAGAATTATCCGCGCTTTCTCGATGAGTTGAAGGCTCTGCTGCGCATTCCTTCCATCTCGACCCTCCCCGAGCACGCCGGCGACTGCCATTTCGCCGCCGAAGTTCTGGCCGCGAACCTATCCAAGATCGGCATGGAGAACGTGCGTCTGATCGAGACCGAGGGGCACCCGCTGATCTATGCAGACTGGCTTCATGCCGCCGCCAAGCCGACCGTGCTGGTGTATGGCCACTACGACGTGCAGCCTCCCGACCCGCTCGACGAGTGGCTCTCTCCGCCCTTCGAGCCCACCGAGCGAAACGGCAACCTCTACGCACGCGGCGCGGTGGACGACAAGGGGCAAGTTGTTGCGCAAATCAAAGCGCTTGAAAGTCTGCTCGCCGCCAAGGGCAGTCTGCCCATCAACGTGCGCGTGCTGCTGGAGGGCGAAGAAGAGGTGGGTGGGGAAGGGATCTCAGAGTACGTCGCCTCCAAGCCGGCGAACCTCAAGGCTGATTTCGCACTGGTTTCCGACACGGAATTATTTGCGCCCGGCCTGCCCACATTGTGCGTGGGTCTGCGTGGCATGATCTATACCGAAATCGATGTGCGCGGCGC
>JBEKVS010000499.1:0-3716 GCA_049513795.1 Occallatibacter sp. | reverse complement strand
TTTTGCGGTGGAACATTTTCTTCATCCAAAGTCTGCGCCTGGCTTTCCTTTGGAAAAGATGACGCCCTCCTGGGTTCCTTTCCCCAGCATATGGGCTTACCTCACAGGAGCGATCCTGCTGGCCGCTGGAATCGGCGTGGCCTTGAACATAAAATCTCGGATCGCCGCAACCTCGATCGGCGCGCTTATGACCGCTCTAACTCTATGCCTTTATCTTCCCATTTGGATCCTCGCTCACGGCGGGACAACGCCGGAGATCATGGAAGCTATCAATTATGTCTTTGACACATTGATCTACGCCGGAACCGCACTTGTTCTGGCGTCGGCATTGCCGCGCGACCCTGATCGTGTGCAGCATGCGATTAGGATTGATTTCGCGAAGTCTCGACCTAATTAAGTGGATGCTTGATGAATGATGAATCGTAGCCGGATTGTCTGCGCAACGTGTAGCTTGTGGGCTAGCGGGTCTTAGGGCGGAATATATCTCCTCCCCCGATTTCCTGATATGGCCTGCGGGTTGCGTTACGCTTATCGGAGCGTCGCCAGTCCCTTCCTTCCCCGTTCACGATCTCAACCGGAAAAGTCTCGGACACTTGCTGCCCGGTGACGTTGACCGTTGCAGCGACGATTCCCATGTTTTCGGCGACGAACAAGCTGCCCCGCGCCACGGGTGTCTCCGAAGAACGCTACTTGGCTGCGAAGATCAGGAAATAATCTTGTCCGTCGCTCTTGGTGAAGTCGTACTTAGCAATGCGTCTAAACCCTGCCTGTTCCATCTCGCGCTCTACTACGTCGGGCATCACGCCGTGATCAGTTCCATCCCCGTTGCGGTCAATGATGCCAACCTTTGCCCCTGGCTTAAGCGATAGCCTTAGCTTTTCCATCAACAGGACTGGTTGCGCAAACTCGTGATAGGTCTTCAGAATCAGAACAGCATCCATAGCGTTCCTTGGCAATTTAGTATCTGCGACCATTCCTAACACCGGGCGAACATTGTTCAGCTTCTCGCGTGCTGCCCGCTGGGTAATGTACTCAATCGACTTCGGATTAATATCTTCGGCATAAACCATGCCACTTGGCCCGACGCGTGCCGCGGCCCTCACTGTGAACCATCCCGATCCGGCGCCTATATCGGCAACCACTTTACCTGGAAGTACACCAAGCAGATCCATCACCCGGTCAACATGCAGCTTCTTATCCCGGTCGGGATACTCGAAGATCGACAGGTCGCCCGCATACGGCGCGCTTGTCGGCCTATTTGCTTGCCCCGCTGGCGGAGCCTGCGTTTGTCCAACCACCGGCTCCGGCGTCTGTGCCGAGATTTGTGTTCGGGTCGATGCACCCACGAAACACGTCAGGAGCGCCAGGACCATCGATGCTTTGTTGCGAATCACCATAATTCCCGCCTCCCTCAGCAGCATTTCATCGGACGAAGATCAGGCTCCGAAGGTCGCAAACCAGATAGCGCCCAGTTATTCCCGGCCTTCTTGGTAAACCACAATGCCAGACTAAGCAACGAAGGCCCGCTGTCTTACGGATCCTACAAACTTGGACGAAGCCTTGATCCTGAGAAAAGGCTGATGTCGCTTGACGTTCTTCGCGTGGTTGCGAGTTCAGAGAGAATCTCGCCCACAACAGAAGAGAATTTAAACCCATGCCCCGAGAATCCTGCGGCAAAGATGACCTGCGGAAAGTCAGGGTGTGCGTCAATGATGAAATGTTCGTCCGTCGTCATCGTGTACATGCATGTCGAGGCGTGAAGAACTTCTCCATTCAGAGCGGGAATTCTGGACTCGATCGCCGACCGGATTGCCAGTTCATCGCGCGCATGGATCACCCGGTCGATCTTCGACGGGGTGCATTTATCGCCCTCGGAATGGATGGCGACTTTCGGATGGCCAGTTTCCGCGATGCGCGGAAACCCATAAAACAAGGGCCCTCGCTCCGGCTCCCAAAGAAATATCGGGAATACACCAGCATCGAAGGCACGCGGATCGCGAACGGGCTTAAACCAGAACATGACTCTGCGCGAGACGGCGACGGGCATCGAGAATCCATGTGCGAATTGAGCAAACCACGCGCCGACAGAGAACACTAGTGATTTGGCTCGATAGGTCTGCTTTTCAGTCTTAACGGTAACACCGTCCCCTGAATTAGAAGCAGTCCAAGACAGCACTGGTTCACCGAAGCGAAGGTCTGCGCCCCATTTCGAGGCTAAGTTCAGATGCTGCCTTATGCATTCCTCCGGCTTGAGGTAACCTGCCTTCTCTTCGTAGAAAGCCACCTCGGTTTCTGCAAGAGAAAACTGCGAATAACGCCGGGCCATTTCTCGAACATCCAACACCTGGTGCGGAATTCCATGCTCTGTCGCACTCTTCAAGCAGCCTCCAACGAGCCTCTCATTTTCAGCACCAATTGCAAGCCCACCTGTGATGAACAGCAACTCTTTCTTGCTTTCCTGCTGTAACTGGTCCCAAAGCTCATAGGCTCTCAGGACAAGGGGAACGTAGGCAGGAGCCTCGAAGTAAGCTTGCCGAATGATGCGCGACTCTCCGTGAGATGATCCCTTGTTGTGCGCCGGTGTAAAGGAATCCAAGCCCAGAACCCTTGCATGTCTCTTGGCAAGGTGATACGCCGTTGCGCTTCCCATTGCGCCCAGGCCGACGACGATCGTGTCTAACGTGCTCTCCAGGAGATTCCTCCTCGCTACCAAGTCTTAAGGACCTGAACCGGGACGCTTGAGGCTCTACAGTTTCATCAAGAGCGGACGCATTCTCAGAATAAGTTGTTGTTGCCAGACAGCACGCTGACGCTGCGGGATCCTTTCATTCTCTTTGCGTGAATTGATGCACACGCGGGCCGGTGACAATCAGCATTGCTGGTATTTCCAGCTTCGCTGCTTCCCTTCGCCGATCCACTCGATGGCGGTCGCGATTCGTTTATCGCGCGTTTCCACGCGCTTGGCGTCGGCGATCCACTCGACGTATTCCCGCTTGCAGCTTGGGCTGAATGCTGCGAAGGCCGCAGAAGCCTTTTTGTTGGCCTTGAGCGCTTTAGTAAACTCCGAAGGCGCTTCCACTGCTGGCGTTGGGGCCTTCACCACCCGGTGGCGGGCGGCGATGGGACTGGTGTACTGGCCGCTATCGATGAAAGCTACTGCCTGGCGAAGAAGGCTGAGCAATTGCTTGTTCGACGGCAGGTCTTCAATCCGGGTAATGCGTCCGAGCGAACCCATCGCGTCAGGTTGCAGCACTTTTGCATCGCGCAGGACGGCGGAGATCTCTTCGCCCCAGAAGCCGAAGCTGCAATGCTCTTTGAAAGCTGACATGTTGCCCAGGATTACGCCCTTGTACTCGAAAAATGGGCGGCTCCACTTAATGGTCTCGAGTACACCCGGACAAGCTTTGTGGACCAGTTCGCGGATGTGCTTCAAGATCGGCTGGGCGAATGGTTTCGATTTGGCGATGTAGGCGTCAATGCGAGGATTGAAGGTGTCAGCTGGGCTCAAGTTTTGCTCCTGAAGGACATCGAAGATAGTTTAATGGCAATTAGGGGAAATTGGCGGGCAGAAATTGTTGTCTTCTGGCGCCAGGCGGCCTGACCTTGGTGGAGATCTTGAAATCACTTCGCCTATGAAAAGGCCTGGACATCTCCGCCTCGATTTTAGCCTTCGCGATAACGGGAACCCCTTCCTGTGGGCCATGAATCGGTCAGTT
>JBEKVS010000498.1:0-3719 GCA_049513795.1 Occallatibacter sp. | reverse complement strand
CTATTGGCGGCGGCCAGGTCCCACTTGATTACCGCGAGCTTCTGATCTCCGCACTCGATCACATACCAATGAATGGGATTGTCACTGACGATCCCGCAGATCTCGCATTGGAATTCCTTCAGACTGGACATGCCTTCTCCGTTGAGCGATGGCTCGCGCACCTAGTATAGCGGCAACCCGCCTCAACAAACATCTTCACGCCGTCGTTGAACCCATCTCAAGAGCCTTGGACGCTCGCCCATACCGCCCCTTGGGCAGGGTGAAAACTATAACGACCGCGATGAGCGCCAGGATAGCAAGGATAAAGATGCTGCCTTCGGGGCCGGTAGTCCCTCCGCTGAGAATAGGCTTGCCTACCGGATGATTAGAGAACAGATGATGCTGCACCATCAGTCCGCTGTCCGGAACCCCATAAAGAAAGGATTGGCCCCAATCCCATGAGGTGTGAAGACCGATTGCCCACCACAGCGAACCCGTGCGCCAGAGGCTCAAGCAAAAGACCATGGACGCCAGTCCGGCCGAGAGCAACCCAATCGGGGACTCTCCGGGATTGCTGTTGTGGCCGAGGCCGAAGACCAAGGACAGGACAACCGCCGACGTCCAGAACCCTAAAGCTGCGCTGTGGCGCGTCTTGAAGGCCCACTGGTAAAAACCGGCGAGCCCGCGGCTGAGCGTGTAAAGGATGTAGCCCCGCGTCAGGTACTCTTCGAGCAATCCAACCAAGAAAAACCCGAACAGCCAGATCGCACCGTAGCGCAGAATATCGCCGCTAAAAAGCAAGCGACCGTCGAAGACCAGAAGCCCGCTCTTTACCAGGGTCAAGACGAGCAGCGATAGACAAATGATTCCCCAAGCCATGCCGGCAAAAAAATGCGAGAACATTCGGCTGTCGCCAAAACCGTAGACAGAATTGGGCCGCCGCTCAATCTTCGACATGATCCAGGTAACCAGAACCGTAATGAGAAACGGAATCAACTCGGCAATATACCCGAAGCTCGGCGATATCTCAGTTGGCGCCTTTGCCGGAGGCGGATAGAGCTTGTGTCCGATGCGGTTGGCGCAGAAAGCGATGGCGGCGAATATGGCGACGAAGATGAGCAAGCTCCAGCCTGCGCGCAAGCCATCCTTGCCGATGAATACCTTATAAAGAGTAGAGGGCCCGGAAGGCGGCGGTTCGGCGGGCGCCAGCGTTACGTTGCTGTTGGGAAAATCGGTATCACTCTGATTATTCAATGGCTACCTCGGATTGCTGACAGTATATACGTACGTAACAATTCAACGGCCAGTTCCCGATTTGACTTCTCCCAAACGCGCGCACAATCAAAAGTGCTAGTCCCCTCGGTATTACCCTCCATTGCTTTTATGTCGATGTAAAAGAAGTCATGAACCAGCCCGTCCATGTCACCGAACCGAGAACGCCGATGATGGCTGTGGCTGAGGTTTGCTGGCAGGACCATGCCGGAGCATCGCACCTCGCCCCCGCTAGAATCGAAGACTCATCCCCATCCGGAGTCTGCATTCGAATCAAGACTCCCATCGAGGTTGGATCCAAGCTCACCATCAAGTGGCAGCGGGAGCAGTTTTCTGGAATTGCCCGCAACTGCCGCAGCGATGGCATAGCGTTTCTCATGGGAATTCAGCGAGATAACGCCGCAGGCCATCTTCTAGCCAGCCTGCCGGCAAACGGAAATGGCTTTGAAGCGTCCGGGATCGCATCCGCCGAACTCTGGTGGGAAGACCACGGCGGAACCGCTCACCACACTCCGGCCAAGATGGAGTCGCGGGATGCTTCCGAAACCTGCCTGCGGCTCACTACGCCCATCCCGGTTGGATCCACCGTGCGAGTCAAATGGCAGAAGGAACTCTTTGCCGGGCTCGCCAAGTCCTGTCGCTGGGATGGCAGGGCTTATCTTCTGAGCATTGAGCAGAAAGCCGATCGCGAAATTCATGCCCAGGCTGGCTCGGCGCCCAGCCTCCGGGTCGGGGACCCTCCATCGCGTTTTCTTGCGAAAGTCCCAAGTCCGCCGAAGCAACAAGCCGCCGCCGTGAAAATTTCTGCAACTCGTTCCTTGGGGGACACTGCGGCGTCTACGACAATCACTCCGCCCGCGCAGAGTCGTGATGCGTTTGATCGCGGGAGCAGCATCCCAACCCGCAACCATGACAAAAAAATTCCAGAAGCCGACCACCCTCGGCCTTCTGAACTTCAGACGCCCGCGTCGTCAGATCGTCACAAAAGGAAAATTATGGAGTCAAAAAGCCTTATTCCAAAGTTTTGGCGTCACCAGCAGGACGAAACCGCCGCACCCGAAAATGCCGCATCTACGGAGGCTCCAGTGAACAAGTTAACCACCAATGCTCCTGAAATTCCTGAACCGCAGGGCAATCTCCTGTCCTGCGAGGACATTTACCACGCGTCGGGAATCTTGAGCGCACGCTCTCGCTATGGCATCAACAAGATCATTGAGATGCTCACCAGCCGGCACATCCGCGATTTATCCAAAGAAGTGAAGCGCTCCTCGCTACTCATGGCCCTCGATGCCGCCGGCAGTACGGTGGACGATGTGCTTCAGGATGCCGCGCGGCGCCAGCACGCACTCAGCGCCTACGAAGCCGGCCAGCAAAAACAGTTCGACGAATTTGAGGCTCGCAGCGTTCGAGAAAACGCCCAGATTCAGGCGGAGATGGAGCGCGTAACCGCGCACTACGCCAATCGCATCAAACACAACCTCGACCAAGTGGCACAGGAACGAGCCGCGCTCTGCAGTTGGCAGGCGATGAAGGAGCAGGAAAGCCAGCGCATTACGGAAGCAATGGCCCTGTGCGGACGACAGCCGATTGTCGAGCCCACAGATGAAGTTCTGCCCGCAGGGTCCTCGCCACGCGTCTCCGCTACAGCCGTGTGATCCCGTCGTCGACCGTCACTCGTGGTTCTCAGGGACGTCCATCTCGTCCCTGAACAAAAACCTGCGGGTACCGGTGAACAAACCTCGATTTGTTGGTAACCAGTGAAACGAAATTCCTCCGCAGCGCACCATTCCAATGAACACCGAACCGGGCGCGCGTTCTGGGAGATGCCTCGGTTCCTGTTCGCGGGTCCACTCGCGAAGCAAACCGCTTTGCCGGGTACCAGCATCCCGAAGGAGAAACCTTGCCGCCGGGGGGATGGCATCGTTTCTCCGCTTCGCCGGAGCCGTTATGCGACGGCTTCGGCGCCATTCGGGACGAGCAAGCAAGCCGGTTAACACAGAGGAAGTAAGCGTATGTCGATCTCAGCCGCGATGTCGATCTTGACCTCATCTTCGATCTCAAATATGACCGAACCGCTTCAGGGAAAAAACATTCGAGAGTATCTATCAGGCGAGCAGCGCAGTATTCCATCAGGAGTCATGCAGGCCGTGCTGATGCATGCCATGCAGTTACGGCCGAGTTGCCGGGAAGTTTTCCTGCTCTGCGATATTCAACGGCACAGCCTCGCTGATGCGGCTGCGATTCTCGGAATTAGCCGCCTCACGGCAAAGCGCAGGCTTCAAATCGCCCGGCGACGAATGGACCATGTGATTGAACGCCTCTGCGGGCCTAAGGGCTGAGGTCACGGCCGAACTGAGAATAAGCGGCGTGCACACGAAACGAAAACCTGGTGCGGAAGGGGGGATTTGAACCCCCACGCCTTTCGGCGCCACCCCCTCAAGATGGTGTGTCTGCCAGTTCCACCACTT
>JBEKVS010000497.1:0-3741 GCA_049513795.1 Occallatibacter sp. | reverse complement strand
ACAATCAACGCCACATCTCCTCGTCGACCGTGTCCTGAGCTTCAATAGCGGCGTCAAAAGCCGGATCGTGCTTCCAACTTCCGGCAATCCCGCTCAAGTCGCGGTGGCGGCACTGCTGATCGCCCAAACCGGCTCCGCGAGCCAGAGCCTCGATTGCGACCTCGTTCAGGCTCTTGCCGCGTTCGCGGGCCGCGTCGCGTAAAGCGGCGTCGAGATAGTCCGGCACATTGCGGATGGTATACTGCATGCATTCATTGTAGGTATTGCAGGCATTCATTGCAAGCATCATCGAAGACCGCTTTCAGTTCGAGCGCTTCGTCCACCTTTGCCTCAATTCCGACAGTCGAGTACGGAGTCTGCCCAGCGCATCATCCATCCATGCCGGAAGCTCCTACGGAATCAAAAACGCTCCCGGAATGCCCGCATCCAGCGTGGCGAGGGCCGCATCCTTGGCAATCGCGAGCTGCACCAGATGGCCATCCGTGATCTGCGCCGGAGATTTTGCCCAAGTGGGGAGATGGGAGATATCGCACCCGTCTGGCAGGAATTCGAGCGTTAAGGTGCTCCATGCCTTTAGTTCCGTCAACAGCGATCTCGCTTGTGCCACGCCCATGCCATACGCACGCACATTCCCCAGCACACGAACGAATCCCAGCTCAGTGATAGAGCAGGTTAGAAAGCGGTCTCCTTTCCGGGACCGAATCCAGGCGCCTACTCGATCGTGAAATCCATGTTTCCTGTAGCCGTAAGCGATAAGCGCGTTGACGTCCAACAGGTATCTCATGGGAAGTCAACAAGGAGTTCGCGGACCATCTCGCTGGTAAGAATCGGCGCATCGGGCCCCGCGTCAATGACCGGGAAGCCAGTGATCGGGTCTTCGATGATGCGAGCTTTGAAGCGTTTCCGCTTTGGTGCTGTCAGCACAATCCGATCCTTCTCGACGGAAATATCGAGTGCATCGCCGGCGCGAATGCCAAGCCGGTGCCTCAGCGGGGCGGGAAGCACAATTTGGCCCTTTGTCGAAACCTTGGTCTGCATGGTAAGACAATCTTACCTCAAACGACACTCAACGCGGACGGCTCAGTTTGTTCCCTGTTCCCAGCACTACCTACTTCCCTATCACGTCGATGGGAACGGGAATGGTTTTGGGGGGCATGCAGACATTCATGTCGCAGGCCTGGTAGTGCAACTTGGCTTCGACGAGGTGATCGCCGGGGGCGGCCACAATGCGCGCTTGAATGACAAACTCGCCGGTATAGACGTTGAGCTTGGTGGTGGGATCGGCGGGTAGGATAAAGTCACTGCCTGCGGGGTAGCTGGCGTCGGCCAGGCGCACGCCGGCATTGTCGGGAATAGAAAACGACGTCGGGATTAGATATTCGTCTTTGGGGCTGTGCGAATTAATGTGCAGGCCTGGCTCAATGCGGAAGTGGAGCGCGACTTCACTCAGCTTGCCGGAGGGGACGGTTACCTGCTCGGGAAACATATACTCGACAGCCGCGCCCTTGAGGATGGAGCGGCTTTGCAGGTCAGCCTGGGCATGCACCGGGATCGTTGCGAAGCTCAGCGCGAGTGCGGCCGCGATGATTGCTGCGTGTTTGTATGCGGCCATCGGAATCATACGCTCCCTGCCTTGTGTTTGTGGACAAAACCCCTAATCCGGCAACTCGTCCGGCCTAATTCCCCAACGCTTTCTTGATGTTTGATTCCATCTCATCTTTCGATGTGAGCCCCACCTGCGCCGCGACGACTGTGCCATTGCGGTCGACGTAGAACGACATGGGCAGGTCGTCAAGGCCGCCGTAGGCCTTGTCCAATGTGGCGCCGTCGATCAACACCGGATACTGAATGTGCAACTTGGTGGCGGAGAGAGCGATGGCCTGCTTGTCGTCATTCAGCTTTTTGGCGTCGTCGTGGTCGAGTTCGTCGGCGGAGACGCCAAGAATCTCAAAGCCTTGCGCGGCATATTGATTGCGCAATTCGACCAGCCAGGGAGTCTCGATTTTGCAGGGGGCGCACCAGGTAGCCCAGAAGTTTACCAGCACGGCTTTGCCTTTATAACTGGCCAGCGAGACTTTGTGGCCGCTCAGATCTTCGAGCTCAAAAGGCGGGGCGGGTTTGCCGGTGAGCGGTGAAACATACTCGGGCGTGCCGGCTGCGTCAACGACCAGTTCGCCCTTAGCTGCCGACTCCAGCAATCGTTCAGCGGCCTGTTTGCGGAATTCAAAGTTGGCCCAACCCGCCCAGGCGAAGGTGGCGAGGATGAACAGAACGACGAATAAAACGATCGTGTTGCGTTTCACCGCGATTCAGACCTCTCATTGCTATTGTACGAGGAAACTAGCGTTCCTGAGCGGTCAATTGCGCTTCCCCCCGCTTCCTTTGGAACAGCCAAACGCAGCCGGCGCCGTGCCAGCGGCGACTTGCCACGTCAGGGTGGGGCGCAGGGGGTGGTACCATCAAAAGCCGATGAACCCTTCGCACGGAGATGACGCATTCCAGCCGGCTACTCTGGTCCGCATTGAAGCAGCGGCCCTGTCGGCGCTTGCGGAGCGGCTGGAAGGGCCGATGTCGTTGCCCTTCGCGCGTGCCGTGGAGTTGATCCTGCGCTGCGGGGAGTCACATGGCCGGGTGGTGGTGACGGGCATGGGCAAGAGTGGCATTATTGCGCAGAAGATCGCGGCCACGCTCAGCTCGACGGGCTCGCCGGCCTTGTACCTGCATCCGGCTGAAGCGGTGCACGGCGACCTGGGCATGCTTCTGCCTGGCGACATGGTCATCGCGCTTTCGGCAAGCGGGGAGACGGAAGAGATTCTCCGCCTGCTGGCCACGCTCAAACGCAAGGGGGATGCGCTGATCAGCTTTTGCTGCAATCTGAATTCGACCCTCGCCGTGGCCAGCGACGTAGCCCTCGACTGCAGTGTGGAGCGCGAAGCCTGCGGACTGAACCTGGCCCCCACCGCCTCCACCACAGCCATGCTGGCGCTGGGCGATGCGCTGGCCATCGCCGTGAGTCTGCGCAAGGGATTTCGCGCCGAGGACTTTGCGGAGTTGCATCCCGGCGGCAAGTTGGGCAAGCGGTTGGCGCGGGTGAGCGATCTGATGCACGCGGGCGACGCCGTGCCGGTTGTCGCGCCTTCGACACCGATGGCCGATGTGATCTTCGAGATGTCGTCGAAGCGGCTGGGGATTACGACGGTGCAGGAGGAAGGCAAGCTCCGCGGTGTTTTTTCGGACGGCGATCTTCGCCGGCTTCTGGAAAGCGAGGGCGGAGCGGCATTCAGCCGGACAGCCGGCGAAGCCATGAATGCGCATCCTAGAACGATTGCGGCGAACGAACTGGCCGCGACGGCGCTGGCGATTCTGGAGGAGCGCAAGATTACTTCACTGGTGGTGGTGGATGTCGGCGGAAAGGTGGAAGGCTTGCTGCATTTGCATGACCTGTGGGGGATGGAGCTGATATGAGAGGGCCCAGGAATTTGAGATGTTTTGCAGCAGGATTCCCCGCAAATGATGAGAAGCCTCGATGTCGATCACGTTCCGGTGGATCCTATTACCGCTTCAGGGCATTCACGCGAGCGATGGCGACAGCGGCGCTGATTGACGGTAAGATTGGAGCAGGAGCCATCCCATGACAACCCGTATAGTTCGCGTGGGAACCACCTTGACCGTCGAGATTCCCGAGGAGTTGGTGGAACAGGCATCGCTGCCGGTGGGGGAGCCCATGGAATGGATCGTGAA
>JBEKVS010000496.1:0-3743 GCA_049513795.1 Occallatibacter sp. | reverse complement strand
CGGAATTACTGTAGACCGGAAGCTCGGCCCTCAAGCGGCTTTTCCTCCCGGGGTCCCCAGCGACTGGTCTTCGTCGCTGGGGTGGAAGAAAAAGCCACCTTGCACACCCTTGATCAAGACCACGACAATTCCGAAACTGCTTTAGGGATGTCTTCGCACAATCGGAGATTTCAGCTTCACCCGATCCCTTTTCCGATCCCCGTCTTCAAATTCACGCTCGGTCTGCGAAGCGCAGAGAGTCTCTGCACCTGGCCCCGAGCTATTGCGGTTTCTGCGTACCTGGCTGACCCGCCGAATTGCCTGGCTTCACAGCCGCGGCGCCGGGCGTGTCGTCGTCCGCATCGTCGTCGCAACTGTGACCTTTGACGGCATACGCGGTCTTCACTCCGCGCTCCGCAGCCAGCCGTGTGTCCTGCTCTCCATCGCGCACCGTCAGCGCCAACTGGTACTCGGAGACCGCCTGATCGCGCTTGCAATCCAGGTCCAGCATACGGCCAAGATAGATGTGCGACCAGGCCAGCAGACGCTGATCCTTGCTGGTGGCCAGCGTCTTCTGGAAGTGGTCGATGGCCTCGTCCGGATGCCCAGTCATGATGGCTGCACGGGCCAGAATAAAATTGGCGCGCGAGCCGGCCGCGACCGCCGCCAGCGTGTCTGACTTCTCCGCCAGCGTTTGCATGGCCAACGAACTGGCCGTGGCCACGTCGCCAGCAGCCAGCTTCGACTCCGCCAGGTCCAGCCCGGTCAGCTTGCGCGGCTGGCTGCGGCCAAGCACTTCCCCATCCGCTTCTTTGTCGAACTCAATTTGCCGGGCGCGGTGAACCTGCTGGTCCACATCCATGCTGTAGACCATCTCGCCGATCGAGTCTTTCAGGCTGGCGGGGTCTTTCTCGAAAGTGATCATCTGCTCATAGAAATATTGCGTCAGTACAAATCCCTGCGTCATGTCGTGACGCACAGTCGCCAACCGGACCGCGTCCACCTTCTGCTGGTAAACCTGCCGCTCGTGCTCGTACTGTGGCATATCTTCGCGAGCCGCATTGGCGGGAATCTTGTACACCGGAACGCCGGTGTCCATGGTCCGCGCCTCAATGGCCTTGATCAGGCATTCGATGGTCAGCGGAACCGTGTCTGACCGGTAGCGGAATTCGAGCGGCGCGTCGCGAACTTCCTTGAGGATCGGCTGGGTGCGGTCAATGGCGTTGGCACGCGCATTGAGCAGCGGCTCAATCACGTAATGTAGGTAGGTGTGGCGCACATCCGTCATGCGAATCTTCCCATTCACCGGCGACACCACCACCACGTAATCCGTCCCGTAAATGCGCGCATTCACCACGCTGGGCGAGAGCATGGGCTCAATCACCACCACAAACCGGCTCCCATACTCGGTCGACGCCGGCATCTTGAGATACAGGTCCGTCTCCTGAATCATCTTCGACAGGGGGTCGTGCAGGCTGTCGGCTTCCCGGTCGTAGGTGGAATGTACGGTCAGCCAGATTCCATGTAAATCCACCGCGGCCACAAAATCCTTGAGCAGCGGCACAATCTCCACCACCTGCGTCGAGTCGGGAGGCATCTCCGTCAGCTCCGCCGATGTCTCCAACTCCGGCGGCGGCGTAAGGTATAAAGCCAGCGAGATGTACTGCGCAATGTCGCGCTCCGAGCCGGTCATCCGGTGCTGGGCAATATAAAGGCAGACCTTGTCTCGGGCGGTGCGCGCCTCTTCGCTTTTACCCAGCGCCAAGTTGATCTCGTCCCGCACCTTTTGCCGAACTGGCGCACTTTCCTCCAGCCCTTCGTTGTAGCCGCAGGCATTCAAGGCCGCGGCCATGAGGAAGACCGGCTCGGAACTCACCAGCGAGACCGTCGGCCCCGCCGGGTCAATCAGAGATGGCGCTTTTTCCTGTTGAACGGGCTGCGAAGAGGAGCTTTGATTCTTTGAAGACTTGCTATTGGAGGATTGGGCGACGGACAGAGAGAATGAGCCTGTCAGCAGAACGGATGAAACCAGAACCGAAACAGAGGCCTGAAGACAGGCAAAGCGTCGAAGATTGCGCAACGTCATGGAGAAACCCTGCCCTCAAGTCTATTTAGACGCAGGGACAGGGTCAAACGGGAGGAATGCGGACAGGGCCTCAAGAATCGGACTTGAGGACTGGATTCGATTATTTCGGAAATGGCCTCGAGCCGGCGATCCCTTCAATTGCTGTTCGCCCTGGCAGGTGGATCAGGCTGCGGAGCCATTGACACAGAATTCTGTCACAAGCCGTTGCAGTCCGGACGCCAGCGCGGACAAATTGACGCAGGCATTGGCCGTCTGGTCGGCGTTGTCCGCCGAAGCCTGGGTGAGATTCGAGATTTGAGAAACGCTGGAATTGATCTGCTCGGTGGCGCCTTGCTGCTGGGACGCTGCGGTCGCGATCTGCGCAACCATGCCGCCGACTTCCTCCGACATGCCAATGATCTCCGCCAGTACCCGGCCTGACTCGCTAGTCTTATCGACGCCGAACTGGACCTCCCGGTTCCCTTTCTCAATCGCGTCCACGGCAATTTTGGTCTCCGACTGGATGGTCTGGATCATGCTCGATATCTCTTGAGTCGCGGTCGCAGTGCGTTCGGCCAGGCGGCGAACCTCTCCGGCAACCACAGCAAAGCCGCGACCCTGTTCGCCGGCACGCGCGGCTTCAATAGCCGCATTCAACGCAAGAAGATTGGTTTGCCCGGCGATCTCGGTAATCACGCCGATGATGTTGCCAATCTGCTCGGAACTCTTGCCCAGCTCAAGGATGCGTTCAGCGGCGTTTCTGGTAGAAGCGGCGATCCCGTTCATCGTCGCCAGCGTTGCTTCGGCCACTTGTCCTCCTTGACGCGCGGCCTGGGCCGACCGCGCGGAGGCGTCCGAAGCCTTCTCCGCATGCATCGCAACCTCGCGCACCGTAGCCGACATCTCCTGCATGGCCGAGGCCGCCTGCAACGCCTGTTGAGCCTCTTCGCGGGCGCTCGCGGATGAGTGCTTGGCTCCCTGGGCGATTTCTTCGGTTGCAGCCGCCAGTTGCTCGGAAGATTGGGTGATGGAGCCCACCATTCGGGAGAGATTGGCTTTCATCAGATTAAGCGCACGCCCGGCTTGCCCCATCTCGTCATTCGTCGTGACTTCAACGTCTGGAATGCACAAATTGTGATTCGAGATTTGCTCAAGAACACCGACGATGGGGCGAATCGAAGCGAGCAGCGAACGAACGATGAGCGCGGACAGCGTGATGCCGACGACAAATCCGAAGACGACCAGAGCGAGAATCAGGTGCGAGGCATTTTGGGCAGACGAGGCTTGTTCAGCCTCGGCTTCGCTGGCAAGTTTGTCATACCAATCAACCAGAGCGACTGTACTCGCCTTCAGATCCGATCGCGTTTGCGCCGCGGCCTGCCCGTAGAAGGTCTCCATAGCTGCTGTATTGTCGGCCGCGTCATGTTGCTGCAAGGCTTTGTCCACTAAGCCGCAATAGGCCGAATTGGACGTTTGAATCTGCGCGAATAGTTGGTGGCTGGTTGCGGACGTGAGCAGGGGCTGCAACGTCTCCGTCTGCTTATCGAAGTCAGCGCGAGCATTGGCAAGGTATGCCCGATCTCCCTTCAACAAGGCGTCGCGTCCGCCCACTTTCTCTTTCTCGATGGCGAGCTGAATAGCGCTTGCAAGGCTTTGCTTGTGCACATTGAACTGGACTGCTTGGATTAGAGCAGCCGTG
>JBEKVS010000495.1:0-3770 GCA_049513795.1 Occallatibacter sp. | reverse complement strand
GCCGAATTTCCAAGGACCCGGTGTCATCATCTCGTCTTTGAAAGCCGCACCCACACCGAGTTCCCGCACCGCCCGCGTCCACCCTTCCCGGCTCGCGCTGCCCTGGTAGCCAAAGCCACGCAGGTACTCGCGCTTGTCGCCGAAAAGGTTGCGATAGCGCGGTATGTAAATGCCGTTGGGACGACGGCCGTAGTAGTACTTATCGTCCAAACCCGCAATTGTGCCTTCCGCGCCACAGCGAAAGTGATGATCCATGAGGTTATGCCCCAGTTCACCGGAGCTGCTGCCGAGCCCTCCCGGCCAAACGTCGGTGGCGGATCGCATCAGCAGCCAGGCTGAATTGAGCGTGGAGGCGCAGATAAAGACGATCTTGGCGGTGTAGTCCGTCGTCGTTTCGGTGACGGCATCGAGCACCCGCACGCCCGAGGCGCGCCGGCGAGTCTTGTCGAACAGCACCTCGGTCACGATCGACCAGGGCTTCAACGTGAGCTTGCCGGTCTTCGCCGCAGCCGGCAGTGTCGAGGACTGCGTACTGAAATAGGCACCGTAGGGGCAGCCCAGCCAGCACGCGTTTCGATATTGGCACGGGGCGCGCCCTTCCAACGCCTGGGTGGCGTTCGCCGTGCGCCCGATGATCATTCGCCGCTTGCCGCCGAATTCGTTCTTCAGCCGCTCGGCAAACCATTCCTCGCCGCAATTCATCGGCATGGCCGTCTGGAATTGTCCGTCGGGAAGTTGCGGCACTCCATCGCGCGCACCGGAGACGCCTGCATGCCGTTCTACATGATCATAATAGGGCGCAAGCTCGCTGTAGCGAATCGGCCAGTCCACCCCCACTCCATCTTTCGCATTGCCTTCGAAGTCGAAATCACTCCAGCGGTAGCTCTGCCGTCCCCAAATCAACGAACGGCCGCCGACCTGATAGCCGCGAAACCAGTCGAAGCGCTTGACCTCTACGTAGGGCGATTCTTGTTCGTTGACCCAGAACGAGAGATTCTTCTCATTGAGCAAATCCCGCTTGAGTACCTTGTAGGCTTCTTCCATCGCATAGGTGCGGCCGCCCCGGTGCAGGTATTCCCACGGTGCCTTGGTGGCGTTGACGTAGTCCTTGACGTGTTCGACGTTGCGGCCCCGCTCCAGCAGCAGCACGCGCAGTCCCTTCTGCGTGAGTTCCTTGGCTGCCCAGCCCCCGGATATGCCGGAGCCGACGACGATCGCGTCATAGCTGGTACTCTGCATTATTATCCCCCGCAAATGTGCCGCGCCCCGGGTGGGCCTACGCAGCCCCGGCGTTCAGCATATTCTACGCGTGTCGGCGTCAATAATAAGGAGAGGCCAATGCCCTGCACACTCGAGCGCACCAGTCGCCGTGGCGTTCTGGCATCATTGGCCGCCGCAGGCGTTATCGCCGCGAGTGGGCTTCGCGCCGCTGCCAGCGCCGCGCCCACCGGTCGGCTCAGGCAATCGGTGTGCCGCTGGCCCTATGCGCGCACGCTGCCGCTGTCCGACTTCTGCTATCGCATCAAGCAACTCGGGTTCGAGGGCATCGACCTCCTATTTCCGGATGAGTGGTCGGTTGCCAAGGATGCGGGGCTTACCGTCTCCATGGGCTATGCCAGCCACCGCGATAAATTCATCGCCACCGGATTTAACGATCCCGCCAACCATGCGATGTTGCTCGCGGAGCTGGAGACGGCGCTACCGTTGGCGGCCAGTGCGCACGTGCCGAACCTCATCGCCATGTTCGGCAATCGGGTCTCCGGTATCGGCGATGAGGCGGCAATCGCCAACTGCATCGCCGGCCTGTCGCGAATTGCGCCGCTTGCCGAGAAGCAGGGCGTGACCATCTGTGTTGAGCTGCTCAACAGCAAAGTGGATCACCTCGGTTACCAGGGCGATCACACCGCGTTTGGCGTCGCGGTGATGAAAGGAATCAACTCGCCGCGCGTGAAGCTGCTATACGACATCTATCACATGCAGATCATGGAGGGCGATGTGATCCGCACCATCCGCAACAACATCAGCTTCATGGGGCATTTTCATACCGGTGGCGTACCCGGCCGCCACGAAATCAACGGCACCCAGGAACTCAACTATCACGCGATTGCCGCAGCCATCGCCGATCTGAATTATCAGGGCTACGTGGCGCACGAGTTCGTGCCGACTCGCAGCGACCCCTTCGAGTCGCTGACCGAGGCATTTCAGCTGTGCACGGTGTGATTCAGACCCATCAGCGATGGCCTAACGAGAAACTGATAAGAGTGGTGCCGTCCATGCCGGCGACATATTGGCGGCCATCCGCCATGTAGGTCATGGGCGAAGCGCGCCAGCTATCATTGCCGCGGAAGGTCCACAGCGTCCGGCCCGACCTGGCATCCACCGCCGCAAAGTCCCCGCCGGTCTCGCCATGAAACACCAGCCCACCCGCGGTAGCGAGTACGCCGGTGTAATTGGTTTCCTGGGGTCCCGTCAGCAGCTTCTCCCATATCACCGCGCCGGTCTCGATATTGAGGGCGCGCACCAGTCGAGTGCCGGGATCGGATGGATCCGGATTGTTGCCGAACACCTGGCCGCGCTTGCGATAGATACCGCAATCCTCGGCCGCCATGACATAGAAGAGCTTGGTCTGCGGATCATAGGATTGCGCATACCAGTTGGTGGCCCCACGGACGGCCGGACACGTCTTGGTACCGTCCACAGTCGGCGTACTGCCCGTGGTCAGGATCGGCGTACCGTCCTTCTCAAAACCGCTGGCCCAGGTCATCTTCTTGACGAAGGGCTTCGCGAGCAGGAACTCGCCACTGGTACGGTCCAACACGTAGAAGATGCCGCTTCTCTGCGCCGATAGCAGTAACTTGCGCGGCTTGCCGCGGAAGTTGGCATCGACCAATACCAGCGGCTCGGTGGCGTCCCAGTCATGGGTATCCCAGGGCGTGAACTGAAAATACCACTTGAATGTTCCGGTCTTCGCATCCAGGGCGATCACTGAGTTGGTGTAGAGATTGCGCCCGACGCGCTGATCCGCATCGGTATCAGGATAGGGATTGCCGACGGCCCAATACAGCGTGCCGGTCTCCCTGTCATACGAACCGCTAGCCCAGGTGGCGCCACCGCCGGTTGGAAGCGCATTGCCCTTCCAGGTATCGGACAATGGTTCGCCGGGCCTCGGGATCGTATAAAAGCGCCAGGCTTCCCGGCCGCTGGCAACATCGTAGGCCACCACAAAGCCACGCATGGGGGTGTCGCCACCTGCGATGCCCGCAATCACCAGATCATTCACGATCATCGGCGCCATCGAGCTATAGAATTTTCCCACCGCATCCTTTTCCGGTAACGATCGGCTCCACATCACCGCTCCGGTCAGCCGGTTTAGACACACCAAATAGGCATCGTCAGAGATGTACAGCACGCGATCGCCCAGCACCGCTACGCCGCGGTTCGGACCCACCGGCGCGGCGGCAGTACGCGGCGCGGTGGCAAGGCCGTTGTCGCGTGACACGCACCACACGTGCGCGCCGGTCTTGGCGTCCAGAGCGCAGACGCGGGTGCCGCCCGTGACATACATCAGCCCACCCATCACCAGCGGCGTGCCCTCGAGTCCTTGTCCTCCGGGTGCAAAGATGAATTGCGGCTGCAGGTTTTTGACGTTGGCCGTGTTGATCTGGCGCAGCGGTGAATAGCGGTTGGCGTCCAGTGTGCCGTTGTAGCTGGGCCAATCGCCTGACTGCGGCTTCATGACCTGATCGATATCGGCCTGGCTGACCGGTGAC
>JBEKVS010000494.1:0-4266 GCA_049513795.1 Occallatibacter sp. | reverse complement strand
CCACAGCGCCCCCCGGCCCTCCTGTCGTGCCGCAAGATCAGCTAAAAATTTGTGCGCATTCACTGATCGCCTGAGCCCCCTTCCTGCCTTCGAAAGTGGACAGCGACGTAGCTGGATACGCGGGGTTGTCGGTCAGGTCCACCTTCCAGAAGAACACGCCGCGCATGTGATATTGGCGAACCGTCCTGCAGACTGCGGTGAACCAGTTCGCCTGCACCTGCTCGTCCAGGCGGCCGCGCCTGCCGATAGCCGGAGGATGCTTGTAGGCCCCGGCCCGGGCCCCTATGCCGGTCTCGTCGATAGCCGTCCTCCGTAGCACCGATGCGGGCACCTTGGCAAACTTTCTCTCCATCGCAGCCGTCACCTGAGCGGAGGTTGCACTAGCTCGGAGATGCAGCTTGCTGTACATGTCCATGCCCACGTACCTCACCGCCAGGAGATGCTCGCGGGCTGTTGTTCAGGTCGTCCATCTCCGTCGCCGTGACGAACTCCTCGACACCGAGCCGCTGTGCCCTCCTCAAGTAGGGCAGTTCAGCCATGTAGTAGTTACTGAACCACCGGGCCGGATTTTCCGGGCGAATCATTCCCTCCCAGGGATTCTCCGGCTCGCTGCTGACGAAGATCAGAGGCCGGTACTGCACGAGCAGGTGATCCCGGATGGCGATCCTGGTCAGGATGCCCACATTCCTCGCGGACAGCGTGTTAGCCGTCTCCTCGACGGCGTCAGAGTGCCTGCTGGCCGCGTAGAAATCCCACACGATGCCGACCGCGTCAGCCTTCAGCACGTTCTTGATGTACGCAAGTGTGCGCTGCCCGTCGGCCTTTACCTCTGCCGCGGGATAGTTGCTTAGCGCGTACAGATCCACGCCCAGGACCGGCCCACTGCTCCGCACGGGCCCCGACTTTTTGATGGGCCTGAGCGCTGAGGCCGGAATTAGTGGATGACCGCAAGCGGAAACCATGACTACCGCAGTCAGTAGTAATGCAAAGCGCCTCAACGAATTTTTCACCAGTTTCATGGTGTCTTCCTTAGTCTCCATACTGTGGCCGTTCCTACATCGCCACTGAAGGACTTGACCGGAACCGCGCCCTTCATTACCTGGTAAAAGGCGGGGTCGCCCTGCCGGAAGCTGGACTGTAGGTAGGTGCGCCAGGTGATCGCGTAGGCGGCGGCGTGCTGGCACGGGACCGCGTACTCAACCGTGCACCAGGGCTGGCTGATCAGGTCGCCGATGCTCTGCTCGGTCACTACGACCGCCCCGGCGGGGATGTGCGCCGCGGCATACTGCTGGGTCTCGGCCAGGGTGTTGGCGCTGAACGCCGGCACCGCCAGCAGCAGCGAGGCCACCCCGGCCACGGCGGCGCCGCCGGACGCAACGGCCTTCCAGGCCGACCGCCAGTCCCACCGGGCCATCTCGGTCCACAGGTAGCAGTACCCCGGAATCAGGATCAGCGCGAAGTACTGCGGGAACTTCAGCGAGCTGAAGCCGAACACCACGATCCCGGCCACCAGCCAGCTGAATAGCAGCGCGTTATCCCGGGCCGGTGCCCAGTCCCGGACGCGGTAGCACTGCAGCACCCGGCGGGCCACGGTGACAAACGCCGCCCCGGCGACCAACACCGAGGGGACGAAGTACCGGTATTGCGCCTCCAGCAGGTGCAGCACGCCGCCGGGGGATGTCAGTGTCCCGCCGCTCTGCTGCAGCCCCAGCACGCGGCGAACCTGGACTAGCGACTGGTTGATGTACCAGTCGTGCCCGGGCACGTCATACATCCGGACCATCGCCCACACATAGATGACCACGACTACGGCAGCCGTGCCTAGCAGGACGAAGTGGCCCTTGTGGGCCCGGCGGGTGATCAGCCAGCACAGCAGGACAGCCGCAATCCCGTAGGCGCCGGTCTGCTTGAAAACCGCCGCGAACCCAAGCACCCCCCCGGCTGCCACGAACCGCTGCCACGACGGCCGCTCCAGCGCCCGCTGGTACAGCAGGAACCCAGCAACGAGGATCAGCAAGAGGGCGTTCTCGATGTAGGAGACCCGCTCGATGTACATCAGCCAGCCGTCGAGCACCACCGGGACCAGCGCGAAGAGCGCCACATTCGGCCCGTGGATCTTCCAGACGAGGCGGAACAGCGCTACGAGCATTACCGCGGTCAGCAGGAGACCCAGGATCCGGGCGTGGTAAATGCTGGCCCCGGTCAGCGCGAACCAGCGGGCCAGCGCCAGGAAGTAGAACAGCGGCTGATACAGGAACGGCTGCCAGGCCACGCCCTTAAGCGGATGCTCCGACAGCGAGCCGTGCTGAACGTCCGTCGCCACCCGCCAGTAAACAGCCTCATCCCACTGCCAGGCAGGTGAGACCCCGAGGTGCCACAACCGCAGCCCTATCCCAGCTGTCATTGTGAGAGCGAATGCCGCTACCAGCAAGTAAGCGGGCGGTCTCCACACGCCCGGTGATGGCGTCCTCTCCGTCTCCGGGCGCCTCCCGCGCAGAGCGACGCCACTCAACTCCTACCCACCCGCTCCCAGATCGCATAGGTTCCATATGAGGGCGATCCACTCAGCGGAGTGGTGTTGTAAGGGCCAACTGCGACGATTCGGTATGCATGGTCGCTTTCCAGCGCGAACGTCAGTGCAGGAAGGCCGGGTTCGCCGGAGTTCGCACCAACGAGTCCCAGGATCTGCGCGGTAGTCCCACTTGATGAGAACAACTCACCGCGCGGCAGTCTCGCTGAGAACGTGGTCTCGTAGACGAGCACAACGGCGCCATAGTGATGCACTCTGAGTTGTGTATTGTAGTATGCTGTCCACCGACTTCGTGGAAGCGCAGGATCAAACGAAAATTGGTAGCTCAGATTGCTGCCGCTAAGCCGCGTCCAGCTAAACTTAGCTGGTGCGTAGTACTCCGAGATGTGGTATTCGTTCCCTGGCACGTAAATGATGCCAGATGCGCTGGCGGCCATTTTCCGGAATGATGTCACAAACGAGCTTGCGTTCGGCCAGACGTGGTCTTCGCTCCATGCCGCCTCCCAGTTGACTACTGCGGGGTAAGCCAAAGCCGCGACGGCGCAGAGCGTGACAGCCCGACGTCCAAGCAAGCCTTTCTGAATCAACCTGCTGATGCCGTACCCGGCGGCCATAGTGCCGAACCAGAGGCCGTAAGAAAGATGCTTATCTAGCGACGTAATTGTCACATCGTGCAGTTGGGCTGCAGGTACCGCCAGCAGTCCAGCAGCGAGCATCAAGAGCAGTGCGCGGCGGTCCTTGGCGCTAAGTGAAATCACTACACCGATAGCAGCCAGAACTAGGACTATACCACCAAAGCCCCAGATGTCTCGCAGCACGTAAGTAAATCCTTGACGGCCGCCTACCTGCCTATCGATTACTGTGTACATAATTCCCGGCCAGGAATGAGAGAGTGTCATCCCAGCTCCGAAAAATACTCCCCAACCGGCCGCTAACCAGCCAGCGGCCGACCACGCTTGCCTGCCCATGGACGGAAGCCATACGACGACCGCGAAGCCGATCACAACGGGCGTAATAATGACGCCGGAGTACGCGGTGACGTTGGCCAGTGCCAGTGCCGCGGCAGCGGCCGTGATTAGCTCCCCGCGGTGGTATCGGCTTCCAGCTTGCACCACTAGCCATGCAGCCAGCGCAGTTAGAAGCAATGACAGCGGGTCGTATGTAGCGAAGGCAAGCCGAAGCGTCGGTTCACTGACAGCCCACAGGGCGGTGCCGAACATAGCGGTAGCGTTACCGAATAGCCGCTGGGCGGTGAAATATAGCAATGCGGTCGCGCCGAGCATAAACATCAGCGACAGGATGCGCGCTCCTGCTAGGCCGCCGACGGCGTCCGCCATGGCGCCGATGGGCGGGTAAATTATTGGCGAGCCGGACAGTGTGTGGTCTCCGTAAACGGATGGCCAAGGCGTCCCGTGTAGCCAGTGAGCGATCAGGTAGTGGCCCAGGGACAGGTAGTCTGCCTCGTCATCAAAAGCGGTATTGCTCCAGACTAGGGTCAGCGAGAGTCCGGCCTGGACGGCGAGGATGGCTGTGAGCGGATGCAGTAGGCGTTGCCAAGGCAGCCGCGGAAGCTTCCTTGTCTTTGGCTCGGAGGCCGGAGCCACGTCCACGACAGTTGCCTCAAGTGTGGCGCCTCCCGATCGGAT
Organism: Occallatibacter sp.; assembly: GCA_049513795.1. Taxonomy (GTDB): domain Bacteria; phylum Acidobacteriota; class Terriglobia; order Terriglobales; family Acidobacteriaceae; genus Telmatobacter. The sequence goes on along the minus strand of JBEKVS010000494.1, from coordinate 90 downwards.
CAGGTTGGTCATTAGACCCATCGTGAAGACCATTCCCAGCGCGAGGCCGACGAGAGGGTAGGCCGCGCTCTCCAGGCGGCGAGTACGGAC
>JBEKVS010000493.1:0-3845 GCA_049513795.1 Occallatibacter sp. | reverse complement strand
ACGGCACAATAACCGTTCGCAGGGGGCCAAAGCTGACGCCCGTCACGAACATTCCCGATGAAGCGGCACGACGAATCCGCGGATTGATCAAAGTGCGCGATGCCGTGCGAGAGACGCTGCGGACCCAGCTTCAAGACTACGGCGAGGAGGCCGTGCTCGATGCGCGGCGGATGCTCAATCATCAGTACGATCATTTCGTATCCCGGTTCGGGCCGATCAACGACAATGCCAACCGGCGGGCATTTCGGAGCGACCCTGACCTGCCATTGCTTTGTTCGTTGGAGGATTACGACGAGGAGACAAAAAAGGCGGTCAAGACCGCGATTTTCCGCGAGCGCACGATTCACCAAACGAAGGTCGCGCAGGCAGCGGAAACGCCACAGGACGCCTTGGTGCTGACGCTCAACGAAATGGGGCGCGTGGATTTGGCGCGCATGGAAATGCTCCTTAGCAGGCCACCCGAGGAATTCCTGCCTGAACTCAAAGGCATGGTTTATCGAAATCCGCAGACGGAGCGGTGGGAAACAGAAGACCAATACCTTTCCGGTGACGTGCGGGCGAAGTTAGTGGACGCACGCGCGGCGACGGTCGCGAATCCCGACTATCAGGAAAACGTCACTGCCCTCGAAGCCGTGCAGCCCGTTGACTTGACCCCTTCGGAAATCGACGCCCGCCTGGGCGCGGTTTGGATTCCGCCGGCGGACGTGGAGGCTTTTGCGAAATCGTTGCTTGGCGCGGAAGGCATCACGGTTTCGCATGCGGCGGCGGTTGGCACCTGGTTCATTAAAGGCGACTACAGCGCACGCGCCACCGTCGCCAACACCACCGAATGGGGCACCACTCGTTATTCCGCGCTGGAATTGATCCAGGATGCGTTGAATCTCAAGACGCCCACTGTTTATGACCGCGATCCAAAGACCGAGGCAGCGGTAATCAACCCTCAGCAAACCGAGGCGGCGCGCGATAAACTGGAGAAGATCAAGGAGCGGTTCAAAACGTGGATTTGGGAAGACGACGACCGCCGCGAGCGGCTCTGCCGCAAATATAACGACGAGTTCAACAGTGTGCGTCTGCGGCTCTTTAATGGCAGCCATCTCACGCTGCCATCGAGCAGCCAGCAGATTGTCCTGCGACCTCACCAGAAAAACGGGGTATGGCGAATCGTGCAAAGCGACAACACGTTGCTCGCCCACGCTGTAGGAGCCGGGAAGACCTACACCATGGTTGCCGCGGGCATCGAATTGAAGCGCCTGGGATTGGCAACGAAGCCGATGTTCGCCGTGCCCAATCACATGCTCACGCAGTTCTCCACAGAATTGCTCACACTCTATCCCACGGCCAACATTCTCGTTGCCGGAAAGGAGGATTTCGAGGCATCGAAACGCGCCCGCCTTTTCAGCCGGATCGCGACGGGAAATTGGGATGCCGTGATTGTCACCCATGCGAGCTTCGAGAAAATCCCGGTGTCGGTTGAAACACGCCGGGCATTCATCGACGAGCAGCTTTACGAAATTGAACGAGCGATCCGCGAGCAGAAGAGCGACCGCGGCACCCGGCTCGTAAAGGAACTTGAGCGGGTGAAGCGGCGCTTGACTGCAAAACTCGAGTCCCTTTCCGCCGAGCACAAGAAGGACAACACGCTGACATTCGAGGAACTCGGCATCGACCGCCTCTTCATCGACGAGGCCCACAAGTTCAAAAATCTCTTCTATGTCACGAAGATGACGCGCGTCGCAGGGCTGCCACAGACGGCCTCCGAGCGAGCATTCGACCTGTTTCTCAAGGTACAGCATATCCAGGAGAAGAACAGGGGCGGGGGCGTGGTCTTTGCCACGGGCACGCCGATTTCCAACACGATGGCCGAAATGTTCACGATGCAGCGGTATCTGCAAATGGGTGCGTTGCGCCGCAATCAACTCCAGCATTTCGATTCGTGGGCGGGCACTTTTGGTGAAACCGTGACCTCGATGGAACTCAGTCCGGACGGCAGCGGCTATCGCCTCCAAAGCCGCTTCGCCCGTTTCGTTAACGTGCCGGAACTCATGCAGCAATATCGTCAGGTTGCCGACGTACAGACCGCCGCCATGCTGAAATTGCCTGTTCCAAAACTGGAACAAGGGCGCCCCATTACCGTCAGCGCGCCTACCAGCCCGGAGTTGAAGCGTTTCGTTGAGCATCTCGTCAAGCGCACCGAAAAGATCAAAGGCGGACAGGTCGATCCCCGCGACGACAACATGCTCAAGATCACGACCGAGGGAAGAAAGGCGGCGCTGGATCTGCGCCTCGTGCTCCCGCGCGTCCGGGACAACCCAGATTCCAAGACGAATCAGGCCGTCGAGAGAATTCACCAGGTCTGGCTCGATTCAACGCCGCAAAAGGGCGCGCAACTCGTCTTTTGCGATATGTCCACGCCGCAGGCGAGAAGCAGATCGTTTTCCGTTTATGACGACGTGCGCGACAAGCTGATGGCGCTAGGCATTCCCGCCGCCGAGATCGCGTTTATCCAGGATTGCAATGATGACGCGGCGAAGGCATCGCTTTTCAAAGCCGTGCGCGAAGGCAAGGTGCGCGTACTCATAGGCAGCACCGCCAAAATGGGGGAGGGAACGAACGTCCAAAAGCGGCTGGTGGCGCTTCACCATCTGGACGCTCCCTGGCGACCAGCGGACATCGAGCAGCGCGAGGGGCGCATCATTCGGCAGGGCAATCAAAATGAATACGTTAAAATCTTCCGCTACGTGAGTGAAGGCAGCTTTGACGCCTATATGTGGCAGACCCTCGAAACCAAATGCCGGTTTATCGCCCAGGTGATGACCGGCGATGCAGCCGTGCGCCGGGCCGAGGACGTGGATTCCGCCGCTCTGACCTATGCAGAGGTCAAAGCCATCGCGTCAGGCAATCCCCTCGTCATAGAGAAAGCACAAGTCGATGCCGAACTCATTCGCCTCACCCGTCTCAAAAAACAGCACGCCGAGAGCCTTTACCAAATGCGTTATCGAATCAAGGGCCTTACCGAAAGCGTCCAGAAGGCCGAGCGCGACATTGCGAACATCCGCGAAGACTTGCGCACGCGCACCAGCACACGTGGTGACAATTTCTCAATGGTTGTGAAAAAGGAGGCGCTCACCGATCGGGCAAAGGCTGGCCGTGCCCTCGTCTTCATCGCCGCCGCGCTCAAGCCGTTCCAATCGACAAACGCCATCGGCGACGTTGGCGGATTTCCCATTTCAATCCACAGGTTCGACGAACGCGCAAACCTCACAATCCACGGAAAGAACACATACAACGCCAACATCAGCGACAGCGCCCTTGGAACCATCGCGTCTATCGAACACGCTCTGGAGGGGATAGAGGACCGTCTCCATGAGCGCGAATCCGACCTCAATCAGTACCGCAAACAGAGCGAGGATTTGACCAAGCAACTCGACCACCCATTCGAGCATGAAGAAAAACTGGCCAGTGCGGTAAGCCGGCAACAGGAGATCGTCGCAGCCTTGGACATCACAAAGAACCAGGCATCCGCGAAGGTGGACGAAGGAATCGAACAAGCAGCCGAACCCATCGAGGAAAAGCAGCGACAAGCTCCCCGAAAGCGCATCGGTGCCAGCATCGCTCACTGATTGTCTGACCTCTGAAATCCCCGCCTCCCGCCACGCAAAGACTCCCACCTTGTTCGCTCCGTCTCGCAATCGACTCAAAACACAAACATGCCAATGGCAGCACCAAACATCAGCAGCGTGGCCACAGCTACGACGGTCCTGCCGAGAAAAGAACTCTGTTGATTCCTCATGATTTTGCGGTCACAAGCGATTATCAAAATACCGACCAGAAGGAAGGGGGCGAGG
>JBEKVS010000492.1:0-3859 GCA_049513795.1 Occallatibacter sp. | reverse complement strand
TCTGCTGGCCCTGTTTTCCGATATCCCAGTGAGACCATGCTTTGCGCAAACTCCTCGGCCAGGAAATTGAGGAACTCATCTCGTCCTCTTGGCTGAGCGCTCCACCGTTTGCGCCAATTTACATTCCCTAGTGCCATATCGAGCTTCGGGTTCTTCCCTTCAACATAGTGCTCGTAAGCCCGGTTTGCATCCATGGCGACGGCGAGAAGCACAAGGAAATCTACCTTCAACGAAGACAGCTGCTTGAGGGTGGCGAACTTTAGGCCAAAATCAAACGGGTCAACCACGCAGAGACTCAGCACGCGGTTTTCACGACTGGAGTGCGGCACACTTGCAAGGATCTCATCGACTTTCGAATCGCAGTTGCCTTGAACGAAGGTGCATACTGCTTGTTGAGCGGCTCGCGCTACTCGCGCCTCAAGTGCTCGTAATTTGTCGCTTTCGCCTTCACAGAAAATGTATTTGTCAAATGGGCAGCTTACTCCCAGAGCAAGAAGCGGCGAGCCTTTGAGCACGATCCTCGTATTTCGAATTTTGCTAAAGCCCGCTCCAGCATAGAGGTCGATATAAACTCTCTGATCCCACTTATATTTCATTCCCTTCGAGAAGAGCTCATCGTAAAGCGCGATCAAACGATATTTTGATTTCGCCCAATTGCCAACCTCCGGACATACAAGACCGTCATCTTCGACTTGAATCTCTTGTTGCGGGCTCATGTACTAAGTATATTCGCTTTCTATTCTCTATTCGTCAAGCAGGTTCCCGCTGTTTGAGAGAAGGGGGTGCCTGGAACCCCACATGCGGAGTCGCAAATAGAATCGAGGAATGGCAAAGAAACTGCGAGTTGGCATCTTGTTTGGCGGGCGAAGCGGAGAGCATGAAGTCTCTCTGCTTTCGGCAGCTTCGATTCTGAAAGCGATTGACCGGAAGAAGTTCGACGTGGTTCCCATCGGGATCACAAAAGATGGTCACTGGCTTGCCGCTGGCGATGCGCGTGGACTGCTCGAAGGCGCGCAAGGCTCGGAGCCGCGCCAACTGCGAGCGGGCGACCCCGCTGCGACGCCCGGAGCCAAGCTGCTGCATGAAGGGATTCCGACCCTCCTTGCTCCCGAACCTGCGCCCGAACCCTCCGAGACCCGTGCGGCCCTGACAACCGACAGAGCGCGTCCAGAGGCCGCAAATCTTGACGTGGTGTTTCCCGTGCTGCACGGAACCTTCGGCGAAGACGGCACCATTCAGGGTCTCTTCGAACTGGCCGGAGTAGCATATGTGGGTTCGGGCGTTCTCGGCTCGGCAGCGGGCATGGACAAGGACGTGATGAAGCGCCTGTTCGCCCAGGCCGGCCTTCCCATCGTCAAACATGTCACGCTGCTGCGCGCAGACTGGGAAAAGCAGCCGCGCAAGGCCATTCAGCAGGTTGAGGCGGCGCTGAAGTATCCGCTGTTCGTAAAGCCGGCCAACCTCGGCTCTTCGGTCGGGATCAGCAAGGCGCATGACCGCAGTGAGCTCGGTCCGGCCCTCGCGATGGCCGCCAAATACGACCGCAAGCTGGTGGTGGAGCAAGGCGTTGGCGGCAGCAAGAGCCATGGCGGATTGACCTCCAAGGCGCGCGAACTTGAAGTGGCCGTGCTGGGCAACGACGATCCCAAGGCCAGCGTGGTCGGCGAGATCATTCCCGGCAAGGAGTTCTACGACTACGAAGCCAAGTACCTCTCCGAGGGTTCGGTGCCGGTGATTCCCGCCAAGTTGAGCCGTACCGAGTCAAAGCAGATTCGCGATATGGCAGTGGCCGCCTTTCGCGCCTGCGACCTGTCCGGTCTCGCGCGCGTCGACTTTCTCATGGAACCGGATGGCAAGCGGCGCATCTACCTCAATGAGGTGAACACGCTGCCCGGATTCACTTCGATCAGCATGTACCCCAAGCTTTGGGAAGCAACCGGGCTGGGCTATAAAGAACTGATTACGCGCCTGATCGAATTGGCGCTGGAGCGCCAGGCAGAGAAGAACCGCACGTCGTACAGCAGGGACTGAAAGCGAGGGACATAGGGACGAGGGACTCAGGGACTAGAGTTCGTGCCTTTCGCCAGGGTCAGGGAACTCGAACATCATGGCCGGTGTCTAAGCCAGTGAGGGTCAATTGCCTTGAAGGGCGAGAAGTGGATGCGTGGCCTCATAATTAGCCTTGCCACAATCGACAGATCTAGTCCCTCGGTCCCTACGTTCCTAGTCCCTGCTTTAGTCCCTGCTTTTTTCCCGTATCCTAACTCCGAGGAACTTTCACCATGACCTTGCTCGATGCCCCCAAATTCGATGCAGCTGGCGACCGGCGCAAACAGGTGTTCATTTACAGCGGAGCAGGGGCTCTCTTTGTCTTGTTCATAGCTTGGTGGCTGGTGGCTGGCCGGCCGGTCGATTGGCCGTGGAACTGGAACAACTACCTCTTCGGGCGCTCGACGGTCAACCGCTTTCTCACCGATGTGGAAAAGAACGACCTCGCCGCGGCCTACGGCGTCTGGACGCACGACAAGGACTGGCAGCAGCACCCCTCCAAGGACAGCACGTATCCGTTTTCGCGCTTTCAGGAGGACTGGAGCTCGACCAGCCCTGACAACGAGTATGGAGCCATCCAAAGCCACCAGATCGCCCTGGCCGGCCGCTATGGCAACGGCGTGCTGATCGCTACCCTGATCAATGGCCGCAAGAGCAAAGCGCTGAATCTGGACTACGACCCGCGTAACCACACCCTGGACTTTGCCCCGCCCGGCGTCGAGCTTTACCTGGGACCGTAGCCGGGCCTCAACCGCAGCCCGAAAACTCAGCCGGCCAATGCCGCGAGCGTTGCGTCCAGGCTGGCTGCGTCGTCCACATTCAAACACTTCTGGCTGGCATCGATCTGCTTGAGCAGGCCGCAGAGCACTTTGCCCGGGCCGACCTCGATGAAGTGCGTCGGTCCTGCGGCAACCAGCGATTGCACGCAGTCCACCCAGCGCACTGCGCCGGTAACCTGGCGAATGAGCGCATCGCGCGCGCCCTCGGCAGTATGCACGAGTGCGCCGGTAACGTTGGCCGCTACGGGTATTGCCGGGTCCGCAAGCGGAATCCCAGCCAGCACTCGCGCAACCTCTTCCTGGGCTGGCTGCATGAGCGTGCAATGGAAGGGAGCGCTCACTGGAAGCATCACCGCCCGGCGCGCGCCGCGTTCCTTTGCCAGCACCGAAGCGCGTTCGACTGCGGCCAGGCCGCCGGAAATGACGGTCTGCGCGGGCGAGTTGAGATTGGCGGCAGTGACAGTCAATCCCGTCTCAGCGGCTGCCTGCTCGCAAGCTTCAGCAACCTTTCCGGGGTCCAGCGCCAGCACAGCCGCCATGGCGCCCTGGCCAGCCGGAACAGCCAGCTGCATGGCGCGGCCGCGCGCCTTCACCGCGCGCACCGCGTCGGCGAAGTTGAGCGTTCCTGCCGCCACGTGCGCCGACCATTCGCCGAGAGAATGTCCGGCGGCCAGCGCGGGATGAACGCCGTGTTCGGCCAGCACGCGCCACGCGGCCACGCTTACCGTGAGAATCGCCGGCTGCGTGTTCTCGGTGAGGCGCAAATCCTCTTCCGGGCCTTCAAAGATCACCTTGGACAGCGGAATGCCGAGGGCCTCGTCGGCTTCCTCAAAGGTGCGCGCCGCTAGAGGGAAACGGTCTGCCAAGGCGCGGCCCATTCCGACGACCTGCGAGCCCTGCCCGGGGAAGAGAAATGCGAGTTTGTTGGACATTGCAGGGAGAATTGTATCGGAAGAGGCTGGCCCTAGTTCCAGCGCTTCTTGTCGTCCGGGTCTTCGTCGATCTGCCTGCCCTGTCCGTCGAAGCGCACC
>JBEKVS010000491.1:0-3864 GCA_049513795.1 Occallatibacter sp. | reverse complement strand
ACCGCATCGTCGACCTTCACGCTGACGTTTTCGGAATCCCGCGTGGGCAGCTTCAGCGAGTAGCCCCAGAAGTGTGTCTGCGCTTTGAGGCCGACTGTCTTCTCGCCTTCGATGCGCGTCGTCTCTTCGACGTAAACGGCAACGGGCAGCCATTCGCCCGGCTGCACGTTCATGCGCCAGCTATCGAAATGGAAGTAATACTTGCTTGAGTCTTCCGCATTTGGCCCCGTGTAAGTGCCGTTGAAACGGACTACGTTGCCGTCCTGGTCTTCGATCCAGATGCGGCCGAAGAACCGTCCCATGCCCTTGACCTTGGGGTGCACATCGAAGACCGCAGTGCGCACCGTGCCGAGAAACTCCCGGCGTACGAAGCTGAACACGTAATGATTCTTGTCGAAGCCGGTCGGGTCTAGAAACATCATCTGCATGAAGCCGTTGGGGTTGTAGGTAAACTTCTCCAACCCTAGAGCCTTGCTCAGCCCCGCCAGAGCTTCGAACGACCCTTTGAAGAAGCCCTTGGCGCCTTTTTCGGGCTTGACGGCGCGGTCGGTAAAGCTCTTGTCGACAAAGCCTTTGGAGAAGTCGACGCGGCTGAGCATGTACTGGTCGTCGACGGGGACCATGTAGAGCTTCACATCGGGCTTGGTGTTCTGGATGTAGGTCTCGACCAGCGGCGTGCGCTTTCTGATGGCCTGGATCAGGACTTTTTCCTGGGAGATGGCCTTGTCAACCAGCGCCGACTGCTCGGGTGTGAGCGGGTGCGCTGCCTCGTATTTGGGCTCTTTTTTCGCAAACCCCGTGGCCGTGCCGATCGTCATGATGAGGAAGCTGAGGGCGATCTTCCGAAACGTCATGTATGACTCCTGTTGGATATTTTCCGGCCTGGCCTGGGCGTCTCTCTATCGCTTCGCCGGGGTGCAATGAGTTGGTTCTGGCCGCCTCGAATTCGTCGTTCCATTTAGACGTATGCCGGGCGGTTACCGCTCTCAAACTGCCCCCGGCTCTGAGCCAGCCAGCTCTTGCGATGCCCGGTCATACCCGGCTTGCGTCAGGTTACGTGCGTATTGCTCAATCTCGCTTGAAACCCGATTTGCGGGCAATTGTTTTCGCCGGGCGCGATTTTAACTTACGCGCAGCAGCATCTTGAGCGTGTCTCCTGGCGCTTTGGTCATTTTGTCGAAGGCCTGCTGGCCTTGTTCGAGAGGCAACTCGATCGTCCAGGGACGCAGGTCGATCTCGCCGTCTACGAGCAGTTTGAGGGAGCGTTCGAAATCGGGCGGCGTGTAGGCGAAGGACATGGCGACGCGATGCTCTTTGCGGATGCTCGAGACGAAGTCGATCTCGCTGCGCTCCGCACCCATGCCGAGCAGCACCACCAGTCCGCCGGGACGGCACAGATCGAAGGCCGCCTGGCGTGCGGCGCCAACGCCGGAGGCATCGAGCACCAGCTCGAGGCCATGACCGGCAAAATGGCGGGCCTCTGTGCGGCCTGCTTCTGTTGTTACATTGGCGGCCACCGTTGCTCCCATGGAGCGCGCGGTGGCGAGGCGGAGGTCGCTGACGTCCTGAACTAGAACATCCTTGACGCCAAGGCGTTTGGCGGTGAGCAGGGCCAGCGAGCCCATGGTGCCGCCGCCGACAATCCCCATGCGGAAGAAGGGCAGCGGCGCGGCGATGCGGAAGAGATGAACGATGTTGGCCAGCGGCTCGGCCATGACGGCCTGGGCGTCAGTGAGGTGGCCGGGGACTTCGTAGACCTGGGTTGCGGGCACGCTGACATACTCCTGGTAGCAGCCGGCGGTCTGGTCGAGGCCCAGGAGGCGCCAGCCCGAGCAGATGTTCTGCGCTCCGCTGAGGCAGGCGGTGCAATGGCCGCAACTGATGAGGGGATTGGCAACGACCCGCTTGCCATCGGACACGCGGCGGCCCACCAGCTCATGCCCCAGCACCAGAGGCGGAATGCGGCGGCGGCTGTGGCCCAAGAAGCCGGAGATATCCGATCCGCAGATTCCCGCTGCGGCAATGGCGATCTCGCACTCGCCGGGCGCGGGCTGAGGGCGGGGACGATCTTCCATGGTCACTTCATGGGGAGCTGTGTAGACCAGTGCGCGCATCACTTCCTCCTGCGATTATTCTCGTTCATTGGGGCTGGGTTGTGGTGTCTCAGAAGTCTTGGCATTTGTTTTGCGCTGCTGCCTTTGCCGCGAGCATCCTAAAAAGCAGGTCCTTCGGCTCCGCTGAAGTGCGCTTCGCTCAGGATGACGGGTCGTTTTTTGATATGAACAGTGGAGCCTGGACACCGGGATTGTTGGCGGCGGCTCATCTTCCGGGCGTTGATTCGGTCAGGAATACTAACTCTGAACTGAGGGGTTCGTGCAGAGTTACTGTCAGGCCTGACCGCATCAGCTCGCTGCCGGTAGCGTCTCGATCCGGTGCCGTGGAATCCTCGAAGTGCTGGTGGTAGGTCTTGGCGGGATCGAGGCCGGCGAGTCGAAATCTGTGCACCGGTTCATCGGCGATTGAGCCGCGAAAGGCATACAACACGCCTTTGGCCCTAGCGGGGTCCCAATATTCAAGTCCATCCCAGTGGATGCCGTCGGGGCGGCTTGCAATGTGGTAGAGGCGCGCGTCGCGAATGAGCGGGCGGAGCTTTTCCTTGTAGAGCGCGAAGGCCCGGCGCGCGGCATCGTGCTGCTCGGCGGTCCAGGCATCGGTGTCGGTCATGATCGTCATCCAGCCCATCATGCCGCTGCGCAGCATGTAGAGAAAGTTTGCCAGCGTGGGAGTTGGCCACTTTTCGACGTAGCTTTCCAGCATGGCCGGGGGCAGCAGATGACTGGCATCGAAGAAGGCGCGGCGGTTTGAAAGCGGGTCATAGGTATCGGTGATGGAGAAGTAGTCGCCGTGTGCGGCGGAGCCGAAGTCGACCATGCGGCCGCCGTCGTTGCAAATCTCAAACAGCAGGCCGGGGTGCGCGCGGCGCGTCTTCTCGTAGATGTCGTAGTAGGCGCGGACGGCGTGGTAGCTGACGTCGGTGGAGTTCGAGGCCACTACGAAGTCCGAGGCCCAGTCGTGGACGATGTGCATGGTGCTGCGGTTGGGCGCGGCGTGGGGATGATCGGTGCGAATGCAACCCTGCGCGACGAGGTAGCCGTCGTGCTCCAGCATGTCGAGGCGATCGTCCAGGACAATTCTGTTTAGTTCTTTCATTGCCCAGTCGTGGGCGGCGGGAACGCCGATGTCGATGGTCTGGCCCTTGAATTCCTCAGGCTTCCAGTTGGCGGGCAGATCGGTGACCAGCCAATCGGCGACCTGAGGATCGTGGACATTCAAGGCGCCCGGCTGGGTGTCGAGGGCGGCTTGCGTCCAGTCAACCCAGATGCCGAAGCGCAGGCCTTGACGGTGCGCTTCATCGGCGACGGGCGCGAGGCCGTGAGGGAACTTCTTGGGGTCGGGAACCCAGTCGCCCACGCCGCGAAACCAGCCCGCATCGAGATGGAACATATCCAGGCCGAGTTCCTTCGACGCGGCGATCATCTTGAGGGCCAGCGGTTCATCGACCTGCATGCCGCTGCCCCAGCTGTTGTTGACCATGAGAGGATATTCGGGATCGGCCCATGTGCGTGGGTTGCCGAGCGCGGTGCGCACCCAAGAGCGGAGCTGGTTCCCTGCCCCATCGGGGCCGCCGGTGAAGGCGCCGAGAAAGACGGTCGGGGTCTCAAAGGTTTCGCCGGGCGCAAGACGCGTGGTGAACGGGCCGGGGTCGGGATCGAGGCCGAGGACGCTGGCCAGGCTGTCGCCGTTGCGCGCGAGCGAGATGCGGGTTCTGCCGCTGAACTCGATGCCGGCATACCAGCCGCTTTG
>JBEKVS010000490.1:0-3876 GCA_049513795.1 Occallatibacter sp. | reverse complement strand
GACGAAACCGCAATTGGCAGCACCGTTCATCTCTGCGCCGGACCGCGCGGCAGCGCCACCATCCAGCAGATCGCCAAGCGCGCGGCCGAGTACTTCAATGCCCCTGAAGCGCGTTACGTCGATCCCAAATTCTTTTTCGCCGCTATTCGCCCATTGCTTTTCGCCACGTTATGGGGAAAGAAGCGCCGCGTGCTTCGCGACGGCCGCGCCTATCGCGACTACTTCACCATGCGCATGCAGTTTGACACCACCAACGCCGACCGCCTGCTCGGAGCCGCCGGCATCTATCCCCCGCCCGTACTCGACTATCTCGATCGCCTCTTTCATTACTGCGTAGCCAGCGAATGGGGCCGCAAGCCTCTGCCCGCGCAATGAATATCTTTCGCCGCTATCGTCTCTCCCGCGACCGCTCCGTCACCGTGGCCAATCTGCTCGACAAAATGCTGCTCCAGAATGGCGACAGCGTAGTCTCGGTCGACGAGCGCGGCCCTCACCGCCTCGCCGCAACGCACAGCGAAGTCTGCGCCATGGACGCGTTTCTGCGCGGTGCCGTGGCTCTCCAACCCGGCCAGCTCGTCGCGATTTATCGCTCCAACAATGTGCAATGCTTCCACTGGTTCCTGGCCATCGTGCGCGCCGGCGGCATCGCCGTTCCCTTGAATCCCATGCTCACGGTGGCCGAAGTGCGCCGCATTCTCACTACCAGCGGCACTGACATCCTGATCACCGACACCGCCGTCTTCGAGCGCAACATCCAGGACCGCAGTGCACTCCCGGTTCGCACCTGGATCCAGTCCGAGATCCGGTGCAACCCGGAGCCGCAAACCCTCGCGGGCTTCCTGCGATTCACGTTGGCTGACCCTGGCACACAACCCCCCAGTACGCCTGCCGACATCGACCCCTCCGCAACCATCGCCGTCTTCCACACATCCGGCACCAGCGGCTTTCCCAAAGGCGCCGCTCTCTCCAGCCGCGCCTTGCTCGGCGCCCGCGCATCCACCGTCCTCGCCGGCCTTGTCCTGGGCGACAAAGATCTGGCTCTTGTGGCGTTGCCCTGGTCGCACATCATGGCCGTCAGCATCGCTCTCTATGGACTCATGGCCGGCATACGCGGCTGTTTCCTCGACCGCTTCGATGTCCCTCGCGCCCTCACCATGATCGAGGACTACGGTGTCACCGCGGTCGTAGGCGTCCCCGCAATGTTCACGCGTCTCGTCAACAGCAACCCCGACCCGGCGCGCCTCAAATCTGTGCGCCTCTGGCTCTCGGCCAGCGATCACCTCCCGCTCGATGTGCGCGAGCGCCTGCGCCACTTCGGCGCTCTAGCGCGGATGCCGCTCGGCAAGCGCATTCCGCCAGTTCTGGTGAACGGCTACGGCATGGTGGAGCTCGGCGGCCTGGCCATGATGGGTGTCGACCTGTCCTTCGCGCCCGGCAGCGGCGACCTCTGCTTTCCCGTCCCTCCGTTTCGCATTCGCGTAGCCGACGACAAGGGCAAACCCGTGCGCGCCGGCCTCAGCGGCGAGTGCCAGATCCTCCGCCGCGGCGTGTCTCCGCATTATTGGCGCGACGCGGAAAAGCAAAGCAGCCACGACCCGCTGCTCACCGCCGACGGCTGGCTGCGCACCGGCGATCTGGCCACGCGCAATCGCCTCGGCATGATCCGTCTCGTGGGCCGCATGAAAGATGTCATCAAGTCCGGCGGCTACTCCGTCTACGTGCGCGAGTTGGAAGAAGCCATCGCCGCGCATCCGGCTGTCGCCCGTGCCGCAGCATTCGGCCTGCCGCACAAAGAGAAAGGCGAAACCCCCGCCGCCGCCGTCGAACTCCACACCAGTCTCATCGTCACGGAAAGCGAACTCGTCGACTGGTGCCGCAACCGGCTTGCTCCCTACAAAGCCCCGCGCCGCATCTGGATTCTCGAAGCCGGCGCCCTGCCGCAAAACCACACCGGCAAGCTCCTTCGCCGCGAACTCCGCGAGCGCTTCTCCGCCGAAGCGGATTGACGCCAAGCTCCCCGGATCCAGCGCTGGGTGCCCCATCCTTGAATCGTCCTTTGATTCAAGGGTGGGAAGCCTCCAATGTCCGCCTCCACACGGGAGCGTCGGCAAAGAGGTACTCGGCCTCTTCAATAACTGTCTCTCCCAAACCGCCCACCACGTTTCCGGCTATCATGAACCTCAGTGACACTCCCCGAGAATCCAAAACCAGACCCAGGCGTCGAACCCCTGGACGAAGGCGAATCTCCAGCCGCGATCGCTTCAGCCGAAGCCAGCATTGGCGACGCCATCGGCGACGCCATCGACGATAAAGAGCGACTGCCTCGCCTCGTCGTGTTCGGCCTGCAACACGTCCTCGTCATGTACGCCGGCACCGTCGCCGTTCCCCTCATCCTCGGCAGCGCGCTGCATCTAACCGCCGCCCAGGTCATCGCCCTCATCAGCGCCGACCTCTTCACCAGCGGCCTGGCCACGCTGCTGCAAACCCTCGGCTGGTGGAGGTTCGGCGCACGCCTGCCACTGATTCAAGGCTGCTCCTTCATCTGCGTCGCGCCCATGCTGCTCATCGGCAGCCAATACGGCATCCCCACCATGTACGGCGCCATCATCTGCTGCGGCCTGTTCACCATCCTCGTCGGCCCGCTCTTCAGCCGCATGCTGCGCTTCTTCCCGCCGGTTGTGATTGGTTCGGTCATCACTGTGATCGGCCTGTCGCTGCTTCCCGTGGCCGGCAACTGGCTCGGCGGCGGAGACGCATCATCGCCAACGTTTGGCAGCTTCGCCAACCTCAGCCTAGGCGCCCTAACCATCGCCGTCATCGTCTCCATCCAGCGCTTCGGCCGCGGCATGATCGCGAACCTCAGCGTCCTCCTCGGCATGACATTGGGCACGGGCCTTGCCGCTCTCATCCGCCAGACCAGCTTCGCCCAGGTCAGCGCAACGCCCTGGTTCGCCGTGGCCCGTCCCATGATGTTCGGATGGCCGCGCTTCTCGCTCTTGCCGGCCGTGGTCATGTGTGTGGCCATGCTCGTCGTCATGACCGAAACCACCGGCAACTGCCTGGCCATCGGCGAAATCTCCGGCCGCAAAATCGAGCGGGCCACGCTCACCGCAGCCTTCCGCGCCGATGGTCTCTCCACCATGCTTGGCGGCTTCTTCAACAGCTTTCCCTACAACGTCTATTCGCAAAATACCGGCCTGCTCTCGCTCTCCAAAGTCAAGAGCCGCTATGCCGTCGCCGCCGGCGGCGGACTGTTGGTCGTCCTCGGCTTCCTGCCCAAGCTCGCGGCCATCATTGCCGCCGTGCCACGCCCAGTCCTCGGCGGCGCGTCAATCGTCATGTTTGGAATGACTGCCATGGCCGGCATCGAAGAGCTCACCCGCGTTCGTTATCGCGGCACGAACAATGGAGTCGTCGTCGCCGTTTCCATCAGCCTCGGCGTGTTGCCCGTAGCCACGCCCGGCCTCTTTGCCCACGCGTCCGATGCCGCACGCCTGTTCCTCAACAGCGGCATCTTCCTCACCGCCGCCAGCGCCGTCGCCCTCAACCTCTTCTTCTCAGTCTCTCGACCGCCTTTACCCACCGATCATGAAATCAACCCCGCCAGCTAACTCGCTAACTCGCCATCCGCGCAAGCGGACTAACTCGCTGCATCTGGTCAATAAGAGCTCCAGTCATTCTCAATCAGAAGGTCCGGGTTACAAAAAACGTGTTTTTCGCCGCAATCGCGTTTCTCGCCGCGAGAATGGAGAATTGATCGACATGCCATCCGAACAAGTCACCGAGCAAGACCTGCAATTCCTCCGCCGCGCCATCGAGCTGGCCCGCGAAGCACGCCGCGACGGCCGTCACCCCTTCGGCTGCGTCATCGTCAAC
>JBEKVS010000489.1:0-3885 GCA_049513795.1 Occallatibacter sp. | reverse complement strand
GAGGTAGAAAACGTCCACCCAGTCCGAGAAAATCGTTTATAGGGCATTCTGGCGCCATGAATTTTCCGCGCATTTTCAGAGAATGAGTTTTTCAACAGCCACGGCTGTTCGACCGTCCGGACCGGCAACGCTGCGTTCGACCGCCGTTTGAGTCATCTCCCCGGGGTATCGACTTCAGTCGCAACTGTCTCGGTCGCCGCTGATCGACTCCTTCAGAGTGAGTTATCATTCACTTCGGAGATCGGAACGACAGTTGGGCTGTTGACGTTCCACCAGCCTTTCCGCGATGTGCGACTGCGGATACCGCTTCGAAACAGGCACGGAGTTCCGACGGGGGAAGTCCATCCTCCGCCGCGTCGACCAACGAAATTGAGTCATTTACAAAAAGGACGGGCGATGGCGTTTGCAGGGACACCGAAGGTATTCATCATCGATGATGATGTCAGCATTCGTGAGTCGATACAGGGTCTACTTCTGTCGGTCGGCCTGCGATCCGAGTGCTTTGAGACGGTGGAAGAATTTCTGCGAAGGGACGCGTCGGATGGGCCAAGCTGCCTGATATTGGATGTTAGTCTTCCGGGAATAAGCGGCATGGAATTTCAGCAGCAACTTCGGAACCAGGGGCGCAAGACTCCAATCATCTTTGTTACCGGGCATGGCGACATTCCCATGTCAGTGAAGGCGATGAAGTCGGGTGCCGTGGAGTTTCTGACCAAGCCCTTTGGCGATGAGGACCTGCTGGACGCCGTTCGACAGGCTCTGGATTGCGATCTGGCCAGCCGCCAGGAGCGAGCCGATCTTGCCGCTTTAGAAGAGCGATTCGAGACGCTGACCCCGCGCGAGCAGCAAGTCATGAAGCTTGTTGTTTCGGGGTTGCTCAATAAGGAGATCGCATCGGAACTCGGTACTCAAGAGATCACCGTCAAGGTACATCGCGGGCGGGTGATGCACAAGATGCAGGCCGGATCTCTCGCAGAACTTGTCAAGATGGCGGCAAGAATTCAGCGTTTTCGCGCAACTTGATGACTTTGGGATAACGTCTCGACGTTGGCAGGTTCAGATGAATTTTGTCTCGCTGCGTTGCGAGGGGGTTACCAGCTCGCCTCGAGGATTCTTCCCTGTGCTTTGCTTCTGCGCAGTCTGATGCGCGACTCCTGCGGCTAATATCTCCAGCCTGGGCCATCAGGAAGATTCAATATTCCAGCGTTATACCAAAGGATAATTGCGCCTTTTTTCATGGCAGGCTTATTGTTAGTGAACATGACAGCGGGGAAAGAGGCAAAGGTGGTTGTAATCGTCGACGATGATGAATCTGTTCGGGAGTCTCTAGAGGCCTTGGTCACGACCGTGGGCCTCCGAGCACTGGCATTCTCATCGGCGGAGGAGTTTCTGGAATCCGATCAACAAGGGCGTACAGCGTGTCTGATCACCGATATCTGCATGCCGGGAATGTCGGGTTTGGAGCTCCAAACAAGACTGAATGAGGGGCGCTACAAGATTCCAATCATCTTCATCACCGGCCATGGCGAAGAGAAAGTGCGCATGCAGGCGTTGCGGGCGGGAGCAGTAGAGTTTCTGATTAAACCCTTCGACGACGAAGCGCTGCTGGACAGTTTACGGGCGGCGCTTTCGAGTTGAACTTCCCCAAGTTTTTGCAGCAATCTCTCTGCGGGGTCATCTGTGGAATGCGTCAACGGAGTTCCGTTAAACGGGCAGGATAATACTGAGCGACGATTTGTACAGATCATCGGCAACAGCCCCTGTCTCGAATATGCTCTTGCAGAGGTTGAGCGGGTTGCGCCGACGGATACCACCGTGCTGGTCCTGGGTGAAACGGGTACAGGCAAGGAATTGATTTCCCGCGCCATTCACAATATCAGCCCCCGCTGCGGACGTCCGTTCATAAAACTGAATTGCGCTGCCATCCCATTCGATCTGTTGGAGAGCGAGCTCTTCGGCCATGAGAAGGGCGCTTTCACAGGTGCGATTGCGCAGAAAGCCGGCCGTTTCGAAATGGCCGATACGGGAACATTATTCCTCGATGAAATCGGAGACCTGCCTCTGGCGTTGCAGCCGAAGCTGCTGCGGGTCTTGCAGGATCATGAATTTGAGCGGCTGGGAAGCGGGCGAACGCATCACGTCAATGTGCGCCTGGTTGCAGCCACACATCGTGATCTTGGCGAGATGGTCAAGCGCAACGAATTCCGCAGCGATCTGTACTACCGCTTAAATGTATTTCCAATTTTGATCCCGCCCTTGCGTGATCGACCTGACGATGTCGCGCATCTTGTCGAGCATTTTGTAGACCTTTTCAGCCGGCGCATGGGTAAACGGATTGACCATATCGCCGAGGAAACCATGCATGCGTTCACCTCTTACTCCTGGCCCGGGAATGTGCGCGAGCTTCAGAACCTGGTAGAACGGGCGGTGATTCGGTCAAATGACGGTGTGCTGTCGAACCCGCTGCCTGCGTTCGACAGGGACGCGTTCATAATGGCGCCGGCAAGGGATTCGTCTCGAGAAGGCCGGCGCGAGACTTCCCCGAGTTCGACTCCGGGCCCGGCGGCTGCTTCGCCTGGTCAGGGCACTCTCAAAGAATCCGAACGAACACTGATCCTGCGGACATTGGAGGCCACGGGTTGGATCAACGGAGGGGCCGACGGCGCTGCAGCCCGACTGGGACTGAAGCGGACCACGCTGATCGCCAAGATGAAGAAGCTCGGCATCTCACGACCGCTCCACGGCACGCGTGAGAATTGGGAGGCCGAGCAGGTCTGGCAGCAAGCGAGCGAATGATTTTTCCCCCGCTATTCAAGATCTCGGGGCCGGCCCGAGTCGACCCCGGCCGGTGCGGCAGAGTGGGAATGTCACGGAACTCCCCATCGCGCACGGTTCGTGCCGTAATGCACAGCAAGCCACCGATGAGTTTGCCGTCACCCTCGGCACGCACGCTTTTTCTTCTTGCGCTCTTCGTGATCTCCTCTGTGGGTTGGATGGCTGCTCTCGATCCGACTCACCGAATCTCTCAGTATGGACATACCGCCTGGAGAATTCAGGACGGATACTTCGCCGGCTACATATCCTCGATTGCACAGACGACCGACGGATACCTTTGGGTAGGAACTACAGGCGGATTCGACCTGCAGCGCTGCAATCCAATCAGGGCATTGGCCGGTGTGCAAGCCCTGGCCGCCGCAGCTGACGGCTCCGTGTGGGTTGGGATAGGGTCCCCCGGCCATGAAGGAGGATTGCAGCACGTGATAGAAGGCGCTTTGAGGCCGTTTGTCGTTCCAAAACTAAACAGTGAAACTCTGGACGTCCAGGCGCTTTTGATTGATCGCCAGGGAAGTCTCTGGGTGGGAACAGACAGTCTGGGTATCTATAGAATCCACGGTACTGACGTCGATCATTTTGGAAGTGCGGACGGCTTGTCTGGCGACGAAGCGAGCCGCATATTCGAGGACCGGGAGGGTAACCTGTGGGTCGCCACAGTGCATCGATATGTTGCGCGACCTTCGCGTGAGCAGCATCTCCAGCCGTGAAGGGCTAAACGTAGACGAAGTCGAGTCGGTTCTGGCAGCGCGGGACGGCACCGTCTGGATAGGATCGGGTCGTCTGCAGGCTCTCGGCCGGGACGGTATGTCTTCGGAAGTTGGAAAAGGTCTGCCGGGGCATCAAGTTACGACTCTCCTCGAAGATCACGCCGGCCGTTTGTGGGTGGGAATAGATCACCCGCTATGCGTCTATGAGGGCGGGAAGTTCAATCCCATCAAGAGAAAAGACGGCGGCGCACTCGGTATGGTCATGGGGCTGACGGACCTCGTTTTCGTTTTCCATTCCATGTGCGATTGAGAATGTTGTGGACCCCATGAAGCTCCAGGCCAT
>JBEKVS010000488.1:0-3896 GCA_049513795.1 Occallatibacter sp. | reverse complement strand
AATTCTATCGTTGTGTTCTACTCCACCCGCAACGCCGCCATGGGATCCAGCCTGGAGGCACGGGTGGCCGGCAACCATACCGCCAGCAGCGCGACGGCTGCTAGCACTACAGGCACAGTTACGAATACGATCGGATCCCACGACTTGACGCCGAAGAGGAAGCTGGCGATCAGGCGGGTAAGTCCAAAGGCCGCGCCGGCGCCCACCACCACACCTGCGATGGTCAACTGCATGCCTTGCCAGACGACCAGGTTGCGAATCCTGCCGCGGTCCGCTCCCAGGGCCATGCGGATGCCCATCTCCTGCGTGCGCTGTTGGACCGAGTAGGCCATGAGGCCGTAAATGCCGATAGAGGCGAGCACCAGCGCGGAGGCTCCGAAGATGGAGAGCAGCAGCATGTTGAAGCTTTCCCGCGCTGTCGAGTGGACTACGACCTCGTCCATCGAGCGCACCCGGGCCACGGGGAACCCGCCGCTGGCCTGGCGCAGCTGCTCGCTTACCGCGGAGATGAGCTGGTGCGGTTCGGTGTGCGTGCGCACCACCCAAACGACCGGACCAATGCGCGCGTTGAGGGCGGTCACGCCATCGGTCACCTGTGCCTGGGGAACGATCATCAGCGGGTCCGGATCCCGTCCTAATCCGCCGTTGTGAATGTCGCCTGCAATACCGATGATCTGCCGCGCGGGTTCATCGAACTCCGGTCCAACTCCCTTACCGATGATGATCTGCTGGCCGACGGGGTTCTCTTTGGGCCAGTATTTCTTGGCCAAAGTCTCGTTGATAACTACGACGCCAGGAGCGCCGGCCACATCGCGGTCAGTGAAGCTGCGGCCACGCAGGATCGGTATCTTGAAAGCCTCGAAGTACCCGGCGGAGGCGTTCATCCAGCCGGCGCCGATCGGTTGCCCTTTATCTACTGGCCGGCCGACAACAAGGAATGGCAAGCCGAACCCTCCCTCCATGGGCAGGCAGCAAGTAGACGCAGAGACTTCGACCCCTGGAATGGCATTCAGTCGCTCGCGGCCATCACGCACCAATTGGGCGACTCCGGCTGTTTTTTGAAAGCGGTCGCCGGTTAGCGACATTTCCATGGTCAGAACGTTGTGCGTGTCAAAGCCGGGATTGACCCGGTGCAATGCGAGAAATGTGCGGATCAGCAGCGCTGCGCCTATCAGCAGCACCATGGCCAAGGAGATCTCGCTGATCACCAGCAGGGAGCGGGCTTTGCTTTGGTGAAATCCGGTGCCGGCGCGGTTGCTGCTCTCCTTCAGTGTGGAGTTGAGGTCAGGACGCGAGGCGCCGATGGCAGGGAAGAGTCCAAATAGGATGCCGGTGAAGAGCGAAACGCCGAGGGTGAAGGCGAGTACCCGCCAATCGATAGTGACTGCGCCGCCATGCTCGCCGATGCGCGGAATGTCCCCGGGGCTCATCGCCAGCAGCCCGCGCAGGCCAATGTAGCCGAGGACCAGGCCTAGCACGCCGCCGGTGACAGAAAGCAACACGCTCTCGGTAAGCAACTGCAGGACAATGCGCTTGCGTCCCGCTCCCATCGCCGCCCGTATAGCGAACTCACGCTTGCGGCCGGTTGCGTGCACCAGGAGCAGATTGGCGACATTTGCGCAGGCAATCAGCAGCACCAGGCTCACCGCGCCTAGCATCACCAGCAACGACTTGCGTGCGTCGCCAACAATGGAGTCGCGTAGCGGTTCAACGGCAAATCCGTCCTTAGGTCCAAGTGCGTCCGGGTAGCGACGGCGGAATTGATCGGCAGCCACCTTCAGCAGGGCATTGGCCTGGGCCAGCGTCACGCCGGGTTTGAGCCGCCCGGCTGCTGTGAAATAGTGGCCTTGATTGGTGCTATTGGGATCGAACTGAAAGGGCAGCAGAATGTCTGCTTCAGGGTCGGAGACGAAGGATTTGTTGAGGACGCCGACGATCGTGTAGGGCTCATTGCCCAGGGAGAGCGCGGTTCCAATAATGTTTGGATTGCCGCCAAATTTGCGCTGCCATAGGCCATAACTCAGTACTACGACTTTACCGCCGTTGGGCGAGTCCTCCTGCGGTGTGAAAGCGCGCCCCAGCATCAGCGGTGCGCCGAAGAGACGGAAATATGCCTGGGTGACGTGTATGCCGTGTACCTGCTCAGGCAGGGCGCCGGTCAGGTTGAAGCCAGGACCATTCGTGTCGTAAGCAGCAGTATCCTGAAAGACATTCGTCTGCTGTTCCCAAGTATGAAACGTGGGCACGGAGGCTGAGGGGTTCTTGCCGTCGGGAGATGTGTTCCAGAACTCAACTATGCGATCCGCGTCGGGGTAGGTGAGGGGCTTGAGCAGCACCGCGTCGACTACTGTGAAAATGGCGGTGTTGATCCCGATGCCCAGCGCCAGGGCAGCCACTGCGGCGAAAGTAAACCCAGGGTTGGTACGGAACATGCGCAATGCGTGCTTGAAGTTGTCCCAGAAATCGGCCATGAGGCTGCTCCATTTTCAACCACACCCTGTGACGCAATTCTATCGGTGAGCTTTACTCCACCCGCAACGCCGTCACGGGATCCAGCCTGGAGGCGCGCGTGGCCGGCAGCCATACCGCCAGTAGCGCCACGGCCGCCAGCACTACAGGCACAGTTACAAATACGATTGGATCCCACGACTTCACGCCGAACAGCAGGCTGGCGATCAGGCGGGTAAGTCCAAACGCTGCTCCTGCTCCCACGATTACGCCCGCAATCGTCAACTGCATGCCTTGCCAGACGACCAGGTTACGAATCCTGCTCCGGTCCGCTCCCAAGGCCATGCGGATGCCCATCTCCTGCGTCCTCTGCTGCACCGAGTAGGCCATGAGCCCGTAAATGCCGATGGAAGCGAGCAACAGCGCGGACGCTCCGAATATGGAGAGCAGCAGCATGTTGAAGCTTTCTCGCGCTGTCGAGCGGACGACGACCTCATCCATCGAGCGCACCCGCGCCACCGGGAATCCGCCGCTGGCCTGGCGTAGCTGCTCGCTTACCGCGGAGATGAACTGGTGTGGTTCAGTGTCGGTGCGTACTAGCCAAATGACCGGACCCATGCGCGCGTTCAGGGCTGTTATACCATCGGTCACCTGCGCCTGAGGAACGATCATCAGCGGGCGGGGGTCCTGTCCCAATCCGCCATTGTGAATGTCGCCTGCAATACCGATGATCTGCCGTGCGGGTTCATCGAATTCGGGTCCAACTCCCTTGCCGATGATGATCTGCTGGCCGACGGGGTTCTCTTTGGGCCAGTATTTCTTGGCCATGCTTTCATTGATGATCACTACGCCCGGTGCTCCGGCCACGTCGCGGTCAGTGAAGTCGCGGCCGCGCAGGATAGGTATTTTGAAGGCCTCGAAGTAGCCGGCCGAGGCACTCATCCAGCCAGCACCGACTTGTTGCGATTTGTCCACCGGTCGTCCGACCACGAGAAATGGCAGACCGAAGCCACCCTCCATGGGCAGGCAGCAAGTAGAAGCGGAGACCTCGACCCCGGGAATGGCGTTCAGCCGGTCGCGGCCATCACGCACCAGCTCGGCTACGCCGGCTGTCTTTTGGAAGCGGTCGCCGGTCAGCGACATTTCCATGGTGAGAACGTTATGCGGGTCAAAGCCAGGGTTGACCTTATGCAGTGCGAGAAATGTCCGGATCAGGAGCGCCGCGCCGATCAGCAGCACCATGGCCAGCGAGATCTCGCTGATTACCAGCAGGGAGCGAGCTTTGCTTTGGCGAAATCCGGTGCCTGCGCGGTTGCTGCTCTCCTTCAGCGTGGAGTTGAGGTCAGGACGCGAGGCGCCGATGGCAGGGAAAAGACCGAAGAGGATGCCGGTGAAGAGGGAAACACCGAGGGTGAAAACGAGTACTCGCCAATCGATACTCACTGCGG
>JBEKVS010000487.1:0-3897 GCA_049513795.1 Occallatibacter sp. | reverse complement strand
CCCGCCACGCATGGCGACACCAGCGCCGCCGTCCCTGCCGTGCATCGCGTCATCGCCGAGCGGCATGGCTTCGACCCCAGCCTCAAAGATGCCTTTGACGAGTGGGACACCATCCAGGAAGAGCACATGATCGGCGCCATCGGCATCATCAACATCATGCTCGTCTCGGTCACCGAACGCACCCGCGAGATCGGGCTGCTCAAAGCCCTGGGCGCCACCAAGCGCAGCATTCTGGCGCAATTCTTCTGGGAAGGACTACTCCTCACCGCCGTAAGCGGCATCATCGGCATTGTTGTGTCCGCAGGAGGCATGTGGGCCCTGCAGCAACTGCTCACCGGCAAAGTGCCGGGCTTCGATCCACCGCGCCTGGTGCCCTGGTCCGCTGCGCTGGCCCTCGTTTCTCTTGTACTCTGCGGGGTAGTGGCCGGCCTTTATCCAGCCAGCAAAGCCGCCGCATTGGACCCCATTGAAGCGTTGCGGAGAGAGTGAAAATGCAGCTTCTAGCTGCTAGCTTCTAGCTGCTAATTGGAGAGAATCTACTAACCGTGGGTGCCCCAGGTCTCGCGTTTGAGACCTGGGAAAGTACGGCCTTGATACATCGGAAACAGGTGGCCATTTTGCAAGACGCGAGCGGGCTTGAACAATTCGCAAACGATTTCAGCAACAACAGCCTCTAGCTACAAGCTAGAAGCTAACAGCTAGGAGCTGTCTCATGCTCAAAGACATTCTCGGCCAAGCCTGGGAGGCCATGGTTTACAACCGCCGCCGCACCGCCATCACCATGGTGGGCATGGCCTGGGGCATCGCCACGGTTGTGCTCCTGGTGGCGTATGGCGCAGGTTTCAGCAACGCCATCGAGAACATCTTCTCCAAGTTCGGCACCAACACCATCATCTTCTGGGGCGGACGCACCTCGCAGCAGGCGGGCGGCGACAAAGCCGGCGTCAAGGTTCGCTTCATGCTCGATGATGTCGACCGCGTCTCCAACACCGTTCCCGGCATTCTGCACATCTCGCCCATGTCGTCGAAGAGCGTCACCGTGCAGAACGATCTTCACACCTATACCTGGAGCGTGAACGGCGTTCGTCCGCCTTATCAGGAGATTTGGAAGCTCAACCTCGAGCAGGGCCGATTCTTCGATGGCGCCGAGGATGAACAGCGCGCCCACGTCTGCGTCATCGGATCGGAGAACAAGACCAAGCTCTTCTCCGGCGGCTGGGCGCTGGGTGAAACCATTCGCCTCAACGGCGAAGCCTTCACCGTCATCGGCGTCATGAAGCCCAAGATGCAGGAAGGCGACAACGACGACAGCAACCGCAATATCTACATTCCGTTCAACACCAGCAGCGACTTCATCGACACCACCTACCTCGACAGCGTCTGGCTCGACTACCGCGGCGATCACGAGATGGTCGAGAAGTCCCTGCGCGAAACCATGGCCGCCGCCCACCACTTTGTGCCGTCCGACCACAACGCCATGGGCGTAGCCAACCTCATGACCCAGGTCAAAGTCTTCCGGCTGCTGTCAATCGCGCTGTCGATTCTGCTCACGCTTGTCGGAGCGCTCACGCTGGGCATCGCCGGCATCGGCCTGATGAACATCATGCTCGTCGCCGTGCAACAGCGTACCCGCGAGATCGGCATCGAGAAGGCCCTCGGCGCGCGCCGGCACCACATCCTCATCCAATTCCTGGCCGAGGCCATGGCCATCACCGGCGTGGGCGGCGCAGGAGGCATCGCCCTGGCCTACATCGTTTCGGCACTTGTTGGCCGCATTACGTTTTACAGCGCCCTGGCCAAGAACGCCGAGGCCGCCGATATCCGCCTCATCATCTCACCGACCTCGGTCGTCGTGGCCACCATCATCCTGGCCATCACAGGACTGGTCAGCGGCATGATCCCCGCTATTCGCGCCGCAAATCTGGACCCCATCGAGGCACTTCGTTACGAGTAGCTGGTGTGAATGGAACGTGGTACCAGCGCTTACCAAGGCAAGGCGCGGAGGCTTAGAGAAATAAGAGGAGGCGCAACTCTAATATGTCCCATTGGGGAAATGGGAAAGGGTCAAAGGATCATCAAAACTCGGGCAGGATAGCCCTAGGTGACGTAACTCCCCACGGTCGTGCTGATCCCTTGGAATGCCGAAGCCAGCCCGGACGCCAGAAACTTCGAAGCCGCAGTGATGCCAAACGAGAGCAGCCCCAGTACCAGGGCATACTCCACCATGTCCTGACCCTCCGGACGGCATGCCAGCTCTTCGAGCTTCACATGCAGTCTCAAAAGTAATGTATTCACTGTGCCGTTCCTCCATACACTCGTATCCCCGGTGCACCGGAGCAGAACTTTAGTGGCAATTGAATGGCCGAAGTGCGTCGAGCCCTCTCACGATAAAAATCAACAACTTATGCCGGTAACCTCAACCAGAAATGAATACCCAGTGTAGACATCCGTTTACACCATGGCGTCTCGGCTCGACCCCATGTTTACGCAGACCGCTCGGCTTGGCGCGCCGGTTCGCGGTCCTCGTAAGATCGCCCCCCAACCGCTTCGCGGCCCGCATCCTGGCGGATTCAAAGCATCTGTCAACTATCTGCCGGCTCTTACACTTGGACCAGGCTCTTACAATCGAACTCAGATGAATTCTGGCCCAACACAGCGAATGTTGCCGACATTCGATCACGACCGTTCAGTGGCTTGACCACGAATAGGTGACCCGCATCACAAAGGACAGTCTTCTCCCGATGCCACCATATGCAGAAGCTCGAATCGTGAACCTGTTTGCGTAGCGGTTCCCTTCAACCTGCTTGTTCGTTTCAGGAGAATGCCCGTGAACCTTGACCCATCTGCTTTTGTCGCCGACCCTGAATTGATCGATGGGCTCGAAGGTCAGTCGACGGGCATTTGTTGCGTCGAAGAGACCGTCCTGTTCAGGCAGGGAGACCCGCCCTCAGGTATCTATATCCTCAAATCCGGCTCGGTCACTCTAACCATGACATCGCCGGCAAACTCTGAGG
This sequence comes from Occallatibacter sp., assembly GCA_049513795.1. Classification (GTDB taxonomy): domain Bacteria; phylum Acidobacteriota; class Terriglobia; order Terriglobales; family Acidobacteriaceae; genus Telmatobacter. The sequence goes on along the minus strand of JBEKVS010000487.1, from coordinate 883 downwards.
CACTTTCCCTCGGCGCCCGTCCCGGTTCCCTGCTTGGTTTGCCCGCTGTAATTGGCGAGGCGCCCTACACGCTTACCGCCGTGGCTCACCCCGGGGCTCATCTGAGCTACGTTCCGCGCGAGACATTTGCCCACATCATGGGCCATGACCGGGCCCTGGCCCTCAAGATTCTGCGCGTCTTGGCGGCCGAAGTCCGCACTGCCCGCACGGCGATTCTCGAGCAGGGTCCGTCCGCCGCGCCGCGCCGCAGCCGATTGACTCCCTCCCGTCAAGCCTGAGAAACTCAGGCCCATGCAGTATCGCGGAAAAGTGGAGTTCGCCGAGCAAAGAAAGATCCGCGAGCGCAACACACGCATCTACCGGCTGTGCCATTGGCCCATTTGGATATGGGTCTTTTTCCTTGCTCCGGGCCCACTCACCTTCTCGCTTTTCGCCCACGGATTCAGCTGGCCCAACGGTATCTGGCTGGCCGTTGTGCTGGTCGGCACCGGCATCGCCGGCCTGCGCGGCAAGCTGCCCGGCGCCGAGCCACGTCCCTACATTCTTCGCTTCGATGAAGACCGGCCCAATCCCCTCTACCGCCGCGTCTGCTACACCTTCGCTTGGAGCGCCGTTATCACCTTCGCCAGCCTCAACCTGGCCGGGCTGGTGGGCTCGGCTGTCACCGGCGTCTGGTACATGCACCAGCTTTACACCTATGCCTACTTCCCCCTCTGCGCACTCATTCTGCTGCTGGGGCTGCTCGGCAAACTGCCCCGCGTAGGCCCATCGACCAAAACCGAAGGAATGGAGCGTCGCTACTTCTACGGCTCTGTCTGGGCCGTCACAGCGGCGCAGACCCTGCTGCTCGTACTGTGGAAGACCGTACCCCGCACCGAGACCG
>JBEKVS010000486.1:0-4359 GCA_049513795.1 Occallatibacter sp. | reverse complement strand
GAGGTCTCGGATGATCCGCTGGAGGTGATTGAAATCCGAATCCTTGAACGGAAAGGCGAAGAGCCGTCTGCGGGAAGCAAGCAACCTGTCCACGAATAGCAATTTCAGATTGAAAGATAAAGATGGTGCATAAAAAACGAGGCAAGGCAGCAAAGCGTGTAATTATGAATGCAGGTTGTGGGCGTGAGAATTCTTCGTGGCTCCCAGCCTATTTCAGATCGTGGGCAGAGTTGCGCGTTGACATTGACGCTGCCACAAACCCAGATTTGATCGCCAGCGTTACCGACCTTTCAGCGGTCCCCGATGCAACGATTCACGCCGTATGGTCATCTCATTCATTAGAGCACCTTTATGCCCACGAAGTACCGATCGCTCTCGGCGAGTTTCGGAGAGTTCTATGCCCGGGTGGTTTTGTCTGTATTATCGTTCCCGATCTTCAGGCCATCGGAAATTTGATTGTGTCACGGCCCACGATATGATCTGGGGATTCGGCCCAGCTTTGGCGTCGGGCAGCACCGCAATGGCCCACCATTGTGGCTTCACGCCGACCCCACTTATAAAGTCACTGACGGAAGCTGGATTCGAGGAGATCCTGTTGCGTCGCAAAGGCAGTCTTGAATTAGTCGCGCTAGCGCTCGCTCATCAAGCGGAAGATACGAATGATCTTGAACGTATCCTCGCAGAACTTGGATTCTAGCTATGACAATCATATTCATACATCAAAATTACCCTGCGCAGTACTTGCATATCGTTCGGCGTTTGGCAGCCCAGAAAGAACATCGCATTTACTACATAACTCAGGAAGACCAGAATGATATCCCGAATGTGATTAAGCTGGTTTACAAGCCGGAAGTTGTAATATTTTCCACATGCCACCCGTATTCAGTCGCTTTTGATGCGGCGGTCCGCGCTGGAACTGCGGTGGCAGAGATCTGTCGAGGACTTCGCTCGAAAGGAATCATTCCAGATTTAGTGGTGGGACATTGCGGATGGGGCGAGACTCTCTTCGTCAAGGATGTATATCCGGATGTCCCACTGCTATCGTATTTCGAATTCTTTTATCACAGCCGTGGAGCGGATGTCGGTTTCGACCCGGAGTTCGCACCAAGTCGTGAAGATGACCAAGGTCGGCTGCATATTCGAAATGCGGTCAATCGTTTGAGCTTTGCCACAAGTGATTGGGGTCACACGGCAACCACATGGCAGCGCAGCCTCTTCCCGGCTGCCATGCAGGCCCGAATCTCTCCTCTGCATGAGGGGGTGGATACACAGCGGATTCAGCCAGACGCAGACGCTTGGCTAAATCTTGCACGAGACAACGTTGTTCTGACGCGTAACGACGAGGTCGTCACTTACGTGTCGCGCAACCTGGAGCCTTATCGAGGATTCCACATCCTGATGCGCGCCCTGCCGGAGATATTGAAGCGGCGCCCTTACGCACATGTTTTGATAGTGGGAGGTGACGGTCTCAGTTACGGTGACCCTCCAACCGATGGCGGGACCTTTCGGGAAGCACTCTTGAAAGAAGTGGGAGAGAAGCTGGATCTTCGAAGAGTTCATTTCCTGGGACAGCTGCCCTACACTTCCTATCTCAATGTGCTTCAAGTTTCCTCGGTGCATATTCATCTCACCTACCCGTTTGTTTTGTCATGGTCCTTTTTAGAAGCCATGGCGGCTGGGTGCCTTATTGTTGGCTCGGCGACAGCTCCGGTGTTAGAAGTTCTCCGCGACCGGGAAAACGGTATGTTGGTAGACTTTTTTTCTGCTGATCAAATCTGCGATAGGGTGGACGAGGTCTTCAGCTCGCCGGATCGTCTGCAACACTTGCGAGATGCAGCGCGCTCGGATGCAGTCGCGAGATACGACACTGAAACGCTTATCCTGCCTCGCTGGGAGAGCTTGATGACAGATCTCGCCGACCATCGCTACCCACCCGAAATCCCCCCCAACCTTGGCCCAGCGACCCTTGGAGGAATCCGTTGAGATGGTTTAACACTTTAAGCGGATTCGTTTTATCCCGAGGTGCTTCGCCCTCTGACATTTCGGGCTTGTGAATTTAATTCTGATGGGCATCTCCGTTTCACGGAGGGGCCAGAAAGAGATCATGTCGCCAATGGATGCCGACCAGGGGAAAAATCAGGAGCCGGAAGACTCAACCGCGCGGATCGTGGAAAACCACTACAGGGGACTGAAAGTCATCGTGACCGGCGGCCTTGGTTTTATTGGTTCCAACGTCGCGAAACGCCTGGTCCTTCTTGGCGCCAAGGTGATCGTGATGGATTGCTTGAGGCTAAACTCTGGCGGAAATGCAGCTAACCTTAAAGGATACGAAGACAAACTTGCCATCGAATTGATTGATCTAAGGGATTGCAACAAGCGGTTGGATTTGTTCGAAGGGGTAAGCGCCGTTTTCAATCTTGCGGGCACGGTTTCGCATCTCGATTCGATGAATGACCCGATCGCCGACATGGAAGCAAATGTGCACGCCCAAATTGCATTGTTAGAGTGCTGCCGCCGCTACGTACCGCAAGCGCAAGTTGTCTTTGCTTCAACTCGCCAGATCTATGGCCGCCCCGTCAAGTTCCCAGTCGATGAAACCCATCCGCTGAATCCGATCGATGTGAATGGGATTAACAAGATGGCTGCCGAAGCTTATCATCTTCTATACCACCGTGTTTACGATTTGCGCACAGTCTCCTTGCGCCTCACGAATACCTATGGGCCAGGCATGCGCATTATGGACGCGCGACAGACATTCCTGGGGATTTGGTTGCGACGAGTAGTGGAGAATTCTGTTTTTGAGGTTTGGGGCGGCCGGCAACTGCGTGATTTTGCCTATATTGAAGACGTAGTTGATGCGTTCCTGGTGGCGGGATGGTCCGGGAGCGTAACTGGACGAGCATTTAATATCGGCGGCGGTCCCGCTATTTCGCTGCATCAGCTGGCAGATTTGGTCGTCCAAATAGGCGAATCGGGGCGATATGAGATTCGAGAGTTTCCGGCGGAGAGGCTGCGTATCGACATCGGCGATTACTTTGCCGATGATCGAGCCTTTCGCGATCTGACCGGATGGGCACCAAGAACGCCCCTTGAAGATGGCTTGATGAGAACTCTCGCTTATTACCGGAGCTGCCTGGAGGCCTATGTCTGACACGCTCAGTGCGACGACATCTATTGCGCAAATGCTTCCGGGCGCCTTTTTTGCCGCATACCGCGATGAAGTCCGGGCTGCACTTATGCGCGTTGTCGATAGCGGCTGGTATATCTTGGGCGAAGAAGTAAGGCAATTTGAGGAAGAGTTCGCTGATCAGTTCGGATATGCCTCTGCGGCAGGCGTCGCAAACGGTACAGACGCTCTTGCTCTTGCGCTTCGGGCTCTGGGAGTGGGGCCCGGAGATCGCGTTGCCACGGTCTCCCATACGGCAGTTGCTACTGTTGCCGCAATTGAAATGGTTGGCGCATCGCCTGTACTACTCGAAATCACTCCTGACACTTTCACCCTTGACCCAGCATCGCTGGCACGCACGCTCGAATTCACTGGGCCACTGAAGGCTGTGATCCCCGTACATCTCTACGGTCATCCAGCGGACATGCCCGCGATTAACGCCATCGCCCGCGCGCACGGAATGTTTGTCGTCGAAGATTGCTCTCAAGCCCACGGAGCCAGGCTCGACGGACAGTCGGTAGGCAACATGGGAGATATCGGCACGTTCAGTTTCTACCCAACCAAAAACCTGGGCGCGCTGGGCGATGGCGGCATGGTGGTGAGCCGCGACGCAGCGCTGATGCAACGGGTTCGGAGCTTGCGCGAATATGGGTGGGTGCAGCGGTATGTCAGTTGCGTGCCGGGAGTCAACAGTCGTCTCGACGAATTGCAGGCTGCAGTTCTCAGGGTGCGACTGCCGTATCTCGACTCGGCCAACCAACGCCGTCGCTCGATAGCCGCGGCGTATGCGGCAGGTCTCGCGGACACGGGATTGGTTCTGCCGATAGCTCACGGTGCTGCATGCCATGTTTACCATCAATTCGTGTTGAGGCACAGCCGGAGGGAACGGCTTCTTGAGGGGCTGAAGAAGCAGGGAATCGGGACCAATATTCATTATCCAGTGCCCGTTCACCGTCAACCCGCATACGCATCTAGATGTGCGATTGATCCAATTGGCTTGAAGCTTACAGACAAGGTTGCCCAAGAGGTATTCAGTCTGCCGATGTATCCAGAATTGAGCGATGCGGAAGTGTCTGCCGTTATTTTAGCTTTGCGACGTTTACTTCAGTAGAACAGCAAGTGTGCGTTTAGCAGGAGATACACGTGATGAATTCTCATCCGGATAAGATCGGCCTCGATGGCCCGAGTCAAGT
>JBEKVS010000485.1:0-3905 GCA_049513795.1 Occallatibacter sp. | reverse complement strand
GGATGAGTTCAACTACGTGCGTAACAATCAAAGCTTGGCTCATGATAATCCTGAGCTTATCAAAAAAGGGGAGGCATATTTCATCTACCAAAGCGTAGCAGCATCGATTCGCTTTCTTCGCGAACTTGAGGAGACGATCAGGAGCGCTCGACCAGTGAACTAGGCCTTTACCGACCTGTCCGTTGCGTCGGGCTCGACTTGATGCTGATTTATCGGTCGACCGGAGGCTTTGCGCGAACATCCTCGCCGCTCGGCAAATTGGTCCACGTCGGTTTCCTCGGACAACAGAAAATCAAGAAAGTTGATGCCCTTCCACTTGCAGGTTTCGCGGATACTCAGCAAGATGAGGTATTCCTGTATGCCTTTGGGTGTACTGGTGCCGCCCACAACGTTGCGTAACCGTACAAATTGCTTCACTGCGTACTCGGCGTTATTGTTGTTCCACGGTACGCCGTCGTGATCCAGGAAGGTGAACAACCGGTGCCGGTTCTTTGCGAATCGTTTCTGGTACCCGGCCGCCACCTCGGTCTTATAGGTGTGTTCGAGGATTCCCTTAAAAAAGCGGTCGACATCCCGCCGGTGCTTTCGCAGGTGACGGGCTTTCAGTCCAAACCGGTCCACGGATTGAACAATCAACTGGAGCAGGGAGGCAAAACGTCGGGCGATGTCCTTGATTTCCTCGTTAAACGGCTGCTTCGAGAGATCGTCGTTGATGTCCCTCATCAAGTGAATCAGGCATCTCTGCTGATCGCCGACGATTGAATCATAGCCACAATAAAAATCGGAGACCAACACGCCCTGGAATCCCTCCAAAACGTCCTTGGCGATCTGGGCTTCCCGGTTCTCGCCGAACACGAAGGCGACCTCCTCATGATTGGTGAATACCCATACATACCCCTGCTTCCCAATGAGGTTGATCCGCGTTTCGTCGGCGTGCACGAGTGCGCCGTTCGCGAGCCTCTTGAGAATGGCCTTATAGGTTTCCTCGTAGCGCACGGCTTCACTTGCCTTCAGCCGGTTTATTAGCTTGTCAGCGATCGGAATATCGAATAACTGACGAATGATCCTGCCTACAGCGTGTTGCGACACATGCAACTCAATGATCTGGTAGACAACGTAAGCGCAGAACGTCGCACCATATTTGCGACGGGGGGAGGAGAAGGGCGATGTTTGAGCCGTGGATTTGCACTTACAGCAAACGTATCGCTGGAAGGACTGCCGAACTACCCATCGCCTGATACCGTTGCGGGAGATTTTGAGATCATAAGTGGTGCGTCCTAGAAATCCCCAAAGCCTGATCCGGGTCGAACCGCAGTGGATGCAACACGGGGGCTGTGCCACTTTCACGTACACATGGCTATTTACGCGCTTGCTACCTTTCACCGGGGATGTTTCTTGGCGCTGGTGGTGGGGTTTGCCGGAACGCACGTGAACTCTCTCCCGCTGGTAGTCCCATTGAGCGGCGGCATGGATCTGCTCAAATTCCGGGAGCGCAAAGTCGATCTTCCCGAATTGCTTTGGATATTCGCGCTTCAGTGTCGTGGCGTCAACAAAGTCTGTGGCCCCGGCGGGCAGGGATCGCGAAAGCACGGAGAGAGCCCTTGCGACGGTTTGCGCGGCTGCGCAGTCCTCGGAATTGTAGATGAGCAACTTCTCTTTTAGATGAGGCGCCTGGGAGGCTTCCCACAGGCGGCGCCAGTACAGCGCGGCCAGCCCCGAGGCTTCCGGCTCCGACCAGCGAAAGCCGAGATGTCGCGCAATCTCCTTCAGGCCGTTGGAATACGTGGGGAAGTAGACCCGGCCATAGATGAAAGAGACCAAGTTGACAGCGGACCCGATCAGCGAATCGAGCCAGTTCGACTCCGCAGTGCCGGGATAACGCGTCTTCATTTCTCGGAAGAACTTGGTTTCATAACTCCCATAGTGGACCAAGCGAGGCGCACCGATCGACTTCAGCGCGCCGACGCATTCTGCCCACATCTTTTGTTCGTCCTTGGGGCTATCGGCCCAATAGGAGCGATGTACGATCTTTCCCGATTCTTCGAACCGAAGGCCAATACAGTAGTAGAAGCCACGGTCCGGGTCGCCCTCGACATCGATATACACGCGAGTGTCCGCATCGTCCCACGCGACCTTGCCAAGTACATGCACCTGACTTTTCCGGAGAGTCAACGCTTGCAGCGCAAAATCGTGCTTGGGCTGGCTCGTACGCTTTCTATGCCGGAAAGTATGGGAGAGCTGCGTGAGTGTAAATATGCCCCGGTCGTGATACCGCTCCCGCTCTTTAGCACTCATCTTGGAAAGAAGGCTCAGGTCGTCAGTTGCCTTTGCTGAAGAAGTGCAGCGGGAAGCAAATTCGCACTCGTTGCAATGTCTGTTCAGTATGGTGCGGGGAGGTTCAGAGGATGACAAGAGCGGAGTACCGGCTTCTAAGATTGATCGAACCTTCGAATAGAGCGGCGTTAGCGCGACGCGGACACCCCGCGATTGTTTACCGGAAATGAGTTCGCCAATGCGCGGAGTTATTCCGGTGGCTTGAGAGAATGCAAAGGCGTCAAATGCCAATAATAGTTTGTCAGTTTTTGATACTTTCTCGCTCGAGCAAAAGCGGAATGGAACACAGCTGTTTCCATCCACGTCTTTACCGATCTTCAAGCCCACACCGTGGACTTTCGCGTGAAGTGATGAAGTTTCAAGACTGCACTCAAGGGCAAGTGAGTAACGGCGCTGTAGCAAAGTTTCCACGGATGGTGTCCCCATGTATAGCTGTCCTGGGGGCACGGTCGCACTCAGTCTCGCTGAGATATCACGATGGCAGGCTTGCTGATAACCTTTCACCAGTTCCGTGATCACACGGTCCTCAGCGGGAACTCCATAATGGATCGAGTAGGCTTTCGTAGGGCACTGTAGCAGAGCTTCGAAGGTTTCGGACGTGAGTTTCATGTTTCATGGTCTTGCTTGGCAAGAGGGAGGTGCGATCAAACACGTCTGCAGGGACAAGCGTAGTCTCCTACCGGAGACCGGATGAATAATTCGTGAATGGCGGCAGGGCGAGGCACATTGGGTAGTTGCTTCAACAGCATTCGGCAGAGGAGGGGAGTTTGTGCCGGGGTTTGTGCTAAATGGCGCGAAGATTTAGATAAAGAAAGGTGCGCTGAAGGGCGAGTCGGTGAGGTACCGCCATATGGGAATATATCCTAAATTGCATCACCGGCTTGAATGTTCGATGACAACAGTTTCTAGCCTGGCAACCTACGGGAACGGAGATTGATTAAGGGCAGTACGGAATGCCACAATCTCTGAACTCTGGATGGCATCGAAGGGCCTTATGGGACAAACAATCTTCTATCCCGATCTGAATGACTTCTGCCGAACCTATCAGATCTCCGATCGGATCATGGCACCAGTCGAAGTCGCTCAATTTCCCGTGCGGCTGAAGGAACAAAAAGCCTCGATATTTGAACAATTGTTGCTGTTCGACAAGATCTCTTTCAAGGTACACGGCGAAAACATCCTGGTGCCTTTTCTCATGAGCCAGCTTGGCCAAGACGCTTTTGAAGCATTACTAGACCAGGATGCGATCGGATTCACGCTTTGGACTCCCGTTGTGACTCACTTGGTCGAGGACACTCCCGGCGTTGTGGCCCTACAATCGGGGACGCTGTCATCCCCTGCTCACTCTGACCCAGAGAAGTCAATCGAACTGGGCCTCAAGTGGATGAGCAAACAACAGCTTTTCCCAGGCGCCCGGCGGCGACTCATCAAGCGTCTGGTCGCTCTCTATGTTAGCGATCATCTGAAAACGTAGTTTTTTGAACATCCGCCGAGGTTGGATCGGTTTCCCCTTCTTGGCTGGTAAGGATGCGGTTCAGTTTGAGCCGCAGATAGTCGATGTAGTTGTCGGG
>JBEKVS010000484.1:0-3948 GCA_049513795.1 Occallatibacter sp. | reverse complement strand
GTCAGCTACTACGACTACTACCAGCCCGAAGCCTACATTCCCGCCGGCGACCTCTACATTGAGAAGGAAGCCACCATTAATGAGGAACTCGACAAGTTGCGCCTCTCCGCCACGCGCAGCCTATTCGAGCGCCGCGACTCCATCATCGTCAGCTCGGTCAGCTGCATTTACGGCCTGGGGTCGCCCGAGGCCTACTACGGCATGTTGCTGCTGCTTGAAAAAGGCCAGCGCATCAGCCGCAAAGACATCACCCGCCGCCTGGTCGAGATCCTCTACGAGCGCAACGATATGGACTTTCGCCGCGGCACTTTCAGAGTGCGCGGCGACGTAATCGAAGTCTTCCCCACCTACGACGAACAAGCGTATCGAATAGAACTTTTCGGCGACGAGATTGAGAGCCTGGCGCAGATCGATCCCCTCTTCGGCACCGTGAAACAGAAGTACGCGCGCCTGCCCATCTATCCCAAGAGCCATTATGTTGTTCAGCCGGAGCGCAAGGCCGAAGCCATCGACTCCATCGTCAGGGAGCTCAACGAGTGGGTTCCGCAGCTTGAAGCCGAGGGCCGCATGGTCGAGGCGCAGCGCGTTCACCAGCGCACGCGCTTCGACCTGGAGATGATCAAGTCCATGGGCTACTGCCACGGCATCGAGAACTACTCGCGGCACTTCTCCGGCCGACTGCCGGGCGAGCCGCCGCCCACCCTGCTCGACTACTTCCCCCGCGACTTCCTGCTCTTCGTCGACGAGAGCCACGCCACCATTCCGCAGGTGCACGGCATGTGGTACGGCGACCAAAGCCGCAAGCAGAACCTGGTCGACTACGGCTTCCGCCTGCCCTCGGCCCGCGACAACCGTCCGCTCAAATTCGAGGAGTTCGAGAACCGCATCCACCAGACCATCTACGTCTCCGCCACTCCCGGCCCGTACGAGCTCACCCGCTCAGCTGGCGTGGTCGTTGAGCAGGTCATCCGGCCAACCGGACTGATTGATCCTGAAGTCGAGATCCGCCCCGTCAAAGGCCAGATCGACGATCTTCTCGCCGAGATTCGCGACCGCGCCAAGCGCAATGAGCGTGTCCTCGTCACCACACTGACCAAGCGCATGGCCGAAGATCTGGCCGGCTACTACACCGAGGTCGGTGTCCGCTGCCGTTACATGCACTCCGAGATTGAGACACTGGAGCGCGTCAAGCTGCTCGCCGGCCTGCGCAAGGGCGAGTTCGATGTACTGATCGGCATCAACCTGCTGCGCGAAGGCCTCGACCTGCCCGAAGTCTCGCTCGTTGCCATTCTCGACGCCGACAAGGAAGGCTTCTTGCGCTCCTCAGGCTCGCTCATCCAAACCATGGGCCGCGCCGCACGGCACCTTGAAGGCAAGGCCATTCTCTATGCCGATAAGATGACTGACTCCATGAAGCGGGCCATCGGCGAGACAGATCGCCGCCGCGCCATCCAGCACGCCTACAACGAGGAGCACGATATCACCCCGCAGTCCATCATCAACAAGATGGATATGGGACTGGCTCAGATCCTGAAAGCCGAATACGGCGAGGTGGAAGTCGAGGAAGCGGCAGGCATTCCGGAGTTCACCACCCAAGGGGAGCTCGACGCCTTCATCGCCAAGATGGAAACAGAGATGCGCGAGGCGGCGAAGCGGTTTGAATTTGAGAAAGCCGCCAAGCTGCGCGACTCCATTAAGGAACTCAGGGAGAAGGAATTCCTGCTCGGGTAAATCCTTCCGGCCGGCGGCCGCATGGGAATCTCAAGGATCGGAAGTCGGAAACTGTATGAATTGAAAGGAGAAAAACCAGATGGGTGAGGCTCTGCAATCAGGTTATTTGCGGGTAGAAAATCGATGTATTCCAGGCGTCGCGCAGGCAACCGGCTGAGCATAAAAGCCATCTTAAGGTTAGCTGGCCCAGTCCTAACCCTCGGGCTCAGCGGGACTCGGGGCCTCATGTCGACGATCCTCTTAGTGGATAGCGATCCGCTGCAGGGCTTTTTGCGCAAAGCGATTCTCGAAAGGCGCTTCCGCGATGTGCAGCGCGTACGGGATGCAGCCGAGGCATTGTGCCTGGTGGAGCAGCCAAAGTTCGCCGGCAATCTGGGCCTGGTCATCAGCGACACGAGCATACCTGGGATCGGAAGCCTTGCCTTCGTGGCTGAACTGCGTGAGCGGCTGCCGAACGTGCCCGTTCTGGTGCTCGGCGAGCGCGACGCGGCGCCGGATTTCTCCGGAGGCTGGGTGCGATTTCTGTCCCGGCCTTTTGTCGGTGAGCAGATTCTGGACGCGGCCAGCGATTTGATGGAGCGGCACAGCTGCGAAGCGGCCTGAACGCTGAGTTTTCCTTCAGCGCACCGGATCTGATCGAACCCAGAACGATTCATCCAGCAATCCCGGCGAAGCCTCTCCTCGCAGATTCCCCATTCTGAGATTGTCTTCACTCGCTGGCCGCTGCCCGCTCGTTGGCCACCGCCCGCAGTCCGTTCCCTGTTTCAACCCACGAGATTTCCCAAGATTCGGTATGCCTGCGTCGCTTCAGCACAAAGCCGGAATGCATCGCGACCGCTTCCATCTTTGGTGTGAGCCACATCACATGCTGAAGGCCTATGATGGTCAGAGAATACTCATGGGCAAAGCCTTCAACCTCAGCCCGCGTGAAAGAATCACCGTGGAGTCTTAATTCATGGCAGCGTTTGGTAGTTTCGCGCTTCTCATCGCTCTGGCGCTGGCCGCCTACAATCTGTTCGCCGGCGCTCTGGCCTTGCGGCTTATCGCCACCGGACAGCCCGCAGCCATCTCCCCCGAGCGCCTGGCCGATACGGCACGCCGCGCCGGCATCGCCGGATTTCTGGCCGTGACAGCGGCGGCGTTCGCGCTGATCTGGTCGGTGTTCACCAACGACTTCTCCATCACCTACATCATGGAGCACTCCAACCGTGCATTGCCCGGCGCCTACAAGTTCTCTGCATTGTGGAGCGGCCAGGAGGGTTCTCTGCTCCTCTGGGCCTGGCTGCTCGGGACCTACGGATTTGTCCTGCGCCTGACCCACAAGACCGATGTGAAGCTCTACGCCTACGCCGGTACAATTCTCGCGGGCATTCAAGTCTTCTTCCTGTCGATTCTGTGCTTCGCCGCGCCACCCTTCGCGCTTTATCAGGGCACGATTCCCGACGACGGCAACGGACTCAACCCACTGCTGCAGTATCCCGAGATGGTGATTCACCCACCCATGCTTTACCTGGGCTACGTGGGCTTCTCCGTTCCCTTCTGCTTCGCACTCGGCGCGTTGATGATGCGCTACCCCGGCGAAAAATGGATCAAGGTCACGCGCCTATGGACCATGGTCACCTGGCTCTTTCTCACCGCCGGCATCTTCCTCGGCATGCACTGGGCCTACGCCGTGCTCGGCTGGGGCGGCTACTGGGGATGGGACCCGGTCGAAAACGCGAGCTTCATGCCCTGGCTCACCGGCACTGCCTTTCTGCACTCCGTGATGATGCAAGAGAAGAAAGGCATGATGAAGAGCTGGAACGTCTGGCTCATCTTTTCGACCTTCCTGCTCACGCTGCTAGGCACGCTGCTGACGCGCGCCGGCCTGGTCAGCTCCGTTCATGCCTTCGCGCAGTCTTCCATCGGCACATGGTTTGTCGTCTTCATGGGCCTGGTGCTAGCCGTCTGCATCTTCACTTACGTTCTGCAGCGCAGCCACTTGCAGAGCGAGCATCATCTGGAGTCTCTGGTCAGCCGCGAGTCGAGCTTCCTGTTCAACAATCTTGTCCTGCTCACCGCATGCTTCGTCATTCTTTGGGGAACGCTCTTCCCGGTGCTCAGCGAATATGTTGTCGGCAACAAGGTCACCGTAGGCGCGCCTTTCTATAACCGCGTAGCCATACCCATCGGCATCTTCCTGCTGCTCTTGACCGGCGTCGGTCCGCTGCTGCCCTG
>JBEKVS010000483.1:0-3961 GCA_049513795.1 Occallatibacter sp. | reverse complement strand
GCCCGGCGAGCAGCTTTGGGGTTCATCCCTGCGGCCAGGTTCTCGGCGATCTGCTGATCGAGGTGGAATTGCAACTCGTCTTGCAATTGCCGGCTTGCGAGACCGCGGCTAAACAACATCCGCCATTGCATGAAGATTCTGTGCATCCAGCGCATAGCTAACCCTCCTGCATCACAAGGTTGATGGCTTCGGAGAGGCGAGCCCAGTTGGTTGTCTCAGCATTCAGCTGCTTGCGGCCGGCAGCCGTGAGCGAATAGAACTTGGCCTGGCGTCCCGTCTCGCTTTCATCCCACTTGGCTTTGATCCAGCCCTGTTGCTCGAGCCGGTGCAGCGCCGGATAAAGCGAGCCTTGCTGCACCTGCAGCACTTCGCCGGAGATTTGCTGGATGCGCTTGGCGATGGCCCAGCCGTGGCGGGCTTCGATCGAGAGAGTCTTTAAGATCAGCAGGTCCAGGGTTCCCTGGACGAGGTCGCTTGGTTTACCCATACTATGATTATCTACACTCTATGTTGTAGATAGTCAAGGTATCGTCTTCTCAAGCTCGCATCTGGGCCCGATCAATCCCTACAAATGACCTGGGAAAGACGGTGCCATCTATGTGCGATCTTTCGATGCCAGGACGGACTGATGGCCGTCGTCTGTGCTCTCCTCGCGGGTGTGCTTGTTCACGTACATGGCGGCATCCGCCGCGCTGGCCAGGCTGTCTTTGGTGTGACCGTCCTCGGGGTAGAGTGCAATTCCGAAGCTGGCCGAACCGTTGAGCACGCATCCTTCGATGGCAAACGGCTCGTCGAAACTCTGCCGCAATCGCTCCACAATCTCTTCCACATCCGAGCGGTTATGCACCACCGCAACCAGCGCTGCAAACTCGTCTCCACCCAGCCGCGCCAGCATGTCGCGGCCGCGAATCTGCCGCTTCATGCGCCGCGCCACCTCTTGCAGATACAAGTCTCCAATGCGGTGGCCGAACTGGTCATTCACCTGCTTGAATTTATCCAAGTCGATGTAGATAAGTCCGAAAATGCCCGCTCTCTCTCGCGCCTCTTCGATCAACGCGTCCAGGTGCTTGTCAAGAGCGAAGCGATTCTGAATGTCGGTGAGCAGATCGAACTCCGACCGGTGGTGCAGGTCGGAATAGAGCTTCCGGGTTTCAATGGCCAGGGTGGCCAGCTTGGCCGCGGATGAGAGTGCCTGAGACTCCTTCGGGCCGGGTTTGGTGAGCGAATCGAGGCCCGCAAAGAGTGTGCCAAGCGGCGTTCCATTGTGAGAAACAATCGGCTGGTCGAGAATCAGCAGATGCGCCAGGCTTGACGGATAATTTCCCAGCTTTGCCCCGCCGGCGATCTGGCACCAGCATGGAGCGCCTTGCAGCTTCAGGGTTACCAATGCCGTGATCTCTTCCATAATCTCCGCCAGTGGGCGCGATCCATTGATGTCTTCCAGCACCAGGCTGCGCCGGTGTTCGATGTAGCCCAGCGCGGCCATGTGTTGGCGCATCCCACGTTCCACAGCCCACGCCCTGGCGCCCCCGACAATCACCACCAGCAGAAGAAATCCCACCAGGATGATCAGGTTGCGCGTGCTTAGCCAGGAGGGGCTGGCGACGACTTCAATGTCGTCAAATGAGCGCAGAAGGATGTTGAACGGAACCTCTTGTTGAATCGGTTCGATGGTGCTGGTTTGTGCCGCCATGCAGATGCCCGTGACACGCAGCTTGGCTCCAATCGGGACTTTTTTCATGGGCGCGAGCTGGCCAGCCGACGGCGGATGACTGTAGATGGCGGTGAAGAGTTTGCCGTCGGATTCCATCACATACTCGTCCTGCGCATCCTCGCGCACCGCGGCCACCACTTGCCCCTCGAACGAGATCAGGTCGCTTTGATGTCCATCAGGGTCGCCGCTATTCCATGTGGCCAATTGGCGCCAGGTCGCAGCTTGGGGCGCGACCGGTTCGAAGATATTGCGATCCACGACTTCCCCATCGGTCAAGGCCAGGTAGCTCGATCGCGCGTCGGGAAACCCTGTCGCCTCCGCGATATCGCCAATCCGCATGGGGTTGCTCGCATGGGTGGCAATCCACAAGCTCTTCGAGCCATCCTGAAGCACCACCGCCGAGCCGGGACGGTAGTACGTAATGGTTCCTTTCACCCGCACTCTGCGCGACTGATCGTGCACTGAGTAACTGGACAGCGTTCCGTCCATGGGCGAAATCGGCAGGGAATTGGGGCTGGTTTGCGCGCGCTGAAGAATCTTCACATCGCCAAGCTTCGAAACTTCGAGCAGAATGCCGGTGAGTTGCATCTTGCTGTCGAATTGCCCCGACACGACTCCGGTGACATTTACTTCGGCATCGAGCAAATCAGTGAGCGAAGTCGCATCGCTGTCCACGACCATGGCGTCAATGTAGCCCTGATCCATCACCAGCCGGAAGTAAACTCCATGCACAGTCCCGAAGTTCACCCTGTCGGCACTGCGAACAGTGGCGTGGACATTGACCAGCATGCAGTCGTATTGAGCGCGGATCAGTTGCTGAAATCCAGCTTCCACCGGCTTGGGGGCAGCTCCATGCTGAATGACCGTAACGCTGTCGCTGAGCACATCGGGAGTAAAGCTGTCCCGCGTATGCCCCTTTACCAGCACTCGATCGCCTTGCGCCAGGTCCTTGTTTGGCTTGGTCTCCACATAAACCGCTTCGCCACCCTCCTGAACAAAGAGGTCGACATCGCTTTTGTTGTAATAGGTAACGGTGGCCTCGAACGCGACGGGCACATGTTCCCGGGCTTGAGCTTTTGTCAGGGCATGGATGGCGTGCAGCGAGGTGAGGGTATTTGGCTCGGTCGCCGACCCAAACGCGGCCCCAGCGGCGATCATAGCCGCTGCGGTCATCCCCATCGAGATGTATCTCTTGGATCCCATCGTTTGATTTGTCCGCAACATCGTGCTGGTGTTCGAAGCGTTGAGCCGGGAGTGGGCGATCTCCTCTATCGGCAGTTTCGGAACAATTTCCAGATGTCTCTGGAGGAATCTAAGAGGATTTCGCTAATCAATAGCCGCACCACCGTAGCAAAATCCGAAGACAAGACACTTAATTGCCATCACTTACGTTGTTTTATTGAAGTATCTCTTTAGAGAAGCGACCTCGTGGAATTGACAGTGCAAATCCGAATCTAGTATCCCTGTTTGGACCGATCAGGTTCGACCAATGAGGTTGCGATCAATGAGGCGCTTCGTGAATCATCTTGTTGCGCCGGCATTCGGGTGGAGCTTCCCGTTGGCCATTGGCCACAAGCTGTCCGCCCTCGCGCTCTTGTTCGCTTTAATTTCCCTTTTTCCCAGCCATTCTCCCAGCCAGTCAATCCCCCACCCCGCCGCAAGCGCCAGCGCTCCGGCCCCGCTCCCGTGGGATCAAAACCCCAACGGCATGCACATCTACATCTGGGCCGGCCTCAAATCTCACTTCTCTGGCCAGCACGACTATCCTCAATTCCTCGCCGACTGGAGCAAGCTGCTCACCGAGCACGGCGCCGTAGTCGATGGGGCCCTTCATGCCCCCTCCGCCGCCGATCTGGAGCACACCGACGTCGTTGTGATTTACAAGGGAGACGCCGGCTACATCGGCGAGACCGAGAAGAATCTTCTCGAGGCCTACATCAAGCGCGGCGGCGGCCTGGTCAGCCTCCACGACTCCCTCTGCGGACCCGACCCCGCCTACTTCGCTACCCTGGTCGGAGGCGCAAAAAAACACGGCGAGGTCAACTACACCCTCGCCGCGCCCATCCCTTATACCGTCGTCGATACCGCCAGCCCCATCATGCAGAGCATGTCAAGCATGACCATTTACGACGAGGCCTTCTACAACATCACCTGGTCGCAAAATCCGGCCGCGCCCAACTCCTCGGTGCATGTCCTGGCAACAGCCGTAATCCCCGGCACGCCCAGCGCGGGCGCCCACAAAGGCGT
>JBEKVS010000482.1:0-3997 GCA_049513795.1 Occallatibacter sp. | reverse complement strand
CGATCCAGGTGAAGATTCTCAAGGTCGATACGGAGACGAAGAAGCTCTCCCTGGGCCTGAAGCAACTTCAGGCCGAGCCATGGGCCACTGTGCCTGATCGCTTTCAGGCCGGTCAGCGCATTTCCGGAACCGTGACGCGTCTTCAAGATTTTGGCGCGTTTGTTGAGATTGAGCCGGGAATCGAGGGGCTCATTCATATCTCCGAGATGTCTTGGGGCAAAAAGGTTCGCCATCCCAGCGACGTGTTGAAGCAGGGCGACCGCGTGGACGCGGTGATCCTGGGCATCAAGCCCGAAGAGCGCCGGATTAGTCTAGGCCTGAAGCATGCCATGGCCGACCCATGGAGTGAAGTGCGGCAGAAGTTTCCCGAGGGTTCGCAGATCGAAGGGCCCGTCACCAAGATCATGGCCTTTGGAGCGTTTGTGCAACTCACAGAAGGGGTCGAGGGTCTGGTGCATGTGAGTGAGATCGCCGCGGATCGTCGCATCAATCACCCTTCGGATGTGCTGCGCGCCGGCCAGGTGGTCAAGGCACTGGTGCTGGCCATCGATACCGAGAAGCGCCAGATCAAGCTGAGCATGAAGCAGCTGGTGCCGACCAGCATTGATGAATACATTGCCGAGCACAAGGCCGGGGACCTAGTTTCGGGGCGCGTCGTGGAACTGGGCGCGGGCTCGGCTGTCATCGAATTGGGTGAAGGCATTCGCGCGCAGTGCAGAGCGGCAGCGTTGTCCGCGGCTCCAGACGCGGAGGGCGCCTCAAAGGGCGAAGCGAATACGGACTTGTCGTCGCTGTCATCCCTTTTAAGTGCACGCTGGAAGGGGAGCGCGCCAACTGCCTCCGCCAAACCGGAACCGCTAGCCGCTGGGCAGATTCGCAGCTTCAAGATTGTGAAGCTGAGCGCGGAGTCAAAGAAGATCGAAGTCGAGCTGGCTTAGAGGTACATGTCGTCGATGTAGCACCAGCGCCATTTCTCGTCCTTTTCGGCAGACTGGATGATGGGGTGCTGCGTTTCATGGAAGTGTGCTCGCGCGTGGCGATTCTTCGATGAGTCGCAACAGCCCACATGGCCGCACTCCAGGCACATGCGCAGGTGAACCCACGTATCGCCAGTCTTCAAGCACTCTTCGCAACCCTTGGTGCGCGGCTTTACGTTCTTCACGTGATCCGCAACGTGCGTACATTTCGCTGCCATTTGTTCCTCCGCCAGTATTAACCGCTTTGTTCTCGTTTTATACCACTCGATATTGCTGCGCCAGTTCAGTGAATTCCTTCACCTGCGTGGCCGCCCACGCATCGTCGCGACCCAGCTCAGCCGCTAAAAGCTTCGATGCAGGTTCCGCCATCGCGGTCGCAGCAGCAGCATTGAGAAACAGCGCCCGTGTGTGCCGTGCAAGAACGTCTTCGACAGTGCGGGCCATCTCTTCGCGCGCCGCCCATACGATTTCGGCGCCGATATAGGGCAACGCTGGATGAAGCTGCGCGGCGAGTGAAGGCGAGCTTGCAGCGAGTGCTCGAATCTTCTCGGCATCGGAGCCGTAGACTTCCAGACTGCCCAACGTCGATGCGCTCTCGACATATCCGTGAATACGCAAGTTTTTCGTTTTGCAATCGGCTTCCGGCAGCCTGCCCAGCGTGATCGCGTGGTCCACGCAGTCTTCGGCCATGTGGCGATAGGTGGTCCACTTGCCGCCGGTGATGGTGAGCAGGCCCGAGGTGTCCACGTGGATGACATGATCGCGCGAGAGCGCGGAAGTCTTGCCGTCTCCCTTCACCAGCGGGCGCAGGCCTACATAAACGGCGAGCACATCGGCCCGCGTTGGCGGCCGCACAAGAAAGCGCGACGCCGTTTCGAGAATGAATTCGATCTCTTCTTCGAGCGGACGCGGCTCCAGGCTGGGCGCGTCGACGGGCGTGTCGGTGGTTCCGGCGACCGCGTGACCGTGCCACGGAATCACGAACAGAACGCGGCCATCGCTGGTCTTGGGAACCATGAGCGCTGTGTCGCCTTTGAGAAACGAGCGCTCGAAGACCAGGTGAATGCCCTGGCTGGTCACCATGAGCGGCTCAGCCGCGGGGTCGGCCATGTGGCGAACGGTGTCGGTGAAAACACCCGTCGCGTTGACCACGATGCGCGCGTTGATGGTGAACTCTTCGCCGGTCTCTTCATCGCGTGCGGTGAGGCCGTTGACGTAGTCTTCCTCGTCGCGCAGTAAGCTGGTCGCGGGGCAATAGTTGAGCAGCAACGCACCATGGTCGGCTGCCGTCATGGCCAAATGGATGAGCAGACGCGCGTCATCGAACTGGCCGTCATAATAGACAACTCCGCCGCGCAGTTCCTCTGGTTCAAGTGCGGGCAGGCGCTCCAGCGTCTCCTCTTTCGAAAGCAGCTTGGACGCGCCAAAGCCATAGCGGCCGGCGAGCAGGTCATAGAGCTTGAGGCCGATGCCGTAAAAAGGCGCTTCCCACCAGGAGTAGTTGGGCACAATGAAGGCCAGGTCGTGCACCAGGTGCGGCGCGTTCTGGCGGAGCAGGCCGCGTTCTTTCAGCGCCGACATCACCAGGGGGATGTTGCCTTGCTCCAGGTAGCGCACGCCGCCGTGCACCAGCTTGGTGCTGCGGCTGCTGGTGCCCTTGCCGAAATCGTGTGCTTCGACGAGCACCACGCTCAAGCCACGCGACGCGGCATCCACGGCTACGCCCATGCCCGTGGCGCCCCCGCCGATGACGGCGATGTCCCAGGGCTCGGAGCGCGAGCGAACTTTGGCGGCCATCTCTTCGCGCTTCATGAATGGCTCCAGTTTTTCGATCGTTCGACAGCGCGTCCCCACAACGATCGGCGCTTCGCGCGTTCTTCCGAGCCCATGCGCGGTTCAAATCGTGCATCGTTGTTCCGCTTGGCTTGAAGCTCCTGCGGATTCGCCCAGAAGCCCGTTGCCAATCCTGCCAGATAGGCCGCGCCCAGCGCGGTGGTCTCCGTCACCTGCGGCCGCACCACCGGAACCCCGAGGATGTCGGCCTGGAATTGCATCAGAAGGTTGTTGACGGCAGCGCCGCCATCGACCCGTAGGGCCGCCAAAGGGGTGGTTTCACTTTGCACCGCTTCAAGAACGTCGGCCACCTGGAAGGCGATACTTTCTAGAGCGGCGCGGGCAATGTGAGCCGGCTGCGTTCCGCGACGCAGACCGATAATGGTTCCCACCGCATGCGGGTCCCAGTGCGGCGCACCCAAGCCGACGAAGGCGGGCACGAAGACTACGCCATCGGTGTCCGGCACGCTGGCCGCCAGAGCCTCGACATCCGCCGAAGCGCCAATGATCTTGAGGTTGTCGCGCAGCCATTGCACGACGGCTCCGCCAATGAAGATGGACCCTTCGAAGGCGTACTCAAGACGATGCCGCGCGCTGGCCGCAAGAGTAGTGATCAGGCGATTCTTCGAGCGGACGAATTCCGTCCCGATGTTCTGCAAGAGAAAGCAGCCTGTGCCATACGTATTCTTGGCCTCGCCCGGACCCCAGCAAAGCTGGCCGAAGAGAGCAGCCTGCTGGTCGCCCGCGATGCCGGCGATGGCGATGCCGCCCAGTCCGAGCGTGGTGGTCACTTCGCCCACATTCTGGCTCGACCAGACGACCTCGGGAAGCAGACTTGCCGGCACATTGAAGATGCGCAAAAGTTCTTCGTCCCACTCGCCTTTGACGATGTTGTAGAGCAGCGTACGCGAGGCGTTGGTCACGTCGGTTACGTGGCGATGGCCGCTCGTCAAATGCCAGATCAGCCAGCTGTCCACCGTGCCAAAGGCCAGCTCGCCCTTGTCGGCGCGCGCGCGAGCGCCGGGGACATGATCGAGAATCCATGCGACTTTTGTCCCGGAAAAGTACGGGTCGAGGACCAAGCCTGTCCGGCTGGAGACGCTATCTCCTTGGCCGTTTGCCTCCAATCCTTCGCAGGCGGCAGCGGTCCGCCGATCCTGCCAAACGATCGCCGGATGGATGGGCTT
>JBEKVS010000481.1:0-3999 GCA_049513795.1 Occallatibacter sp. | reverse complement strand
ACAGGTGCTACTACCTCAGGAGCGTCACAGGACCCGTTCAATCTTCGCGCGGAGAAGGGGCCCTCGGCCTTTGACGCGACGCACAATTTTGGACTGAGCGTGGCGCAGGACCTGCACATGGAGAGCGCGAGCTTCCTGAGTGCACTTCCGCGCAGCTTTACCTATGGATGGGAACTGCTCTCCATCTCTTCGATATCGTCCGGTGCTCCGTTCACCGTTTACTCGGGCATACAGCAGACGGGAGCGGGCACAGACGGCGTCGACCGTCCGGATCAGATTGCCGTGCCGAAGTTGTCCACGGCGCGCACCAATCGCCAGGACTACTTTGGGATGGGAGCGGCCAACGCGAGCACATACTTCAATATTCCCATTCATATTGCCGGCGGCACGGGACCGAACCAGGGAAGCTTCGGCACTCTGGGACGCGACACTTTCCGCGGGCCCGCCTACTACGATTACGACTTCGCCATGATCAAGGACACTCCGTTCGGACACCGATCTTCCGGCGCGGAACGTGTAGATCTGCAATTCCGGGGCGAATTCTTCAATCTGTTCAACATCGTCAATATGGGGCTTCCGGCAAACATTCTGACAGGTTCTGGTTTTGGAGAGATATCGAAGACTGCCGGCACCTCGCGTCAGATTCAGCTTTCGCTCAAGCTCATTTACTGAACCTGACCATCGCGCACAAACGGCCGGAGCACTGACGCCCGACCAATTTAGAACCAAAGCTCATTTTCAATTGAAAGGACAGGAGCTATGAACCCGAGTAAGTCTTCCATTCTCAGTCTCGTGTTGGTGTCGATCGCAGCATTCGCGATCCCATCAGTGGACGCGCAAGATCGTTTGTTCAGCGCTGAGGCAAAGCAAAAGGCAGAAGCTCTCCTGAAACAGATGACGGTTGACGAGAAAGTGGGCCAGCTCAATGAGTCTGCCGGCATCGTGCTGCCTGGGCTTGCGTCGGAGAAACCTGACGAGCTGATCGCCAAAGGGGGCGTTGGCTCAATTCTGTGGCAGATGAATGTCAACGAGATTAACCGGCTTC
Organism: Occallatibacter sp.; assembly: GCA_049513795.1. Classification (GTDB taxonomy): domain Bacteria; phylum Acidobacteriota; class Terriglobia; order Terriglobales; family Acidobacteriaceae; genus Telmatobacter. The sequence continues at coordinate 2,954 of JBEKVS010000481.1, read as the reverse complement.
AGCATATTGCTGTCGAGCAATCTCGCCTGCATATCCCCATCATCTTTGGGTTCGACGTAATTCATGGATATCGCACCATTTTCCCCGTGCCGCTGGCGATGGCGTCTTCGTGGGATCCTTCGGTTGAAGAACAGGCACAGCGTTTTGCCGCTGAAGATGCGCGCGCGGCGGGCCTTCAATGGACGTTCACCCCCATGGTCGATATCGCCCGCGATGCTCGCTGGGGCCGCATCGTGGAAGGTGCGGGCGAAGATCCATTCCTGGGTGCTGCAATGGCGCGCGCGCAGGTTCGTGGATTTCAAGGAGCGAAGCTCGGCCCTGACAGTGTGATGGTCTGCGTGAAGCATTTCGCCGGCTACGGAGCTGCTGACGGCGGCCGGGACTACGACTCGGTCTACGTGCCTGAGGAGTTGATGGAAAATGTCTACCTCGTTCCGTTCCACGCAGCCGAAGAAGCCGGTGCCGGCAGCTTCATGAGCGCCTACATGGACCTCAACGAAGTCCCCGCGACCGGGAACCATTGGCTGCTCACCGATGTGTTGAGGAAGGATTGGGGCTTCCAAGGGATTGTTCTATCGGATGCATTTGCGGTCGGCAGCCTCGTTACACATGGCTATGCGCGAGACGGAGAAGACGCCGCCTACAAAGCAATCACTGCCGGTCTGAACATGGACATGGCGAGTCTGACTTACTCTCACAATCTCGCGAACCTCGTGAAAGAGGGCAAGGTGAGCGACAACCATCTTGACGAAATGGTCCTCCCGATTCTCGAAGCCAAATACGACCTGGGCCTGTTCGAACATCCTTACGTCGATGAATCAAAGGTAGACGCGACCTTGAGTCGGCCCGAAGGTCTGGCTCTGGAGCGCAAGCTTGCAGGCCGATCCATGGTACTGCTGCGCAATGAGAGCAGCACGCTGCCGCTGTCAAAGGGATTGAAGAAGGTTGCGGTTATAGGGCCGCTCGCGGACTCGGCGCGCGACGTTGAGGGCGGCTGGACGGTGGAGGGCTTGTTTGGGCCTGGCGGCAAGAGTCATCCAGTTACCGTGCTTGCAGGAATCAAGAACAAGCTAGGTCCCGATGCGCAGGTTACCCTGGTTGCCGGTCCAAAACCTTCGAAGGTCTATCCCGGCATGCTGGACATGTTGACAGGCGGAAAGCCGACTCCGCCACCTACCCAGGAAGAAACCGCGGACTGGATCGCCAAGGCGAAAGCTGCGGCGGTCGATGCCGATGTGGTTGTGGCCGTCATGGGAGAGTTGTCCAGCATGAGTGGGGAAGCGGCCTCACGGGCCACTCTCGATCTCCCTGGGATTCAGGAGCAGATGCTGGAAGGTGTAGTGGCGACAGGCAAACCGGTAGTGCTCGTTGTTGAAGCCGGGCGTCCGCTCGACATCCGTTGGGCATCGGAGCACGTGCCCGCAATTCTCGAAGCATGGTATCCCGGTACCGAGGGCGGAAATGCGGTCGCGGACGTGCTCTTTGGCGACGTGAATCCCGGTGGGAAATTGCCTGTGAGCTGGCCGCGCACTGCGGCTTCAGAACCTCTCTACTACAACCATACCCTTACGCATGAACCTGAGGATGCGCCTCGATTTACATCCCGCTATTGGGACATGAATTCGAAGCCGCTCTATCCCTTCGGCTACGGACTCAGCTACTCCACCTTCAAGTTCGGAAACCTGCATCTTAGCAAGTCCAGCATGCGTGTGGGAGAGACAACTGAAGCCACCGTCGACGTGACCAACTCTGGATCCGTAGCCGGCGATGCTGTAGCACAGATCTATATTCATCAACGCTACGGTTCGGCGTCACGCCCCGTCCGGCAACTGAAAGGATTCGAGCGCATTGCTCTTCAACCCGGAGAGACGAAGACTCTGAAATTTCCACTCGGGAAAGAGGAACTCAAATACTGGAATCCGCAGACCAGGGAGTGGGTTGAAGAGCCGTCAGATTTTGACGTCTGGGCCGGCCAAGACTCAACGGCGAGCCTGCACCTCGATCTCAAAGTCACTCAATAGTGTGCGTGCGCGCCGGGCCCCCGGGTCTTCAACGATCCGGGCCGGCAGCTTTGGATAGACGAATTCTCGTATTGTTCTCGTTGGCAATCATTTGAGGCCTATCAGAATTCGGTGATCGCATACGCGATTTATCATGCGTCCAGTGTGTGTATCGGTGAAGTGCAGCGCGTTTCTTGTTTCTCAATTGGGCGCGACGATCAAATCAAAGGCATTTCGACGGTTGCCAGGTTATACGGCCAGGTGCGGAGAAGTCCGCCCGGCAAAAGATCCTTCGTTGAACGCCCAATAATGGAGGCGCGAATAAGCGAGCATTGCGTTTTCATCAGCTACTGCATTTACACCGTAAATCTGTGGAGAAGGAGGGTCGATGAATGGATTGAAGCCCACCTGGTTCTTTGCAGGTGGATTAATCATGTTGCAGATGATCCTGGTTGCAATCATCGTTCATGGCGAGTCACTCACTTTCGATGAGGGCGACCATATTTTCGCCGGCTACATGATGTGGCATAACGGCGACTACGGTCTGAATCCTGAGCATCCGCCGCTGGTGAAGCTGGTGGCGACGCTGCCTCTGCTACAGGAGAAGCTTTGGGTGCCTCCGCTGCAACAGCGGTGGTTCAAGTCAGAGGCATATCGGGATGGCCGCGACTTTATGGAGCGTAATGATGGCCCAAGCCATCACCTGCTCTTCCGCATGCGCCTGGCCGCAGGCGTCTTTGCCGCAGGCCTCTCACTGATGGTGTTTTTGCTGGGGAGCAAGCTCTTTGGCGAGTCCGCAGGTTTGCTGGCTTTGCTCTTGGTGGTCTTCGAGCCCAACGTGTTGGCCAACAGTGATCTGGTCACGACCGATATGGGAGTCGCTTGCTTCTTTCTGGCCGCAATCTATTGCTTCTACCGTTACGCAAGGCAGCCATCTGTGATTCGGCTGTTGCT
>JBEKVS010000480.1:0-4002 GCA_049513795.1 Occallatibacter sp. | reverse complement strand
CGGGTGATGCGCGGGTCGTTCGAAATCTTGAACAGCACCCCGTCGCGCTCGTTCATGTGCAGCACCTCGGCACGGCGCTTGTCCGCATCGCGCACCATGGTGCGGAACTTGATGCAGCGGAACACTCGCGCCTTCTTGCCGATGCGGTCGGAGAGATACAAGACCGGCCCGCGCGAATCCAGCTTGATGGCCAGCGCAATCACCAGCAGCAGCGGAGACAGGAACAGCAGAATCGCCGCCGCCAGCAGCATGTCCATACCCCGCTTCAGCAGCAGGCCCAGCTCCGGCACATGGCCGCTATGCAGCGGAATGGTGGGAAACTGGCCAATGTACTCCACCGGCGAGTTCCACGACAGCCCGTCGTACATGTCCGGAACCACGCGCAGATCCAACCCCTGCACCCGCGCCTGCTCCAGAACCTCCTGCACAATCTCCCGGTCGCACGGAGTAGTAAAAAAGATCTCGTCCACAAACTGCTTGCGCGCGCTCTCGAACAGGGTCTCCATGGTCCCCACCACGTCTCCGGAGCTGGCCGCAAAACGCGATCTGGCTCCGGAATGCTGCCCGGTTCCTGAAGACGGCCCGGAATGCGAATTGCCGCCGGGAAAATCAATGAAGCCCTTGAAGGTGTAGCCCAGGTGGCGCAGGCTCTCCAGATGATGGCGCAGCGCGTGCGCTTCAAGCCCGGTGCCCACAATCAGCACGTTACGCGTACCCTCGCCGCGCTCGAAGCGGCGATAGATCAGCCGCCGGTAGGCCAGCCGCCGTGCGCTCAACAGCACCGTCACCAGGCCGATGGTGATCAGCACCACGCCGCGCGATATGTCCTGGGCGTGAATCAGGTAGAGCGTGCCAGTCAGCAACAGCCCGGCGTACAGGCAAGCCTGCACGCTCAGCCTTTGCTCATGCAGGGAGCTATTCAGCCGCAGCGGTGTGTAAAGGTGCAGCCGGCGGCTGGTCACGATCAGAGCTACCGCATAGAAGCACAATAGACCCAGCAGTATCCACACCGAGCGGCCGGGGATCAGCGTCCCATGCCAGAAACCCTTCACCTCGGCCATCGGGCTGGTGCGGAATTTGTAGAGCGCGGCAAACGCCGCTGAAACCACGATGGTCATTCCATCCAGCGCCATCCACACGCCAGGATGTTTCGACCGACGGCGCCCGTCACCAACCATCAGGGGGTCATGCCGACGCGGCGGCGTAAACACGGAAGCCGATACTCGTTGCCACAAATCAGATGTCGCCATATGCGCTTCGCAGACCTCCGCACCGGAGGGATTTGGGTCGAGCGGTGAGTAGTTTGCACGCAAAATAACTGGAAGGGTTTATGGTCGTCGTACCCGCGGTTTCGCAGACTTCGATTGCCGCTTCAACCTGTGCAGCGGACCGTTCCATCTTCCTCGACAAAATGTGTCTCTTGCATGGGATCTGAAATCGGCGGGACCTTTAGACACAATCATAGCCTTATCATGCCAACAGGCAAGAAGAAACTTCAATGAATCCTTTGGGTTATACGTTACCTGCATGCGGCGCAATTGGCTAGAAAGTAACTAAACCGAGAGGCCGTTTATGCGGCGGGAAGGACGTAGGCGTCCAGATCGAGAAATTGCCGGATTTGCGGCTCGTCCGAGGCCAGGAAGCCCGCCAGGGGTCCAAAATAGGCGGCCTTGCCCTGGTGGAGAAAAAGGACCTGGTCGGCAAGCTTCTCGGCAAAACGCATGTCGTGTGTGACCACAATGCTGGTGAACCCAAGTTGCCGTTTGAGGCGCTGAATCAGATCGCCGAGCCGGCGGGCGATAATCGGATCGACCATCGTGGTTGGTTCGTCGTAGAGCACCACTTCGGGCTGAGCGGCCAGCGCTCTGGCCATGGCAACCGCGCGCTTGCGCCCCGTCGACAGGCTGCCGGGGTAAACATCGATCACATCCTCGGCGCCCACCATCCGGATCAGCCGGTCGACAATTTCCTCAATCTGGTCTTCCAAGAGCCCGCCGCGTTCGCGCAGCGGAAAGGCTACATTCTCGCGAACACTCAACGAATCAAACAGCGCGCCGTTCTGGAAGACCATTGTTATCCGCTTGCGAACGGCCCGCATATCCTCTTCGGTGAAGGCGTTGATCTCCTCGCCCTCTACGCGGATCGAGCCCACCTGGGGCTTAAGGAAGCCCATGAGGATGCGCAAGGCTACCGACTTCCCCACGCCGCTGCGGCCAAGGATGCAAAGAGTCTGGCCGCGATTCACGGTAAAGCTGACGTTGTCGAGGATCTTGCGGTCGCCAAACGACATGGACACGTGGCTGAAGCTGATGATCGGCGTGGTCGCCGGTTCCGTTTTCTGGCTTTTGATGTCCAGACTGACGCCGGCATTCTCCTCAAACGATTCGACGACTTCGGGAAGGATCGCCTCGGATACTTTCGGATCGGGGAGATGGTCGGACGTCGCCATGCATTCAGATTACGCGATAAATGTCTGACGGAACACCTCGGCGCGGCGCAAATCCTGTTCCGTGTTGACATTGAGGAACCAGCGAACCGGAGGATGCCCGGCTGGATCCGCCACCTGGCCGGTTTGGACGAGCATCTCGACGGAGAGGACAGAGAGCGATTCTCCCAGCTTCGCCGCCGCGGCTCGAAATGCAGCCAGGCATCCGCCGCGGCCGGAAGCCAACTCGCTCTGAAGAGTAGGCAGAGCAAGCCTGTCCAGGACGGCGGGAAACGTGAGTGCGAAGCCGTTCAGCGAGGCCAGGGTGACGGCGCGGCGGGCGACCGCAGCATGCTGCAGGAGAGCTCGAACCAGAGAAGCCGGCATCATGGGTAAATCGACGGGGAGAAAGACCGCCAGGCGGGATCTGGTCGATTCAAGCGCGGCGCAGATTCCGCTCAACGGGCCGAGCCCACTCTGCGGCTCCTCAACCATGGGCGCAAAGGCTGCCAGCGACTTCTTGCCTCCGGCGATCGACACAGCCAAGCCAGCCTGGCGCAGACAGTTGATTGCATGCGCAACCAGCGGCTGCCCGTCCAGTTGAACCAGTGCCTTATCCTTCCCCATGCGGCTCGACCGTCCTCCGGCCAGCACAAATCCTTCTGCGTCGTCACTCAAGGCTGCCAGCGATGAGACAAGGTCAGGCGAATTCACTGGCCAGTCTCCTCCAGGAAACAGATCAGAGATTCGATCCCAAGAGCGAAGTTCTTGAGGTTGAACTTCTCGTTGGGAGCGTGCAGGTTGTCGTCAGGCAGGCCGAAGCCCATCATCACGCTGGGCAAGGCCAAATGCCGGGCAAAATCGCCGACAATCGGGATCGAACCGCCAGAGCGAATGAATACCGTCTCCCTGCCCCAGACCTGCTTCAGGGCCCGCGTCGCGGCCCGGATATAGGGATTGTCCACGGGGATCAGGCACGGATCACCCGAGTGAATCAGCCGCACCTCGACATCCACGCCGGCAGGCGTGAGCTTCTCCACGAAGGCTTTGTAGAGGACAAACGCTTTGGCTGGAGTCATGCCGGGAACCAGCCGCATGGAAACCTTGGCCAGCGCCTTGGCCGGGATCACGGTCTTGGCGCCGGCGCCCGTGAATCCGCCGGGAATGCCATGCACATCGAGGGTTGGCCGCGCCCAGGTACGCTCCAGCACGCTGAAGCCGGCTTCGCCCACCAGCTGCTTCGCCCCAACCTCGCCGATGCGATACTCTTCTTCATCGAAGGGCAGGCTCTTCCACGCTGCCAGCTCTTCCTGGCTGGGCGGGATGATGTCGTCATAGAAGCCGGGAATGAGGATCTGTCCGTTTGCATCTTTCAGGCCGGCGAGGATCTGCGCCAGGGCGACGAAGGGATTGGGAGCCGCTCCGCCATACATGCCGGAGTGCAGATCGGTCTTCGCGCCGCGCACATCGATTTCGGTATAGATCATGCCACGCAGACCCACGCACAATGTGGGCAGGCCGGGCGCAAATAATTCCGTGTCGGAAACCAGTGCGAAATCAGCCTTGAGGTTCGCCGG
>JBEKVS010000479.1:0-4025 GCA_049513795.1 Occallatibacter sp. | reverse complement strand
GGAGATCTCCTCTCTACATTTCGTCATCGCCCCATGGCAATTGGGCATGGTTGAGTCTGCGCACCTTGCGCAGGATGCCCGGCTGATGGTTCACGTCGCGGATATGGACCGCAGTTCTGTGAGCAGGAATCTCTGGTATTACCGCAAGCTTCCGAAACTGGCGGCGGAACTGCAAGCCGACTTGGTTCATTTGTCTTATCCCATGCCGGTCAATGCCGGGGCGTTTCACTGCCCAACGCTGGTGACGCTTCACGATCTATATCCCTATCAGGTACCGATGAATTTCGGTTTTCCGAAGTTCATGTTCAACCGCGTGGTTCTTCAACAGTGCCTGCGCAACGTTGATTCGATTGCATGCGTTTCGCAAGCCACCATTCACAGCCTGAAACAATATGTGCCGATTGCTGTATGGAAGAAGGCGGTACGGCTTTATAACTGCGTCGAGGCCCCGGCTGTTCTAAATCCGCTTCTGCCCATAGCGGGCTGGCAGGGCGATCAATTTCTTCTCTGCGTGGCACAGCACCGTCGTAACAAGAACCTCACTCTGCTCATCCGGGCATTCCACCGCATGTTGCGTATGGGCCAGGTGGGAAACGACATGAAGCTGCTCATCGTCGGGATCACAGGACCGGAGACGCGCAATATCCACCGCCTTGTATCAGCGCTGCGGCTTGACGCCAGAGTGAGCTTTCTCGAAGGCGTATCCGAGTCTGAGTTGCAGTGGTGCTACCGGCAATGCCAAGCCGTTGTCTCTCCGTCCGCAATTGAAGGCTTTGGCCTGCCCATCGCCGAAGCGCTTCTTGCCGGCTCCCGGGTTGTCTGTTCGGATATCCCCGCGTATCAAGAAGTCGGGGATGAACAATGTCGTTTCGTGTCGTTGGAGAGGAACGCAGAAGAAACACTTGCAGAAGCAATTGTTGCAACTCTCAAGGAGCCGAAGGGTTCTCCAAAATCGCTAAAGCAGTTTTCCGCTCCGGTTCTTGGCCCGCAATACGTAGGTCTCTATCGCAGGCTCATGACGTCCGAGGCTCCTTTGCGCAGTGCCGGTCTGTCCGCACCGGCCAGCCCCATTTGCATCAGGAAGGCAACCTCAATGAAGCGGAAGAACGGCCAGTTGGCCTTGCAGCGAAAGGGGGACGACCATGAGTACGTCTGAGTCCGCCACGCCGCGCCTCTATTCGAAAACAGCCGCGGCATCGCAAGAAGATCAAGTCCGTACAGACTCTGCTCAACTGTTTCGCGGAGTCCTCGCCGGTGCCGAGCGTGCCGCGGATTGTCTGACTTGCTCCGCGGGAATGTTAGCTTCTTACGCCCTAGATTGTTCGGTACACGTTACCAACCAATCTATATATCCGTTGCGCGAGTCAGTCGCCGCAAGCTCCCTTATCGGCTTATGTTCAGTTCTCTTTTTGCAATGGAACGGAGCCTATCGCGGAGGCGGCAGCCTACTCAACATTCATGAGACGGAACGCGCACTCCGGATTCCAGCTTTGTCCGTGCTCCTGCTTCTCGCCTTCCGGTTTTTGCTGGATCTGAGAATCTCCTACACTGCCATTCTCGCTGCTTTGATCGTAATTCCGGTTCTGGTGATTCTACAAAAGCTGATGTTCTTCTCAATGGTTCGCTCATTGCATGGGATGGGTGTCGGCATCGATCGGGCGATCGTTTACGGGGCTGGAGACGCGGGAAAGCGCATCATTTCCGCTCTGTTTCAATCGCCGAGGCTTGGCATCCTTCCGGTAGGGGTGATCGACGATGATCCGGCCATCAATGGAAACAACATTCTTGAAATGGGGTACAGGCGTCGCCAGTCCGTTCCAGTTCATCGAGGGCCCATCACGGCAGCGACGCTGAAGTTGTCTCGATGCAGCGTGCTTATCCTGGCGCTTCCGAATCTGTCCTCGGAAAGACAGGCGGCGGCTATCTATGCGGCAAGGCAGGCTGGAGTCAGGGTCGCATTTCTTTCCGGCCTGGAAATGCAGGAGCAACGCTGGACTCAGTCGATCGATCTTGACGGCTTTTCGCTTACTCCCAAAGTCGAACCGCTGCTCGGTTGGCATTACATCATGGCCAAGCGAGCTGTCGATCTGATTGTGGCCACCGTCCTGCTGATATTGATTTCTCCGCTTCTCTTGCTGATTGCAATCCTCATTAAGCTGGATTCGCCTGGTCCCGCGCTTTTCATCCAGAAGAGGGTAGGTCGCAAAGGAGAACTTTTCAATATCTATAAATTCCGCTCGATGTACGCAAACGCGCCAAGGTACGATTTCTCTCCAGCCACCTCGCGCGATTTCCGAATTACGAGAATCGGGAGGTTCATCAGGAAGACAAGCCTGGATGAGCTACCTCAGTTGATAAACGTCTTGCTGGGAAACATGTCCCTGGTAGGGCCGAGGCCGGAGATGCCTTTCATCGTGCAGGAGTACACGAACGAACATCGGCAGCGACTTGAGATCACTCCCGGGATTACCGGGCTGTGGCAACTAAGCGCGGACAGGGCTTTCCCGATTCACGAGAACATCCAGTATGACCTTTACTACCTCAGGAATCGCGGATTCTTTATGGATATTGCCATTTTGATTCATACGTTGTTCTTCGCCATTCGGCGAGACGCGTGATCGGAAGCCCCGACATATGTGCGCGTCAACAATCAGAGGTCTTCACTCGTGCGATGGATTTGCTGCTGCGACGGAGGTTTGTTCAATGACCAATTCCGATTTCTCACTTCCATGCGCCAATTTGCTCGGTGTGCGTGTATCTGCCGTCGATCTAAAGACGGTAGTCGATCTATCCGATCTGTGGATCAAATCTTCCATGGGCCACAGTTACATCTGCGCAACGGGCGTACATGGAGTCATGGAGGCTCATAGAGATCCCGAGGTTCGCCGAGCCCTCAATCGCGCGTTGATGAACGTTCCGGACGGAATGCCAATGTCGTGGGTCGGCCATTTACAGGGCCTTCGAAACATGGATCGGGTGTTCGGGCCCGATCTGATGATGGCGATGTGCCGGTTGTCGGTGGAGCGGGGCTATCGCAATTTTCTATACGGCGGGAAACCCGGCGTCGCCGAACTTCTCAGCGATACGCTGCAGAGGGAGGTGCCTGGACTCCAGGTCGTCGGGACCTATACGCCTCCATTCCGAAGTCTGACGGCGGATGAAGAAAGCGATGTTCTGGCTCGGGTGCGGGAAACGCGGCCAGATATTATCTGGATTGGTCTGAGCACTCCAAAGCAAGAGCAGTTTATGGCGCGATATGTCGATTACCTTCAGGCGCCGCTCATGTTTGGGGTTGGAGCGGCCTTCGATTTTCACACTGGAGCCATTCGCGACTGCTCGCCATGGATCAAGCGGGCGGGGCTTCAATGGCTCCATCGCCTGATGCAAGATCCCAAGAGATTGTGGAGGCGTTATCTTCGCAATAATCCAGCATTTCTTTGGCACATTGCGATGCAGTTTTCACGGTTTCGGAAATATCCTTCGGAACCGGAAACCGCCCGGGTCGGATTGCTTTACCCGGTGCGGCGCTCGTGATGGAGTTCCTTGGCAATGCGTTTCAACTGGGACAACGATCTCTGCTTTGGGGTGTGCGGGCAGGCGTTCGCGATCACTCCCTTTCAGGAACTAAGTCAAAAACTTTGTCCGATTACGTTCTGACTCTCTGCGTCTTGCGCATAGGCAGCGCTCTAATGCTCCGGCTCTTGAGCACGGATTTTCGGCCGGTGTTTGGCAGACGTCGAGCATTGCAGTGTCGCGAGTGGGCCGTCTTCTTTCCGCGGAGGATTCATGGCGTTTGAAGTCATCGGGTCACCTCCGCTCCCGGTGCAGCTTTGGGGACACAGAGACCCAGAGGCCACCAGTTCCAGTCGCCCGCAATTTGCAGGAGCGCAGGCCCGATGACCATGCGCACGACTGTTGCGTCAATCAGCACAGCGATTGCCAAGGTGAATCCAAGCATCTTGATAACCAGGAAGTTTCCCAGCATGAATGCCGCGAATACCGCGATCATAATCAATGCGGCGCTT
>JBEKVS010000478.1:0-4032 GCA_049513795.1 Occallatibacter sp. | reverse complement strand
CGCCGCCCCCGGCAGCCGCCAGCGGTGCATCCAGAGAGACGCCGAGCACTTCGTCGTAGTACACGAGCCACAAGGCTACCGGCTGGTAAACGAGTTCTGGCGCTTGGGAATCGCGCTCCGAGGTGTGCACAGCAATCTTTGCCCACCAGCCTGGATTGGCTGGGACTGCAACAAACTTGGGCTGGTTCGCAGGCATCGCGCAAAGTATATGCCTTGCACTTTGCAGTAGTGTCAGTGGCGCCCTGGATCGCGTGCGTTCTGTAACCTAAGGCCGCGCTCCGAACCGCGCTGCCGTTCTTGCGCGCGCCCGCTCTGCCTCGACCTCGCGGTCGCGAGGATCGGCGGTGGTGACCAGCGCGTCGATAAGAGCTCGGGCGGCGGCGGCAACTTCACTGACGGCCTGATCAAAAGCTTCGCGATTGGCCTTCGATGGACTATTAAAGCCACTGAGTTTCCTGACGAACTGAAGCGATGCCGCGCGAATTTCCTCTTCGGTCGCGGGTGGCTTGAAGTTGAAGAGTGTCTTGATGCTCCTGCACACGGCCCCTCACCTCCGCTGGCTAGCCGACTGACCCAGAATGCGCGGTCATCGCGCTGGTCTCAGGGCCTTTTTTAGCGCGCCAGGTACTCTGCCGCAACATCTCCGGATAGCCGGGATAACCGGGCCCAGTCGCTGAGGGGCGAGCGAGTACAATCGCGGCACCGCCAACGCGGGAGATTGCGCGATGACCCTCTCGATCATTCCGCTCTCTGGTCAGGTGCCGGTGGAGGAATCCGCGCCGGCGGCTGATCGTCTACTCGCGGGCAATCCATGCCAGCGCGCCTGGAATTTCTTCAGCGACCGGTCCGGACGGTTCCATGTCGGACGCTGGTCGAGTACGCCGGGGCGCTGGCGCGTGCGCTACACGGAGCACGAGCTGTGCGTGATGACGGCAGGACGTGTCGTACTGCGCGGCTCGGCCGGCGAGCAGCTCGAATTCGTCTCCGGGGACGCCTTTGTCGTGCCGGCGGGCTTTGAGGGCACATGGGAAGTGCTCGAGGAATGCGTCAAGATCTACGCGATCCTTCTGCCTGCATAGCTTAGGAGAGAGGCGTTGCACTGATCCTGGGAGACGATCTAGGCACGCGATCCAAAGGAGGGGATCACGAGGTAACCGGCGGCGAATCCCGCACCGATACAGCTCAGCACTAAGAATGAGGTGGCCAGATTCATGAGCTTCAGTCCGTTTGCCTATAGCGATCGGTTGAGGCTACGCGTGGCTGCCAGCAGCGTCTGTGCGCCACCTGACACACCACCTCTGTGCGCATTGGCGCACAGACGCGCGCAGTACGAGCACCGATCCTCGCACAGCCGTTAGTGACCAGCGAAACGGCCCGTTCTGAGCGAGGAAGAGGATATATGGGCGTTTTGATCATCGTCGTGGCCGTTCTATTGATTGGGGGAGGCGGAGGCTACTACGCGACCAGACGGTATGGTGGCTCCGGTCTAGGAGGCGTCCTCGGCTTCATAGTGACCGTTCTGCTGGTGCTCTGGTTCTTAGGCTACCTCCCCCTGCGCAGCTGATAGACTTCCCGGAATATCGGCTTAACTCTGCCGAACAGGGACCAGCGGGGGCAGCATGCGGATTCTATCCCTCGTTCTTCTCATTACCGGTTTGGGGATGGCGCTGCCGGGGCTCTACCTGGTGGCACTGGGCGGTTCGCCGTATTACGCCGTTGCCGGCGGTCTGATCCTGCTCTCGGCGTGGCTGGTGCTGCGCCGGCAACCCTTCGGCGTCACGCTGTTCTGGCTGGTCTTTCTGGGAACAGTGGTCTGGTCAGTTTGGGAAGTCGGCGCCGACGGCTGGGCGTTGATGCCGCGGCTGATCTATCTGGCGATCATCGCCGTGTGGCTGCTCCTGTTTGCAGCCCACCCGCTATCGGCCCGCGCCAAGCTGAGCGTGCTGTTGCTGCCTCTTCTCGGTTTGGCTGGGGCGATCGGCGTGTTCGCGCTACATCGCACGGCATCCGCAGCGTCCATTCCCGACACCGCTCCGGCAGCGTCCGCGACAGGCGAATGGACCGCTTATGGCAGCGGGCTGCACGGCACACGCTATTCCGAACTGTCCCAGATCACGCCGGCCAACGCCGCCAACCTGGAGGAGGCCTGGACTTATCATGCCGGCCTGCTGACCAAAGACCGGCACTCGGCGCATCTTTACGAAGGCACGCCGCTGATGGTGGACGGCATGCTCTATGGCTGCACGCCGCACGATGCGGTGTTCGCGCTCGATCCGGTGACGGGTCAGCAGATCTGGCGCCATGACACCCCAATCGATGTCGCCGCCGGCGGGCGCGGTCTGTGCCGCGGGGTGAGTTTCTTCCGCGCCCCGGCGGGAGTCGTTGAATGTCCCACCCGTATTCTGCTCGGCACCGTAGACAACAGGCTGATCGCGCTCGACGCCAAAACCGGCCAGCCCTGCCGCAGCTTCGGCACTGATGGCGCGGTCAACCTGGGGGAAGGCGAGGGTCTCGACCACTTTCCGCGCGGCTGGATCAATCCCACCTCGCCCCCGGCCATCGTGCACGGCACGGCGGTGATCGGGGCATACATCATCGATGACCAATCCACTCATGTGCCACCCGGGGTCATTCGCGGTTATGACGCGGTCACCGGCGCGCTGAAATGGGCATTCGATCCCGGCCGCCCGGACGATCATGGCCCGCTCGCGCCCGGTCAAAGCTACACGCCTTCGACGCCCAACAGCTGGCCGCCGTTCAGCGGCGACGAGGCGCTGGGCCTGGTCTATCTGCCGATGGGGAACGGCAGTCCCGACTTTTACGGCGTTAACCGTACGCCGGAGACCGACCGTTTCTCCAGCGCTGTGGTGGCGCTCGACGCCGATACGGGAGCAGTGCGCTGGACCTTCCAGGCCATCCATCATGATCTGTGGGACTATGACCTCGCCGCCCAGCCGGTGTTGGTGGATTTACCCACCGCTGCCGGCACGATCCCCGCGCTGATCCAGGCCACCAAGACCGGGCAGATCTTCGTGCTCGACCGCCGCACTGGAAAATCGCTGACCAAGGTCGAGGAACGGCCGGTGCCTGCCTCCACCATTCCCGAGGAGCGCTGGTCGCGGACCCAGCCTTTCTCCACCGGTATGCCGGATTTTGCCGGCCCGACGCTGACGGAAGCGGACATGTGGGGCATCACGCCCTTCGACCAGCTTTATTGCCGCATCAAATTCCGCCAGGCGGAGTACCGCGGCATCTACACGCCACCGCGGCTCGGCCGATCGATCCGTACCCCCGGAGAATTGGGCGGCATCGATTGGGGCAGCGTGTCGGTGGACGAGGGTCGCGGCATCCTGGTGGTCAATTCCAACCTGATGGCCGACTATGACCAGTTCATCACCCGCGCCGCCGCCGACAAGGAGCATCTCTTCATCGCCGGCGATCCGCGCAGAGGCAAGACACCGCCCGGCGCCGCGATGGAAGGTACGCCCTATGGCGTGCACTGGCACGGCTTCCTGACGGGACTGGGCATTCCCTGCCAGAGGCCGCCGTATGGTTTCCTGACAGCAGTGGATTTGAGCACTGGCAGCGTGTTGTGGCAGCACACGCTCGGCAACGCCTCCAACAGCGGCCCCTTCGGCATTGCGCTGCACCTGCCGCTGCCACTGGGCACGCCCAATATCGGCGGCTCGATTGTCACCCAAGGAGGAGTGATCTTCATCGCCGCCACCCAAGACAAGTATTTCCGGGCTGTGGACGAAAAGACCGGCAAGGTGCTGTGGGAAGTGCAGCTTCCCGCCGGCGGCCATGCCACGCCCATGACCTATCTGGGCCGTGACGGGCGGCAGTATGTGCTGATCAACGCCGGCGGCAGCACCTCGTTTGGCACCGGCTCGAGCGATGCCTTCATCGCTTATCGGCTGAAATCATAAGCGTGGGGCGGTGAGCTCCGTCCTCGTTCAATGCGCCTGTTCCTGGACATACAGGCCGGCGTACTCAGTGCGTATGACCTTCTTGTTGAGCTTGCCGACGCTG
>JBEKVS010000477.1:0-5352 GCA_049513795.1 Occallatibacter sp. | reverse complement strand
CTCATTCCGTACCTGACGGTCCCAGTTGTCGGTCGGGCTACAAGTCGCTAGCCCGCCAAGCAATATCGAGATGCGGACAAACGTGCAGGAACAGCTCACATGCTGCTCGTGGACTAGCGCGAACAGGGCAAAGCACTCATTGGCAGAGCCGATTGCGCCCGATTGTCGTGATTACTCTCCAGAACACCCCAGGCTCCGCAGCCTCCTCGGACCGAGTGTGGGTCGGAGCGCGCGTGGTTCCAGTCGCCATGCCGACATTCGGCACTAATCTTCCGCTCGATTAGTGACTTGGCGCTTGGCATAATCCGAGAACAGACGGCGAGGCCAGAGAGATGAAAGATGTCTGGCGAGGGCCAACGACTGGCTGCCCGCTCGAACTGATTCAGCCGCATTCATTCGCTTCGCAGGGAGTTCATTGGATCGGTTCGCATCGCTCGTGTCGCCGGTACATAGCAGGCCGCCATTGCTGCAAGCAGAAGCACGGCGGAAACGCCTACGAACGTGAGTGGGTCCCACTGGCTCACACCATAGAGCAGATGAGAGAAGCCAGGCAGCAGGCGTACTAGCGCGATTGCCGCCACAATCCCAACTATCAGGCCAGTTCCAGCCATGTGCATGACCTGGTACACAATCATGCGAAATATGGAACTCCTGTCTGCTCCGAGCGCAACCCGGATACCAATTTCCTGCGAGCGCCGCCCCACAGAATAAGACACCACACCGTAGATTCCGATCGAAGCCAGCAGCAACGCCAGTCCGGCAAACGCCCCAAGCAGCAAAATCGGGAGATTGCGCGATGCCATCGACTCAGATATCACTTCGTCGATGGTCTTGACACCGTAAACAGGCTGATCGGGCGACGACGCGTAAACGGCCTTCTCAATGGACGGCATCACATCGGCGGGCGGGAGGGGTGTGCGTACAAGAATATTGAGATTGCGAAAGAAATCCGTGACCATCGCATCCGGCAGTTGATAAACGGGAATGTAGACTTGATTCGGATTGTATGTTCCGGGATCGTCCAGCCCCCAGTTGCGCACGTGGCCCACCACGCCGACGATGCGCGCCGTCCCCCAATGTCCTACGGTCAGCGTCTGTCCTACAGGATTCTGGCCCGGGAAGAAGGTCCGTGCCAGTACGCTGTCGATTACGACCATCTTGCCGGAATCGATCTGATCCGCGGAGGTGAAGAACCTGCCTTGCAACAGCGAAATTCCCATGGTCGCCAGGTAATCGGGTCCGGTCCAGAAGTAGTTCGCGTGAGGAGCCTCCTGGAGAGAAGCCGGCTGCGAAGTGCCGATCCAGAAAGGACCACCGTTGTCGCCACCCGAGAGCGGAACGATATTCGTAATATCGACGGATTTGACTCCCGGTACCTGCCGTATTCGCGCAAGGAGCTGCTGGTAGGCGCTGCGCGTATTAGCGGCAGTTTGCGTCAACCTCGGGGATAAGTAAACGTGGAACGACAGGACCTGCCGCGCATCGAATCCCGGGTTCACTTGCCAGAGGTTTTGGATGCTACGCAGCAGCAATCCCGCCCCGCTCATGAGCACCAGGGTCAGCGCGAACTGCACCATGACCAGGCGACTGAGATTGACATTTCGTCCGGTCGTAACACCTCTGGTGGCCTTCTGCAAGGCACCTTGCACACCCGCTTTTGTGGATTGCAATGCGGGAGCCAGACCGAAAACGATACCTGCGGCGAAGGAAGCAGCCATGGTGAACATCAGGACCGGGAAGTGCAGGCCGATGTTTTCAGAGCGCGGCAGGCTGTAAGGAAGAGCCGCAAGCAGCGCGCGCAAGCCAAATGCAGCAACGGCTACACCCAACGCGCCTCCCGTAAGCGACAGCACAGTGCTTTCGGTCAGCAGTTGCCGAACCATGCGGCCCGGACTGGCCCCGAGGGCCGCGCGAATGGCGAACTCCCGTCCACGCGCGGTGGAGCGCGCCAGTAACAGGTTGGCAACGTTGGCGCAGGCTATGAGCAGCACCAGGCTGACGGCACCGAACAGAAGCAGAACCGTTCCTTTCACGTCGCCTACGATCTGCTGCTTCAACGAAGTCAATGCTATTCCGACGCCGCGATTGGCATCAGGATATTGCTGATCGAGGTCCCGCTGAACGGCGTTCATTTCGGCTTGGGCCTGTGCAAGTGCCACCCCCTCCTTCAGTCGGCCCAGCACCGCCATAGCGCCCACGGAGCGCTCAGCGTAGATTGCGGGCATAGCCGGCCGTAAAGGCGTGATGACATCGGCATCGGCTAGAAAAATGAAGCCTGCCGGAAGGACGCCCAAAATTGTAAAGCTCCTGCCGTCCAGGACCAGGGATCTTCCGGCTACATGTGGGTCCGCACCGAAACGTTGTTTCCAAAGAGCGTTACTGATGAGCACCGTCGGCGCAGCATTCGCCAGATCGTCGGACGATGCAATATCCCGCCCGATTGCCGGTCTAAGACCCAGGGTTGCGAGAAACCCATACGAGACCCGCATTCCTACGAGGTGTTCGGCTCTACCGGGCGACGTTAGATCGAAGTTGTGAAAGACCAATGCGGCCATGGAATCAAACGACTGGGATGTGTGTTTCCAATCCTCGAAATTTGGATACGAAGCTTCGAGTTGGGGTACCCCAGGCCGGTTCTGCCAAATGAAGACAAGATGATCGGGCTGGGTGAAGGGCAGCGGTGCCAGGAGTACCCCTTGAACCACGCTGAACATCGCGGTGTTGGCTCCAATGCCCAAGGCAATCGTCAGCACCGCAACACAAGTAAATCCGGGGTTCCGTATCAGTGTACGCAAGCTGAACCGCAGATCATGAACTAGGGTCGCGACGAAGTAGGAAGCAGGCATGCCGCAGCAAAACCCTCCTTGACGAAACGGACTATCACCAACGTAGACGATTCAGGTTCGCTATGGTCGCGCAAGTTGCCAGAATGTTTCCAGCCAAACAGCGGATCACGGCTCACCCGTCGATCCTTGTCGGTTGGAGATTTCAGCCGTGGCTGTTGAAAAAGTCCATTTTCTGCACAATTGGCCTCAAATCCGGAGGTAGAAAACGTCCACCCAGTCCGAGAAAAATCGTTTATAGGGCATTCTGGCGCCATGAATTTTCCGCGCATTTTCAGAGAATGAGTTTTTCAACAGCCACAGCCCGATGCACTCGTTGACCGATCATTCGTCTCGCCTTTTGTCGGACATCCCGACCGCAAGGTCGTTTATTCTCTTGGCGAAGTCGCGGTCCAGGTTCACTGCTTCGAACCGCAGTTCGCGAGCCTCTCTTTCGATGGCCTTTCCAAAGCAGGAAATCATCTGAGCGATTCGAATGAAGCTGGCTTCTTTCTTGGTGTGTCTCAGCACCCAATCGTTGACTGGATCGTTCGCTTTGAGACCTGAAAGGATTTTTGCGACATCGGTCTTGTAAAGATATTGGATCTGCAGGTTGTCAGTCCGTTCTGCCGAAGGAATCTCGGCGAGGAAATGGGGCAAAAGCTGCCATCCCTCCAAGATAAGACTGTGTTCGTCCTCAATCGCGTATTTTATGAAATTGCGCACTCCCGGCCAAACGGTCGCGGCCTGCCGTTGGTAGACACCAACGACTTCTTCCGCGGAATATGTCTCGAAGAAGCGGTCATTGTCGTTGTTCACTTTCTGACGCAGCGCGCGCAAAGGGAAGCTTTCATCTTGACGTTCTGGCGGAATGTAAGGAGGGATGACCGAAGCAATGTGGTCGATAGAGAAATAAGGGATTTGATGTTTTTTCGCCAAGGCGGAGCTCAGGGTCGTCTTCCCGCATCGAGGTGGACCGCCAATCAGATAGAGCATATTCCGTGTCCCTGGCAATCGAACGTCATAGCAAAGAGTGTACATGTCGCAAACGCTGGCTGTGGTCAAAGAACTCTATAGAGCCTCTTGCATTACTCAGGCGGAGGGCGACATTGAAAGGTTAAGCGCCACAGCCGATGGCAAGCGGCTGGTTCTTGTGCGAACCAATGAACCCGTTGAAGCGTTCATCGCCAAATTCGATGCGCAATCCCATCAATTTCAAGAACCCCGCCGCCTGACATTGGACGAGAGCGAAAACTATGCGACGGCGTGGATATCGGACAGCAAGGCAGTCCTGTTCATATCCAACCGGAATGGCACGTGGAAATTCTTCCGGCAGAATATCGATGAAGCTAGACCCGAGGCCCTTCTGGAGGCGGCCATAATCCTTCCTCCGCGGCTGAGTCCGGACGGAACACAAGCACTCTATCTATCCTCATCCAGGCCGGACGATGCTTCAGTCCTCTCTCCTTGATGAGCAAATCCCTTGCCGGAGGTCCCCCTTTCGTGGTTCTTCAGGAAAAAGAATCGACAACTTCGGGTGCGCGCGAGCGCCGTCAAAGTTGTGCGTCTTCAGCAAACTCACCGGGCACAGCCATTCGTTTGTCTCCTTCGATCCCCAGCACGGAGCAACTCGGGAGCTCTTGACCTTACCGGAAGATCTCATGAACTGGGTTATTTCTCCGGATGGGTCGATGCTTGCAATTGTCGTCGACCCACATCGCGTAGCATTCGGGACCGAAGAGTTACGCCCCTGAGTGGTTTCAGCTGCAATCCCTGCGAGATGACAAGTGGGCGCGGCGATCAAAGGACCCGGAATCTTGCGACCCTCTTTCACGATGCGCTCGAGATGGGGCACAGTAGTTGGAGACTGGAAAGGACGGCTGGCCATCGGCGCGCCTCTCCAGTCCGAATCGCGAGTTTACTCGATCGTGTGGATCAACTTGCCGCTGGTGTTATAAACGGCGATCGAGTCTCCGTTGAAGTTGGAGATGTAAACCCGTCCGCGGGCGTTGTCGATTGCGATGCCCGCTGGAACAAAATCCAGAAATGCAAAAGTTGTCTGCGTGTAGTTGGTATGCTCGATGTTCACCTGTCCATCTTGGTTGAGGATGTAGAAGTTGCCTTTGGCGTCTGCGGCGATGGCGGAGGGGCTGTTTTCCGCCGGCGTTTCGGTCCGCGCCAGTTCCTGCAACCCTTCCGGGTTTCCGCTGGCGATGGCCTGCGTGGCTGAAGCGAACAGAACAACGGAGTCGTCGCCCGAGCTGATGCCCTGCTCGGTGCCCCAGGCAAATGTGCCTTCGCTCACGCCGATTCCCAAGATGGGGCCGGTGAGCCCAAAGGTTTGAACCAGGACGGGCACACCAATGTGGGTGAGGACGGGCTGAGCGTAGACAGTGACGTTGTTGCCGTCGTTCTGCACCCAGATGTTTCCTGCGCCATCGATGGCGATGTCCAGGGGAAAAGAAATGCCGTCGCTAATCACGGGGTCGTCCTGCACGCCATTGGTGTACTCGGTAATGCTGCCTTGTGC
>JBEKVS010000476.1:0-5123 GCA_049513795.1 Occallatibacter sp. | reverse complement strand
GTCAGGTCGCGCCTCCGCCGCCCGATCAATCAGTTCCCGGATGGTCGTGACTTCGACGCTTGATAAATCAGCGCTTGAACTGTGTGCGCTGTTTTTGAAATTTTCCAATTCGATTGGCGTCATTATCTACCCACGTGATATTCGCGTTCGAATGCGCGACTTACCAAATGCTGAGGTTTCTTGCGTATGCTCAGATTGAATTCCAGAAGTCAAGTTTGACAGTTCGGTCGATCAAGCTTACCGAACCTGTTTCGGAGACGATCTCACGCAACCATTAGCTGTCTGCGCTTTCCAAGGACTGCGCACGAAGAAATTGGTCACACGTCTGCTGTATTTGGGGGCTGCCTAGGGGAGGAATTTATAGTAGTCCGTCTTAGCCGATGTGTCGATACAAAAGCGTTCCCACGGCTTCCAGCGCTAGATCTGGCGCAGACTGAACTAGACGGCGAGCGAGGCTTTTCTGCCATGCGGGTCGCGCGGGTCGCGGCACGTAGGGGCCCGGCGCCGGATACCTCCAATAGGTGAGGGGGGATCCAATTGCTCCCCAGTGTTCCTTGAAGGCAATGAGACCCAGATTGTCAGTCGTGGAGCGACCCATATCGAGTTCTTCGAGCCCGTCGCCCTTCGCCTCCTGAATGGTCTTCCAAAACAACAGCGCCATTCCTCCCAGCTTGTTAAGGGAGGCGATGCTTCCTCCGTACTTATAGACCACGCTTCTCTTGTTGGATAGTGTCAGAATGCTGGCCACTGGCAAGTCTCCCTTGGAGGCAACCCGAATCTTGAGGTCGTGGCCAAATGTAGCAATCAGCCCACGAAACCAAGCTAAAGGTTGAGGCGGCAAGTATTGCCGCCGGCGAGTTGCCACGAGTAGCCTGTAGAACTTCTGAAGGAGCGCTTCCGAGTTCCCCTCTTCGTATGTCAGCCCTTCGCGCTCCGCGCGCCGAATCTTTCTCTGAACACAGTCCTTGTGGAAGCCATGAAACAGCTCTTGTGCACTTTTGCGCAGATCCAGGCGATGAAATTGATAGGTGAGAGTTTTCTTCAATCCAACATGGTTACCTGGTCGTCGCGAAATTGGCCTGATTTCGATGTACTGCCATTTCCTTTCGCCCAGATCTCGCTCCATCTTGAGAAGCATCAAGTCCAGCTCGTCCGGACTATCGACTAACGGCTCGCAATGGTCGGAAAATGGCAATGATACGAAGCGCCGACCTGTTAACCAGCTCTTGATGCGGCAGAACACAAGCCCATTCGTGAGGGTCGCTCCAGGCGGACAGGTCGTAACTACCACGGGTTCGTAGCCATAGACTGTCCGTAACGCTTTCAGCCAGCTCGTGCTGTGGAAGACTGAAGACTGAGGATGGTTCTCGACAATGGTCGGCCAGCGTGGATCGGACAGAGGGTCAACTTCGAATGCCGGAGCCGCTGATTGATCCATCTTTAAAGAGAGCAGCACGTCTTCGGATGCGGCTACCCTGCTCCTGATTGCAGTGCCAAGGTTCCATCGGGTCGGGTTCTCAATTTTCATTTGTCCGGTAATCAGTGTTGCCCTAGATCTAGCGCCACGACGAGAGGCTTCTGCCACAAAGCTGGTTTCGCTTCATGTCCTCGCACTGTCGGTCTGAAAAGCGTGCTTGCCTCGCATCTTGCTGAATGTCTTCTCATAGGCGGCGAGGAGGTTCTGAACCGAATAATCCCAAGCCAGCTCTTTCTCGATCCTCCTGCGCCCGAACTGGCCCATTCGTTCCCTCTCCTCCGGATGGTCCAGCAGCCACAGGATTTTTCCCGCAAAATCCACCACTGCGTCGTCTCCGTTGCTGTACAACGAAGCTTCCTGAGCGCTGAATCGTCCTTCTGTCCCCTCAAATTGCACAATAGGCTTACCTAAGGCCATGTATTCCATGATTTTGATCATTGTGGACATGCTATTCATCTCGCAGGGCCTGTCGGGATTAACGCACACGTCCGCGGTCGAAAGGATCTCCACTAACTCGGCGTCTGGGACATATCCGGTGAAGATCACCATGTCTTCCAGTTGCTTTTCCTGGACCATCTTCCGGAGGATTGGCAGTTCCGGGCCGCCTCCGACGCAGGTGAAATGAACATCGCCGCGTCCCAGGTTCTTGACCCGCGACGCCACATCAATGAGAATGTCCAATCCGTCCTGACTGTTCATCACTCCGACATAACCAACGAGGTAACGCTTGCCGTGCTTTAAAGTCGGGTTCGGTGGAACCGGTTTGAACGTCTCCAGGGCAGGGCCGTTTCGCACAACAAAGACGTCGTCGGCGTGTACGCCTCCGCGCGCGATGGCGATCTCTCTATAGCTGTTGTTGGTGGCCATCACAACATCACTGCTGCGAAACGTGTTCTTCTCCAACCACACTAGCACTTTGTGAAAAAGGTCTTTCTTCCCGTACTTGGACAGATACAGCTCAGGGTTTACATCGTGGTGATCGAATATGTATTTCACACCAAACAGTTTGAAGGGTAGCGCCACCAAGAAAATATCGTCCGGAGGATTGCAGCCCTGAATCACGTGAAAGCCTCGCCGAAAGTAGATCCACCAGGAGTATAGAAACTCCCAAAACAAAGCGAAGGTGTATTCGCTAAGGTATCCCCAATGCCGTTTTCCCTCTTTGGCCGTCGGGTGCCGATAAATATGCACTCCGTCCAGGAATTCATAGCCTTTCTGGGCGTTCTTATTTCGGGGGCACAATACGGTGACCTCATATCCGGCGGCGCGCAGGGAGCACGCCTCCTTCCACACGCGGGGGTCCAAGGGGACCGGCATGTTCTCGACAATAATCAGGATTTTCTTGGACACTGAAATCTCTCCCCTAAAGAGCCTTATACAGCCCGGCTAAGGCACAGAGCATCGTTGCTTGTCCCCAGTGAAGGGTTGGGGTCTTGTTCACGAGCCATGGTGAATATCGTCGGTAATAGAAGTATCCCGTCCTGTCCTGCATGTTTTCGATCGTCCATTGAGCGACCTTCATCGCAAGAGATAAGCTTTCTGGATCACGATCGCTGAAGAAGACCAAGGTGTCGATGGCTTGCGAGGAACACTGAATGTCAATGGGGAGTGTTTTGTGGTTGTAATATCGGGGAGTTCCATCCGGTAAGAAGAAAGTCTTTTTCCAATATTCATACCCCGTATTCATCGTCGCTGCGAAACGATCATCTCCCGTAGCGTTGACATAGTATTTAAAGCAATCGAGAACATAGCCAGTATGAAAGTTATCGACCCAGTGGCTGCCCGGATATTCGGCGTAGTACCAGGATCCGTCCGGCTGCTGGTGTTCGGCCGTATATTGGAAAGCCTTCTGAGCCAGCTCGACGTAGGCCTGATTATGGGCGTGGAAGTGCGTGCGTATCAACAAACTCGCACCCAGCGTGTTTGCGTTATGAACCTCACAGTTCAAGCCCGGTACGTAACTGATGCAGAGCCCGTCTTTGTGAGGATATTTTTCATAATCGCGAAGTATATGTTCGCAGGAGCTCACTGCGATCTGTAAATATTGATCGTTCTTGAAGTGCTCGTACCCATCCAGAAATGCATGGCCGATTAAAGATGTCCACACAATAGTAGGGACGCCTTTCGCGAGATAGAACCCCCTCGATTGATAATCGAAGTGGTTGCCCCAGCAGGCTCCACTGTATCCTTTCGACTGATGGTCGATGAGCCACTGCAGTGCCATCTCTGCCTTGGCCGCCCATACCGGGTCGCCAGTCGTTTTGTGGAGGCGCATGAGGCCGCGCGCTAGAAACCCCATGCCTTTGCTGGAGTGCTCCATTTTGATTCCCAAAACCGGGCGTAAATTCAGCGGAAATCGTCTCACTGATTGCTGAAGCACGATTTGCAGGAGTTTGGTGTTAAAGGTGAATGGCCGCACAAAGCGGGCACTGAGGCCATCGAAAGTATCGTAGCCACGATAGTCGTTCGCTTCCAGCCAGTGCGAGAGTCTCCCAATCGACTCATAGATCAATGCCTTTGAAGCCGTGTTCGAGCCCTGGCTCGCTCGCCGCTCACCAACAGATGCCGTCATAATTGCCATTCTTGCTGCTCCCTTCGATAACTCGCACGAAATCCACCAGAAATTGGCCTTCACGCAACCGCGCCGGCACAGCCTTAAAATCGGGATCCTTGTTGCCGATCACGACGGTTTGAGCGTGGTTCAGGACTGCGCCAACGTCGCCGACCATAAGTTTGGATATATGCGGAATGTGGTTGAGGATGAAATCCCGGTTTGCACCGACTAAACTGGCAATATTCACATTCTTGTCATAGATGCGCAGGTCATACCCCTTGCCGATCAGGCGTTCTATGACTTCGATCAAGGGGCTCTCTCGCAGATCGTCTGTGCCCGCTTTGAAACTGAACTGAACGCCCCGAGCAATCTGTATCTCGTTGCTGGGTAGAATGGAAGTGAGAATCGGCAACTGCAAATCGTGCATCTTGGCCTGATAGGACAGTGCCCGAAGATCTTTGGGCAAGCACGAGCCTCCGAAGGCAAAACCGGGTGATAGATAGGCAGTGGAAATGTTGAGCTTTCGGTCCTGACAGAATATCTTCATGACCTGGTGCGCGTCGACGCCCAGCGACTTACCGAGGGTGCCGATCTCATTGGCAAAACCGATCTTGAGGGCATGCCAACTGTTGTCGACGTACTTGACCATTTCAGCAGTCTCTAAGTTCGTTCTGATCAATGGCGCATCAAGCTTTTTGTAGAGCGCTGCCAGGATATCTCCGCTGGCTTGATCCGACTCGCCAATGACGGTCTTAGGTGGCTGGCGGAAATCTTTCACCGCCGAACCCTCCCGCAGAAATTCCGGGTTGTTGCAGACCCCGAAATCGACTCCGGCTTTCTTCCCTGAAAATTCTTCCAAGGTGGGAATCACCATCTTGTGCATAGTGCCCGGCAAGATCGTGCTGCGAATGACCACGGTGTGGCGTGCACTCTTACTCTTGAGTGCCTCGCCGATCTGTTCGCAAATCCGTCGGATATATCGCAGGTCGAGATTGCCGTTCGCCTGACTAGGCGTACCGACGCAAACGAAGGACAGTTCCGTCTCGCGGATCGCTTGTACGGGATCGCTGGTAGCACGCAGCCGGCCCGCCT
>JBEKVS010000475.1:0-4087 GCA_049513795.1 Occallatibacter sp. | reverse complement strand
TTCGCCAACAACATCGGCCGGGCCGCGGTCGAGGCTTTCAAGGCCGGCAACGACCTGTTGCTCATTCCCGCCGATTTTCCCGCCTCATACAATGCCATGCTCCAGGCGGTCCAGTCGGGAGAAATCTCCCGCGAGCGCCTGGACCGCTCGGTGCTTAAGATCCTGAAGACAAAGGCGTCTCTGGGCCTGCAGGATGCCCGGATGGTGGATGTGAATGCCCTCGCCAATCGGGTGGGCAAGCCTGAGAACCTGGCGTTCGGCCAGCAGGTGGCCGACGCTGCGGTGACCCTGGTGCGTGACAACGGCAGGGTGTTGCCCCTCAAATCTTCGCTGAAGAATCAGGGAACCGCGAAGGCAGCTCTTCCGTACACAACACAAGAGGAGGCACGCAGTCAGGTTGTGGCCGTGCTCTTCTCCGAGGACGTGCGGACTGAATCCGGGCGGGTTTTTGGACGTGAATTTCGTGCCCGCATTCCTGATGCGCGCGTGCTCTACGTGGATCCGCGCTTCGCCGCAGGGATGAGCGACGAGGTGCTGAAAGCCGTGGCCGAAGCCAAGACGGTGGTGGCCGCGGTCTATGTGGTCCCAACGGCGGGGAGAGTGGGGAATGCGGTGGCCACGACGGATGCGTCCGGAGTACTGCTGCAGCAGTTGCTCAATCGGGCGGCAGAAAAGACGGTGGTTGTGGCCATGGGAAACCCATACGTGGCCGCGGACTTCCCGAAGGTTGCGAACTACATGTGTACGTTTTCCAACGCGTCGGTCTCGGAGCTAAGCGCGGTCAAGGCGTTGTTCGGAGAAATCGCCATCCGCGGGCATCTTCCCGTGAGCATTCCTAATGTTGCCCAGCGGGGGGCCGGCCTCGAGCGTCCTGTCCAGGTTGCTGGCGGAGGGTCTTAATATGCGAACGAACAAATTCTCGACACTTGGAATCGCTGTCGCCGGAGCCGGCTTGGCTGCGCTCCTCCTCCTGCTGCTGCCCGCGTGCAGCGTGAACGTCAAGAAAGAAGCTGACGGCCAGGACAAACAGGTCGACATCCATACGCTTCTTGGTGGCGTCCACGTCAGCAATCAGGCGGACGCCGCCGACGTCGGTCTTCCCGTCTATCCGGGCGCCAGGTTGAAGGAAAAAGATACCGACGGCGGCGATAAAAGCGCCAACGTCAACATCTCCGGCTTCGGCTACGGACTAAAAGTCGTTGCTATGGAGTATGAGTCCGACGCCGCGCCCGCCAAAGTTTTGTCTTTCTACAGAGACCAGTTAAAGAGATATGGGAACGTGCTCGAATGCCACACCTCCAGGGGAAACTGGAACGTGAACATGGGATCGCACGGATCCGAGAATAGTTCGCACGAGCTGACCTGCGAAGGCAGCGGGGGCAACGACATCGAGCTCAAGGCAGGCAAGCAAGACGATCAGCATATTGTTGCGGTCCGGTCGGAGGGCGGAGGATCGAGCTTCTCTTTGGTCTATGTGCGCACGCACGGTAAGGATGCGGACATCTAGAGCGCGATTTTTTGGAGTTCCAGGAGGCAGATATGTTTCGACCGATACATTTTCGAGCAATGCTCACGCTGGTATTCGGCATCGCTGTGGCGACTTGCGGCTTGGCGGCGCGAGCGCAACAAACGGACGGCAGTCAGGATAAGCATGTGGATATCCAAAGCTCCGTAGGCGACCTGCATATGGGCACCGATGCGGACGCTCGCAAAGCCGGCTTGCCGCTCTATCCTGGGGCACGCCTCCACCACGACGAAGACAACGACAAAGGAGTGAATTTCGGCATTGTCACCGAAGCCTTTGGCATGAAGCTCGTGGTTGTGAAATACGATTCCGACGACGCGCCGGGAAAAGTTATCGATTTTTATCGCAATAAACTAAAGAAGTACGGCAAGGTGATCGAGTGCCACACCAGCGAACCTGGCGGTGCCCACGCCGAGATCAACGACGACGAACACTCCAAAGAACTCAAGTGCGACGGTGACAATGCAGGCCCGGTGACGGAACTGAAAGTTGGGACGGAGGACAACCAGCATGTGGTCGCGATCCAACCGGGCGATGGCCGCAGCGGCTCAACCTTCGCCCTGGTTTACGTGCACACTCGCGGCAAGCAAGCTGACCTCTAGGGTCTAAGCAAAAGCACAAGGCCAAGAGTTTCAATCCAGGACAGCGCGAGCCGTTCCTTGCGCCTGTCGCTCATCGTGCGATACCTTCAAGCCAGCCCTTCTTTGATCCCATGGATCATCCCTGCCACAAATGCGGACACAGTATCGAAGACGGCAAGGCTTTCTGTTCGCAGTGCGGAGCGCCTCAGATTCGCGTAGCCGTTCCGGAAACATTGGTGGAGGCTGCACCTCAAGGCGATGGAAAGGCGCGAGCGCTTGAGGGCGACGTGGGACCGGGTTCCTCGGTCATCCCAGTCGGCACATTGCCTGGAAGTGAGACTCGCGCCTTGCGACCGTGTGCTCTCGCGGCCGCTGTCTCAGTCGGGCTTACAGCCCTCGGTCTGAATCCGTTTGTGGCGGCGCTCGGCGCTGGGTTTCTGGGGATTGCTTTCTACCGCCGCCGCGGCCCCGGAACCTTGATCCGGAGCGGATCTGGCGCGAGGCTCGGCGCTGTCAGCGGCATCCTGTTTTTCGCCATGTCGACCGTTCTGGAATTATTGGCCGTGGCTTTGCTTCATAAGGGTGCGGAAATACGAAGCCAAATGCTCGATAAAGTTCAGCAGGCGGCCGCACGCTATCCCGGCCCCGAGGTTCAACCGTTTCTGGACTTTGTAAAATCCCCCGATGGCTTTGCAATCATGATGGTGGCTTCCGTGATTTTCGGGCTCCTGGCCTTTGTTGTCCTGGGCAGTTGCGGAGGAGTTCTCGGCGCAGCCCTGCTGGGGCGGCGCGATCGCCCGTAGCATTCGCATGACGTGGTTCGCGGGTGTTTTTACCCTGGCCTTGCCTGCTCCCGCGCGGTCCGCGTATGATGCAGCGTTTGCGTTCTTACGCGATGAACAAACCGGCACGCGGTTCACTGCTCGGCATCGAGCACCTCGAGGAGAAAGAAATCCGGGGCCTGCTGAAGCTGGCCCGCCGGATGAATCCGCTCAAGGTGCGGCCGTTGTTGCGCAACCAGCGCATCGTGCTGCTGTTTTACGAAGCTTCCACGCGCACGCGGTCCTCTTTCGAAATCGCCGCCAAGTCTCTGGGCGCAATCACCACGCTGGTGCAATCCTCGGGGTCGAGCATCGAGAAAGGCGAATCCTTGCTCGATACTGGAGCCACGCTGCGTGCAGTGGGCGCGGATGCGATCGTCATTCGGCACCCTTGTGCTGGCGCACCCCACCTGTTGGCGAAGCACCTCGATATTCCCGTGATCAACGCCGGCGACGGCATGCATGAGCACCCGTCCCAGGCTTTGCTCGATGCTTTCACAATCCTGAAACATAAGAAATCGTTCAAAGGCCTGCAGGTTGCGATCATCGGCGATATTTACCACAGCCGCGTCGCGCGCTCCGCCTGCCATCTGCTGTCGAAGTTTGGAGTGAAGGTGACGCTGTGTGGTCCGCCGGAGTTTGTACCTGAGGTCGCAGCCACTCTAGTGCCCGGTCTGCGCGTCTCCCGTCATCCGGAAGAGGCGCTGCGGGGCGCCGACGTGATCATGCTTTTGCGTCTGCAAAAAGAGCGCCTTGCGGGACAGAAGATTCGATTGCAGGACTACGTTGCCCACTATCAGCTGACGCCGTCTCGGCTGAAGCTGGCCCGGCGGGATGCCATTGTCATGCATCCCGGGCCGATTATCCGCGGCCTGGAACTGACCACGGAAGTCGCCGACGGCCCGCAATCGGTAATCTTGGACGAGGTTCACAACGGTGTGCCTACGCGCATGGCGATTTTGGCGCGGGCGTTGGGGAAGGCAAAATGAGCGACGGATTAGCACTGATTAGCACCGATTGGAAGAATACTGATTGAAAGTAATGACGGATGCAAAATCCAAACCGGGATCTATGCTGATCAAGGGTGGTCACGTGATTGACCCCGCAGCGAAGATCAACGCGCCCATGGACGTTCTTCTGCGCGATGGCCGCGTCGCCGA
>JBEKVS010000474.1:0-4107 GCA_049513795.1 Occallatibacter sp. | reverse complement strand
TATTCCGATGAGAAGAGACTCTATGCCTTCTCCGCCCATCACCCATTACCGCCGAATCGCAGCCTGAAAAGCGCGGTGACTCCTATCTCTCAGGTATACCAGCCTTTTGCGGGAAGCCCCACCCTTGCATCCTCTGCAAGGGTGGGGGAATTTTTTGGGCGATCACTCAGAAACTACAGAAGTCAGATTTCAGAAGTCAGATTTTAGATTTTAGATTTCAGATTTCTGAAGGTTGATTTCGCGCGCTTCTGTCAGTTTTGCTGCGGCCTGAGCGAGCGCGTCTTCGAGCCCCTCGGCGCTGGGAACGCCGCCCTGGGCCATGTCTTTGCTGCCGCCGCCGCGGCCGCCGAGTTTTGCCATGGTTTCTTTCAGCAGCGCGCCCATGTCGTGGGGCTGGCCTGCGGACTGGGCGAAGATCAGCGCGGGCTGCGGGGATGTGGTTGCGAGCAGGGCGATGGCGTTTGGCGATTGGCGCGTCAGCTTCTGTGCCAGCAGTTTCAGGAAGTTGAGTTCGCGGTCGGCGAAGGTGCGGATGATCAGTTTGCGGCCGCTTTGTTCCGGAGTTTCCGCGAGCAGACCTGTGGCTTGCGCTGCGGCGAGTTCTTCGAGCGACTGTTCGCGCTGCTTGCGCAGGGACTTGATTTCGTCGAGGGCTTTGCGGGCTTGCGCGGGAACGTCGTAGATGTTTGCGGAAAAGAGCGCGGCGGTTTCGGTGAGCGTGGTGAAATCGCGGCGGGCGGTGGCGACGGCGCGCTGGCCGGCGACGAATTCCACGCGCCATCCTTGACGAACCTTTTCGGTTTTGCGCAGCAGGACGCTGGCGATCTGGCCGGTTTGGGTGACGTGCGTGCCGCCGCAGGCGGTGAGATCGAAATCGTGGATGTCGATGAGGCGAAGTTCGTCACGTTCGGTGGGCGGAAGTTTGCGCAGCCCCAGCTTCCCGGCTTCCTCGCGGGTGACGTAGCTGACGTTGACGGGACGATTCTCGAGGATGATTTCGTTGGCTAGTCTCTCAGCGGATTCGATTTGCTCTTTGGTTAGCGTGGGCGTGTCTAAATCAATGCTGCAATAGTCGTCGGCCATGTGGAACGAAACGGTCGGAATGTTGAACAGACGGATGAACGCGGCCGAGAGCACGTGCTGGCCGGAGTGCTGCTGCATGTGATCGCGGCGGCGCGTGGCGTCGATCTGGCCGCGGACGCGGGTTCCGGGCTGCAGGGATCCCTTATCGAAATCGCGCTCGGCTTCGATGTAGTGGACGACGCGGCCATCTTCGGCATCGGCGACTTCCGTGATGCGGAGCTTGCCGGAGGGCGAGGTGAGCCATCCCGTATCGTGAATCTGGCCGCCGCTGGTGGGGTAGAAGGCGGAGCGGTCGAGAATGAGCGCCGGGCGGGGAGAGTCAGCGACCTCGCGCACTTCGGCGTCGAAGTCATAGAGGAAGGAGTCGCGGTAGTAGAGGCGATCGGTCATAGCGAGCGTCTATTTTAGCGGCGGGCGCGGAGGATTGGAATCGCGCCGGAGTTTGAGTGTAAACGCTGTTTGCAACAGTTATAATCCTGACCATGGCAAAAGCGGCTTCCTGCCCCCAATGCAAGGCGCCCTCCGATGCGATAACGCTAATCTTCGGTCGGACGAGCTACTGCGGGGGCTGCGGTTGGAATTGTGAAGCGGCAAAGATTGAGATTCGCACCGAACTTCTCTCGACGGTGGCCGCCTCGGTCATCGCCTTGGTTCTCGCAGCCTTTGTGTGGTTCAAGAACCCAGAGACTCATTGGATGGCGGCTGCAATTATTGTTGCAGCGTTGGCGGTACCGCTGTGTAATGGCATTCCCGCATACCGCCGTATGCGTCGATTGAAATCTCTTTCGCCGTCTACGGCACTCAAAACCCCTCAATAAGCCCTATCGCCTATTTACAGCAGTTTCGTCGGATAATGGGAATGTTCCACCACGGAAGTACGTGCCGGGGGTGCTCCAAACGCCAAAGAACCGATGGGAGGAAGAGGGAGCGGGGAATGCTCCACGCGTGTTGCACGAGCGGCAACCTGAATAATCCGCCATCGGACCCCGGCGCTCGCTGAGCGCTATGGCTGCTTACAACCTGTTAACGGCAGGTGTCTTGCTTGGCTTCTACTCAAGATACTGGTTAAACTGGGATAGATGCTCGTTGGACTGCTTATTTTCGCAGTGGTTGGATGCATGGGATTGTTCGCAGCGTTGCGGCCTGAAACCTATGCTCGCTACTTTTTGGCGGAATATCAGCGCAGGGCGTTCTCTGGCAAGTTCAAGGCACTTTCATTGACAGGTTGGATAATTTTTTCTGTCTGTACTATTGCCATCATAGTTCTTCCCTTCGGGAGCAAGCTCAACTTCTTGGCCCCGGTATTTAGCCCTTTGTTCTTTCTTGTTTGCGCTGTGGCTTATATCTGGTGGGGAGTTGGACTCTTGCGCAACCCCGAATCATTCCTGAAGCAGACAGCAGAACCTTGGAGCCTCCTACCCACTTGGGCTGTCAAGTGCTTCGGCTCATTGCTGCTGTGTGGTGCGGCGGGATTCTCGTATGGCTTCGTGGTAAAAATCAAAGATTTGTTGCGATGATTGGTGAAACATCCCGATTACTCTGAATCAAGTTCAACTTCCCCGTTGTCTTCGCCGAGGGCGGCGCTGACGATATGCTCGCCTCGCTCGCAGGGGGACGAATGCGTCCGCCCCTACATAATCAATACGGGCCGAATCAATAGGGGCCGATAATACCGCCGATGGGGCGGGTGGTCGGAGTCTTGGATGAAGAGCTCGCGGGCGAGGCGCCTGTGGCTACGTGGGTTGTGCTGGCCCCCTCTAGAACGTCCAGATATTTCAGGCCGCTGCCGGTATTGAAGAGGACTACGGTGTCGTCGGGTTTGAAGAATCCGGTGGCGCGGAGTTTGCGGTAGGCTACCAACGACGCTGCGCCTTCGGGGGCGGCGAAGATGCCTTCCACTTTTGCCCAGTGGCGCGTGGCGTCGAGAAGTTCCGGGTCGGTGGCGGCGACGGCGGTGCCTCCGCTCTTTTTCAGGATGTCGAGAATCAGGTAGTCGGCGTATGGCTTTGGCACGCGGAGGCCGGCGGCAATCGTGCTGGCGTTCGGCCACATTTCGGAGACGACATTGCCTTCATCCCATGCTTTAACTATGGGGGCGCAACCGGATGATTGCACGGTTATCATCTTGGGACGCTCGGGACCGATCCAGCCTAACTTTTCCATTTCGTCGAACGCTTTCCACATTCCCAGCAGGCCAACGCCGCCGCCGGTGGGGTAGATGATGCCTTGCGGAATTCTCCAGCCGAGTTGTTCGGCGACTTCGTAGCCCATGGTTTTTTTGCCTTCGACGCGGTAGGGCTCTTTGGTGGTGCTGACGTCGAACCAGTGTTCTTCTTCCCACTTTCGCGCGTCTTTTTTCAGGTCGGCGACTTTGGCGGCGCAATCGCTGATGAGGCCGTCGACCAGTGTGACGTGAGCGCCGTAATAGTCACACTCGATGCGGTTGGCCATGGGGACATCTTTGGGCATGAAGATGTGGGCTTCGAGTCCAGCGGCGGCGGCGTAGGCGGCGAGGGCTCCGGCGGCGTTTCCGGCGGAGGGGATGGCCAGTTTTTTCAGGCCGAAATGGCGGGCCATGGTGACGCAGGCACTAAGGCCGCGGGCTTTGAACGAGCCGGTGGGGTTGAGGCCTTCGTCTTTGATGAAGACGTTGGGATACTCGCGGCTGGCGAGCATGGGAGTGAAACCTTCGCCGAGCGTGACGGGGTCGGCTTCGGGGAGGATGGCGTCGTAACGCCACATGGTGGGAGCGCGTCCGGCGAGGTTGGCGGCGGAAAAATTTCGCTTGATGGTGGGGAGATCGTAGCGGGCGTAGAGTATGCCTCCGTCATTGGGGCAGACGGTTTGCGGGCGCGTGGCGGGGAAATGGTGGCCGCAACGGGTGCACTCCAGGTGGGTGAGACGGGACATCGTGATGACAGATTATCACTTCGGGCTTCGAGACTCGGGCTTCGGGCTTCAGCTTTCGGGCTTCGGCTAAGCATTTGGCTCGCGCTCAGCTTTGGGTTGTGATGTTGGTGGAAG
>JBEKVS010000473.1:0-4114 GCA_049513795.1 Occallatibacter sp. | reverse complement strand
ATTAGCGATGACATTACAATCGACTCAACCGAACGAGTTGCGATTTGGATCGAGGGCCGAAATGAAGCCGCTAATTAGCAAGAAGGCAATCTATGAGCTGCAAGAGCATTTCGTGGGTACGACCCTGCGAACTATTGAGCAGGAATGTGACGCCGTGGATATCCGACATGATGCGAGTTTTTCGCCCGCGGTTGGAGGGCAGCGTCGCACCCTATTCCAGCAGTACATGCACAGTTTGGACCTGACGAAACCGAAAGATGTTCGTAAGCTGCTCAATTTGTTCGCCAGCATTCTGTCTGAGCTTGAAGCCGCGAAAAGCACTACCGACGCGTTTAATCACGATTACGCTGTGAAGACCTTCGACCTCCTCTGTCGCTTGTTGCAGCGGGATGGCTATCGCTATGAGAATGGACAAATATCCGCCGCGGGTCGCGAGACCGCGCTCGACGAGCTCCAAGATGCAATCTCCCCGCTCGACGCTCCTCACCTTCAGGAACAAATTGACCGGATGCGTGCAGCCGCCGATGACGACCCGTCGCTCGCGATCGGAACGGCCAAAGAACTCGTCGAGACGGTATGCAAGACGATACTTCGCGAGCGCTCGGTTTCGACGAGTGCGAGTCCAGAGATTCCAGAACTCATCAAGGCGACGCGTGAGGCGCTACATCTAATGCCCGACCAGATTCCAGCGAATGCCAAAGCTGCTGACACGATTCGCCGCCTGCTGAGCAATTTGGGAACAATCGCTCAGAATCTCGCGGAGATTCGCAGGGATTACGGCACCGGCCACGGCCGCGATGGCAAGGCGAAGGGCCTGGAGCCGCGCCATGCGAGGCTTGCAGTCAATTCGGCGGTGGCGCTAGTCACATTCCTTATTGAGACGCACCAAGGTCGGGACCAGAGCACGCCACAGACAACGAGTCGGGCAATGATTTGAGGCTTAAATCGCACGACTCACGAAGGGCGCGACTTGATCGAACGGAACAAATGACGCGGTGCGCTTCGTCCGGGATCAAAAGAAGAGGCCCGACCGGGAACGGCTGGCCCGGTCAGGCCTGCGACGTTGACCGTTACTTCGCTTGTTCCTGCGGCCGCTGCTGCTGACTCAGTGCGACGATCCGGCCGTGGGTCTGGTCGGCGACTTTCGCCAGCACCAACAAGTCATCGCGGCCGAAGCTTTCGGTGCTCCGCCAGCCTTTCGCCTCATCGCGGTAAATCCGCTGGAACGTGACATTAAAACGCGGCCCGGCTTCGGTTTCGTTCTTCCAGATGGCAGCTTTGATGCTGCCGATCCGAATTTCCTCGACGGGCTTGGTAGTGGGTTTCTGCTTCGCCATGACAGTAGCTCCTATCTGAAAAAGGGTTTGGTTGGTCCGTTCGCAAGGCGATTGACGGACAAACGAACCCTTGAGGAGCTGCGACGCCAGGACGCAGCGGAGCGTCGGAAGCAACGGGCCAAAGGCCAAAGCGACAGTGAATGACACGGCCCCGCGATCCGCGCAGCGGCGATGAAATCGAGCGGACCGTGGCGTGAACGTCGCATAGGAGCGACCAAAGCGCAGCGGAGAACTGACGGGGCTTGGCGAAAACGGGAATCCACTTGTGCCCGGCGGAAAATGAATCGGCGGCTAGCTGCCTCTGTGGATGGAACTGAAGGCGATTGTGTCAATGTCGTGTGGCAGTGGCTTCGCGATGTCGTGGATTGGCGGGCATCAAAGCTCGTGGTCGGCGGATTGCGCAGTGATGGCGGTAGCTGACGTTCAGCTCAATGGATCGGCTGGTGAAGCAGCGGTGGCAGCAGAAGGTGGCGGAAATGGTCAACGTCGCAGCAGGACCACCGCGCGATTGTGAGCACGGGAGGCTACTAATGAAAATCGCGTGATCGCAAGGAACAATTTCCGAGCAATTCACTCAAATTGTGCAGACGCACGGCAACGATGTGCGATGTGCTGTACCTGGCTGTGGCGTTCAAGCTAAACCATTGCTATTGGTGTGACGAAATCATCGCGCATACGAAAGGCCGCGGAAGAACCCTGATCGATGAGTAATTCCAAGAGTTGCAGAATGGCATCGCGGAGTTCCGCATTCTGCTTAACTTCAAGAGGCCTCGTATAAACATGCCGCCTCAATAAGACTTCAAGCATATATATAGTGTTCGACTTCAGGGCATGGCGACCGCTCGCTTGTCTGGAATGAGTTGCGATTCGTACGAATGCTTCTGGAAGCGATTGTTCCCCAATGTGGTAAAGGAACCGAACGTAGTCGTCCAGAGCCGTCGCGGAAGGCGGCAAATCATTGAATAGCGAATGGACGTGCTCTGCGTGTCCCTCCAAGCTTGGCCAGTGACGGACATTCTTCTTCCACCCCGACGAAAGAAAAATGGCCGTCATCATCTCATTCCCGCTGGCATGTTCAGCGTCGATCCCTGCGAGCCATTTTGCACGTCGAACTCTTTCCGCGAACAGTTCCCAAAGCGACCAGAATTGTGGAGTATTCGGTTGACGATCTTCAACGCGGGTTAGTCCCCGGATGAGCCAGTGGACCTCTCGTGTGTGTCGATCCACAACATCAAGAATGGGCTGGAGAATCGTGGTGGCAGCCGGCCCCGAGGTTCGGAGCAGGAAGTTTTCAAGAAGATCGGTCAGCGCAGCCTCTGTCTCATGGTTGCGCTCTTGGCGCAACTCATCTCGGTGCCGGTGCCGGTTGTCGTCCGCGTCCCACCACGCGACGAGCGTATGCGTTAGCCGTCCAAATGTCGCGATTGCCAAAGGTTCGTTCGGTGATTGTCCAAGGATTGCCAGAATCCGTCGGTTTGCCTCTGCCCCGAACCAGCGGTGGGCTTCCAATACCTGGCAGGCGTTGTCCGCAATGGCCTCGGCTTCAAAGAAGCACTGTCGGATGAGAGTTGCCGCCTTTGCTTCGAGTTCATCGATCTGTTGACGATCGACGTATGGCCGGCCGGCATCCGCGTCTACCACCTTTTGAACGGATGTCGCCTCCATGGCAAGTGCATTCACGCAGCGCAGAGCCAAGTCCCGATCAATCACCCACAGGTGTTTACCGATGCCCCACGCCGCGTATGAGCGGACCTCGTCAATCGCATGGGTCAATGCGAGGACGAGAACTTGGCGAATGCGCATTTGATGGGAGTTGGCCAAGGGTTTTCCGAGCAACAAA
This sequence comes from Occallatibacter sp., assembly GCA_049513795.1. Classification (GTDB taxonomy): domain Bacteria; phylum Acidobacteriota; class Terriglobia; order Terriglobales; family Acidobacteriaceae; genus Telmatobacter. Next base: position 937 of record JBEKVS010000473.1, on the reverse strand, counting down.
GGCAGCACCCAAGCGCAGGGACGATCAGCAGACATTGAGTGCCGCTGAAGACGTGCGATTCTGTTCCATTGATTCGCATCTCGCTCGACTTCCGAGCACACAATGTTCACACACCACTGCCGATCATCATTCGACATCTCCTCCCAGTGGTCGCGGACGCAGACGGCGGCCACGATCCCCGGTCCATCTCGGCCCATATCATTATCTTCGGTGCAGATAGCATGGGCTTCCCGGAGCCGCTGCCGCCATTGGCCAGGATCGTGTGCGGGACTCTCATCGCGCTCATAGACTTTCAGACCCCACATCTGAAGGGCCAGTCTGGCGTTCATAGCTTGGAACTGGGCAGCGCTTTGGTCAACCATATCCTTGACGTCGGGTTCGGGCGCCTTGAGGTCCAAACGAACATACTTCGGGCCATCGTTCGAAGCGGTCTGGCCGTCGGGTGCTGTAGGACTATTGGTCGCCTCTTCGGCAACGGTGTATTGTCTCAGGTCCATCCGGTGCATCGCGAGCCGCCAAATACGGTCGTCCTCCGTTTGCTGATCGACTGCGGGCAACTGTGCGCGGAGCGAATCCAAAGTCTCGCGGACACGCGGGGCGAATGGCCCTAATTGTAGATTGGCGATCGCCATCTCCAAGTCTTGTCGTCGATTCGCACGGGTGTCCGCTTCCGTTCGCTCCTCGTCATAAACTGCATTGCTCGCGTTGACTTGGGGCATCAAACCAGACAGGTTAGAGGGTGCTTGGGACTCATGCACAAGCCTTTGACGGTCGAGCAGGACGCACGCTGGTGAACTGAGCAGAATTAAAAGGGCTTCACCAGACGCGTGCGGGAATGCAGTCGCGACACTCGCCACGACCGCTGTCAGAGCGGCGGAGGCGCTTCGTCGGAGTATCCGCAGGAGAATTGAATCGAGTTGGCGCGGTTGCGCCTCTG
>JBEKVS010000472.1:0-4115 GCA_049513795.1 Occallatibacter sp. | reverse complement strand
ACATAGCTCTGGTCCTCGAATGTGCCGTCACCCTTGTTGATGTAGAGATAGTTGGGATTCGAATCATTGGCCACCAGCAGGTCAACTTTGCCGTCATTATTCACGTCGACAAAGATGGATGTAAATCCGTAGTACGCGCCCGGATCGGAGACACCGGCTTTGACGCTCACATCCGAAAATGTCCCGTCACCGTTGTTATGGAACAGGTGGTCGGGCTCACCGTGCAAACCATTCGGACCGCACATCACGGGAACGCCGTGCAGCTGACAAAAGGCAAACGGCACCGAGCCATCGGTCGCCGAGGGCTGATGATTCAGGTCGTAGTGCACGTAGCCGGAGACAAATAGATCGAGCCGCCCATCGCCGTCGTAGTCGCCGAATGTCGCCCCGTCCGACCAGTTGCCGAGCGTGATGCCGGCCTTCTCTCCCACATCGGTAAAGGTCCCGTTGTGGTTATTGCGGTAAAGACGATTCTTGCCGAAGTTGGCCACAAAGATATCCGGCCAGCCGTCGTTGTCGAAATCGCCAATGGCCACGCCGAATCCCCAGCGATCGTTGGTAACGCCGGCCTTGGCGGCCACATCTGTAAAGGTTCCATCGTGGTTGTTGTGGAAGAGCGCGGCGTGCGGCGCCGTCTTTTTTCCACTCAGCGCGTCGTAGGTCGAGCCGTTGACGAGATAAATGTCGAGCCATCCATCGTTGTCGTAATCGATCAGGCCGACGCCCGAGCCATCGGTTTCCAGAATGTATTTCTTGTCCAGCGTGCCCATCACATGCCGCCAATGCGCAAGGCCAGCCGCCTTGGTTGCATCCTCGAATACGACGGTTCCCTGGCCCGGATCGACAAAGCCGCCCGCCGTGATGGGCCGCTTCTCAGCATCGTAAACCGGGGCAAAGGTCCCCGCCGAAGAAACGCCGCTCATGTTGCTCTGCGGCTGTTGTTGCGGAGCGTTCGCGGACGTATTCGCTTTTTGCGCGCAAAGGTAAAAGGAGCGAACCAATACCAGGAGAATCGCAATCAGGAATAGCATCCGAAAGATCGAACGCGAGGAAGTTCGCGCTGCGGATAAGAAAACTGAGCCTTCTTGTGGCAAAGAAGTTCCTCGAATGCTGTGAGTCTCTTCTAAGAGTCTAAATTGCTGCGCGCCGCATCTACGTCTTCCCTGGCTTGCCCGGAGCATGAGCATGGGTCGCAGCCGCGCAAGCCTTGCCGCCGCACAGCGCCGCAGTGATGCCATGGCCCTCGGTGATGGTGAAGATACGGTCCTCGGCGGGCAGCTTGATGGTCTCTCTCGTGCCCGATGGCCAATGAATTTCTGCTGTGCCCGCATCGGTTGCGTCGCCCAGCCCGAAGTGCAGCCGCCGGTCGTTCGATGAAATATAGCTCCCGCTCGAGAGCACATCCTGGCGCATGCGCATGCCGTTGGCTTTCAGGTAAACAGTAGCGCAGGTGGCGTCTCGCGGGCTTTTGCTTCCGCCGACAAGCGCCAATTCAACCCAATGATGGTGGTCAGGATTCACGTTACGCAATAAAATCGGCGGCCCGTCCACCGGGTTGATCACCACGTCGATCTTGCCATCGTTGAAGAGGTCTCCAAACGCTGCTCCCCGCCCGGGAGTCACGTCGGCCAGCCCGGACCCCTTCACCGGCGGCACGTACTCAAACTTTCTCCCCTTCCCGGTTTCATCCGGGATGTTGTGGAACAGCAGCGGCCGCTCGGCAAAACTGGTTCCCCAATCGTGTTGATCCACTTCCGGGTACACGTGCCCGTTGACCATGAACAGGTCGAGCCAGCCGTCGTTGTCGAAATCGATGAAGCCGTCGCCCCAGCCGACAAAGGGAATCGTAGTCTGCGCGATTCCCGCCTTGTAGCTCACGTCGGTAAAGCTCGCGTCGCCATCGTTGTGGAACAGCACCTTGTAGTCGTCACCGAAGTCGGTGATGAAAAAATCCATCAATCCGTTGTTCTCGTAGTCGCCGGCGGCAATTCCCATGGAAGCAATCTCGCGGCCGTCTTTGTTCAAAGCAAAGCCGGAGACATAGCTCTGGTCGTCAAAGGTGCCATTGCCTTTATTGATATAGAGAAAATTGGGCTCGGAGTCGTTGCCCACCACCAGGTCGGGTTTGCCGTCGCCGTTGATGTCGACGAATATCGCCGTGAAGCCGTAGTAGCGATCCTTGTCTTCCACTCCCGCCTTCACGGTGACGTCTTCGAATGTGCCGTCGCCCTTGTTGCGAAAAAGGTGATCTGGCTCGCCTTTCAATCCGCGCGGCCCGCAATTCACAGATGCGCCTCGGTACTGGCACGATGCGTATCCCACCGCCTTGGTGCCGGCGATGGGCAGGTTATCGCGGTCGAAGTGCACGTACCCCGTCACGTAGAGATCGAGTCGGCCATCGTGGTCGTAGTCGCCCCAACTCGAGCCCGGCGACCAGTTACCCAGCGCCACGCCGGCTTGCTCGGCAACATCGGTAAAAGTTCCATCGTGATTGTTGCGGTAAAGCCGGTTCTTGCCATAGTTACCCACGTACATATCTGGCCAGCCGTCGTTGTTGTAGTCGGCAACGCTCACCCCATATCCCCAGCGGTCGTTGGTCACTCCCGCTTGAGCGGCCACATCGGTAAATGTTCCATCATGATTGTTGCGGAAGAGCGCGGCCTTCGGCGTTGGCTCCTTGCCGTCCAGCGCATCGAAGGTCGATCCGTTTACCAGGTAGATCGATAGCCAACCGCTCTTGTCGTAGTCGATGAGTCCCACACCTGAGCCGTTAGTCTCTACGATGAATTTCTTGTCGGGCACGCCCATCTTGTGAATCCAGCCGGAAAGCCCAGCTTGCTTTGTGACGTCTTCAAAGACCACGGTGCCGCTGTCCACAAATCCACCCGCGGTAATGGGACGCTTTTGAGCGTCATAGACTGGCGCCGCGCCCAACCCGCCGGCGATTCCGCTCATCTGACCCTGCTGCGGGGAGGCTTGCTGCGGAGCTTGTTGCGCGGCCTGTTGCGCGGTGGTTGAGGCTGCCGCTGCCGGTTCAGTCCCAGACTGCTCCGTTGCCGGAACAACCGGCGAGGCGATCAGCACCGCGGAAGGGGATCGGCCGGAGGCGGAATTTGCCGCGATGCTGCTTGGACGTTGCTGTGATTGGGCAGCGCAATCGCCCGGAGGAACGGAGAGAAAACTAATCAGTACGCCGGAAAGCATCTCGCGAGCGAGCAACCGCAACGGAAGTCCTCCACGGCTTGAAGTGTATCGTAACCGGCGCGTCCACGGTTGCCATCCCCAATCGCGCATCCCCAGTCGCACATCCCTGATTGGCTGCGGCGGCATCTCAATAGCGAACGGCGTCCCCTAAGCATCACAACGTATCGTCACGGATATCCAGCCAACGGAGGCTAGACCGATGCCCAGACCGACCATCAACGTGCAGTCCGCCGCCGTCTCCCCAACCGTTCACGACCACTTCGGCCGATTTGCCGCCTCTGCTTCCGCCTGGCTGGGCTCGACGTGGGCTTTTGTGGTCGCGGGCCTGGTAATCTTCGCGTGGGCGGCCACGGGTCCAATCTTTCATTTCTCCGACCGTTGGGCGCAACTCATCAGCACCGCCACGGCTTTGGCGACATTTCTCATGGTCTTCCTCATCCAGAGCACGCAAAATCGCGATTCCCGCGCCATCAATTTGAAGTTGAATGAACTGATACGTGCTGCCGATAACGCGCGCAACCAGATGATCGATATCGAGAGACTGACCGATCTTGAGCTCGATGCGATGCAAGCGCACTATGAGCAAGTCAAGACCGCTTGGATCGAGCGCCAGGCGGGGGTTTCCCGCAACCCGCGGGAGAAATGAGTCAGGAGATGTTCTCCACACAGCCGGTGTTCCTTTCGGGACAGCCTCTTGCATGAACCGCGTGAGTAACTGAATGTCAGGAGCGTGGAGCTATGGACAAGCAAAGAGTGAACGGTGCAATCGACGAAGTGGTAGGAAGTATCAAGAGCCATATCGGGGACCTGACCGGCGACACCCGAACCAAGGTCGAAGGTGCTGCGCAGCAGATCAAGGGCCAGGTTGAGACAGCGGTCGGCAAGTTGAATGACGCAACACGCAATGCTTA
>JBEKVS010000471.1:0-4124 GCA_049513795.1 Occallatibacter sp. | reverse complement strand
GCTCAAAGGGATCAATCAACATCGCTGGGACCAGTGGCAGACCCATGATCAAGGAATTGAATAACGAGCGAAACGATCAAAAACTCCGGATTCATCCTAAATAAGTCGGCTTGTCGGAAACGATCTCCGCACTTGGCATCATTCTGGGCGGATTACGCTAGTGCTTTTTCGGACGTGACACCGGGATGAGTGCTGGAGGCTGCGGGAAGGTGTGGTGTCGCGTTCGAAAAAGCACTCGCGTAACCCGACCTCGTCGTCGCCACCTTCCCCCTTGACAGTCTAGGAGAGTGTTGTTAGCGTCTCTCCTAGACGTACAAGGAGAGGTCGTGGGGAAACAGATCGATTTGCTGCAAGGTACCTTGGACATGCTGATCCTTAAAGCCGTTTCGCTCGGCCCTTTGCACGGCTATGGTGTTCTGCTGCGCATTCAGCAGATCTCGGGCGAGCAGTTGGCGATCCAGCAAGGATCGTTGTACCCAGCGCTCTACCGGCTGGAACACCAGGGCTTGATCTCCAGTGAGTGGGGCGAATCCGATAACAAGCGCAAGGCGAAGTTCTACCGGCTGACTGTGGCTGGTCGCCGTCAACTCCACGCCGAGGCCGAGAGGTGGAACCGCATGGCGACGCTGATCGAGGGCATTCTAAGTACGACGCCGGAGGAAATATGAAGCTCTTCGCGCAGGTCCGTTCCTGGTTGAAGCGGATCGTAACGCCACAGAGCCTCGAAACAGAAATGGAGGCGGAGGTGCGCTTCCATCTCGAGAGCTACGCAGCCGACATGGTCCGCCAAGGCGTCCCCCAGGTTGAAGCGATGCGCCGGGCACGAATCGAGTTCGGTGGCATCGAGTCGCACAAAGACGCCATCCGCGCGTCGCTCGGACTGCGCCTGTGGGGTGAACTCGGCGCAGATCTGCGCTACGGCGTCCGCACGCTGCGCAAGAGTCCCGGCTTCACAGGAATTGCGATTGCCTCGCTCGCGCTGGGCATCGGCGCGAACACGGCAGTCTTCACGCTGGCCAAAGCGGCCCTGCTCGATACGTTGTCCGTATCGCATCCGGAGAATCTCAGGCTCCTGGCCTGGACCCAGGACGACCGATCCGTAGTGGGGAGTATGTGGGGAGACTTCTATCCCGACGGCAAAGGACATACCCTTGTCGCGTCGTTTTCATATCCCGTTTACGAGCAGTTGCGCCGCCAGAATCACACGCTCGGCGACCTCTTTGCGTTTAAAGAGCTTGGCGGTGGTCTGGACCGCCTAACGGCAACCATTGATGATCATGCAGAGACCGTCACCGGAGAACTCGTTTCCGGCAACTATTTTGAAGGGTTCGGCGTCGAAACCGTCCTCGGCAGGCCCATTGAGGCGACGGACGATATTGCGCCTGGCAGCGGTCCAGTTGCCGTAATCAGCGATGCTTTTTGGGCGCGCCGCTTTGGCCGCTCATCGGCGGTGATTGGCAAGGCCGTAAAGCTCAATCTGGTCCCCATCACGATCATTGGAGTCGCGCCGAAGAGCTTTACGGGAGCGTCGCATGTCGCAATGTCTCCCGATGTGTTTCTGCCTTTGAGCATGCAACCCGTGATTGCTCCGAAGGGAACGAGTTCTCTTCTCAGCGATCCCGACATCTGGTGGGTGCAGGTGATGGGAAGGCTGCAGCCCGGCATCTCGGAGAACTCGGCGCGCGCCTCCCTGGCCGTAACCCTTGACCAGGCGGTCAGGGCGACCATGACCGTTCCCACGGATGGAACCCTGCCACCGTTGACCCTCCTCCCCGGCAATCGAGGCTGGCTGAGTTATGCCGACCGCCAGCTGCAACAGCCGAGTTCGATCCTTCTGGCGCTTACGAGCCTTGTGCTTCTGCTGGCTTGCGCCAATATCGCCAACCTGTTGCTGGCTCGCTCCGCGTCCAGGCAGCGTGAGATGAGCGTGCGTCTCGCCCTGGGTGCGGGCAAAGCGCGGATTCTCCGTCAGATGCTCACAGAGAGTCTTTTGCTCTCTCTGCTCGGGGGAATTGCAGGCCTGGTGCTCGGCTATCTGGGTCGAAATGTGGTTCCACGGCTGTTGTCCGCGTCGTGGGGTGCGGCCCCACTCACCGGTCGGTTCGGCTGGCCCGTCTTCGCATTCGCGCTGACTATCTCGGTGCTCAGCGGTCTCATCTTCGGAGTAGGGCCCGCTTGGCAAGCCACGCGGACGATCGTCAACGCTGGCTTGAAGGACAGCGCCGTAACCACCACGCACCGCAGGAAGGGATTCGCCGGTAAGACACTGGTGATTCTTCAGGTTTCGCTTTGCATGCTGTTGCTGGTGGGCGCCGGACTCTTTATGCGCACCTTGGTGAATCTGAACGAAGCCGATACGGGCTTTCAGCAAAAGGGCGTATTGCTGTTCGCCATCGCTCCACCGCGGCAGCGCTATCCGGCGCCGCAGAATATTGAGGTGCTGCATCAGATTGAAGAAACCGTCGCGGCCCTGCCTGGAGTGGAATCGGTCACATTGTCGACGGAGCCTCTCTTGGCGCAAACCGCTTCGAACGATGGCTTCTTCCCCGATGGTCAACCCAGAAGGCCCGGCCGCGAACAGGTCGCGATGTCAAACTCCGTCGGGCAAACGTTTTTCGCGACCATGCGCATCCCTCTCTTGTATGGTCGGGCCTTCGATTTTCGCGATACGCCAACTTCGCCGAAGGTTGCCATCATCAATCGGGCTCTGGCTCGTAAAGAGTTTGCGGGGATGAACCCGGTCGGCAAAACGTTCAAGACGGAAGAGGAAGATCGGTACGAGATCATCGGCGTCAGTGCGGATGCTAAGTATGCGGACCTTCGAGACGACCCTCCCGCAACTTTTTATCTTTTGTACCGGCAACAGAAAGACGTCCGCCACAGCATGACCTTTGAGGTGCGAACCAATGGCGATCCCGGAAGTGTTGTCGGCGCGATACGCTCCGCAGTCCAGTCGGTGGATAAGGACCTTCCCCTGATCGACGTGCGCACTCAGACCGAACAGATCAACGCAAACATTGCGCCGGAGCGCATCTTCGCCGCGGTTACCGCCGGCTTCGGCGTGCTCGCGCTCATCCTGGCCAGCATTGGCGTCTACGGCATCATGGCCTTCACCGTGGGCCGCCGCGTCAACGAGATTGGCATTCGCATGGCTCTGGGCGCGCCAGCAAGTCAGGTGCTCCAGATGATTCTTCGCGAGACCGCATGGCTCGCCGCGATTGGCGTCGGTGCCGGACTTGGCACGACGCTGTTACTGACGCAATTTCTCCGTTCGATGCTCTTCGGTCTGAAGCCGACCGATCCATCCACGTTCGCAAGTGCGGCGTTGCTGCTGTTTGCCATTGCGATGTTGGCAGGCTGGGGACCGGCGCACAGGGCATCGCTGATCCAACCGATGCAGGCTTTGCGTCATGAATGAGGTCGTGTTCGAAGGCTCTGGTCGGATTGTCGGCTACACAGAAGTTGAGATTCCACCTCTGGTACGGCGAACTGAGGACTCGGCACGTCGTTTAGATGTAAACGACGTGCCGCGGTGCGTATCAACAAAGAAACATCTTGCCAACTACAGATAACTCAACGCATTGTGCCTCGATTGCCTCCGCATCCGTCAGCTTGACCACGCGAACGGGAAGTTTTTCGAGTTCCGCCAGTTTCGCCGCTCTCAAGCGACGTGCCCCGGCTACAACCTCGTACTTGCTTTCGTCTAGTTCGCGGACTAGAAGAGGGGCTAGAATCCCTTGCGTCTTGAAGCTGGCTGCCAGTTCTTCGAGGCTCTTTGCGTCAAATCGTTTGCGGGGATTGGTAGCTGACTCCGCAAGCGCGGTGATGGGAACGCTGCGATATTCATGGTTGTTGACTGCACTTTGCGTACTCGGCATGACCTTTTCTCCTCTGATGTGTTATTGGTTATGGGTTGATGGACTCGCCGCACACGTCGGACCTAAAAACCAAACGGTGGATGTGTTGGCGTGTTATGCGGCTGCTGCGAGTGCCGCTGGCTCGGGGGCAATGCCCCCGAGGATCACGGCAGCGGTTTGTTGAACGGCTTCCAAGCTCTCGCGCAGGAGATTGGCGTCTCCGTGCCAAAGCTGGATGTAGTCCTGGGATGCGGTTCCGTTCTGAAG
>JBEKVS010000470.1:0-4159 GCA_049513795.1 Occallatibacter sp. | reverse complement strand
ATGTAAAGGAGGCTGCGCTCTGGACGTACGCCTTTCGTGGGCGTGATCATGCAAGGCCTGGCCAGTCAGATGGCGGATTTTCGAAGATGTCGCACACCTCAAATAAGTGCGCAAGCAGCGCCAAAGCCGCTGTCATCCCGCGAGATCCCTCCGCATGCTCGCAGACCAGCTGGTAGAGATGATCGAAGGCATCGTCCGATGTAGCCATAGGCTGAATGCGGCGCCATGCTTCCTTTATCCTGGTAGCTGCGCGGTCACGTAGGTTCGGATCTGGATTGTTGTCAAAGTAGCCTTCGACTAGACTGGTCTGGGCGATACCAGCGGTAATAAGCCGACTCGGGTACTCTGACAGGTTATTATAATCCAGCTTTCTAGGATCAACCTTTGGCAGGTCAGTTCCAGGTTTCCAGTCCGCAATCTCGCGTGTTAGGCCAGCCACTGCCACCGCAATATCGCCCCGATGAAGTGTTCGCATATCGTCATCTCTCGGTGGCTGGCCGAACAATGCCGTCAATCGGGACTCCGACAGGTTACTGCTGAGTTCTAGCAGACGAGTCGGTGGCCAGGGCTCGATGGTTAGCTCTGGATTATCTGTTTTCACCTGCAAGATTGCCTTAGCAACATCTGGCGGTAATCCGTCGTGCTGGTTGTGGACGAAGGTCCATGCGAGCATGAAGGTCCATTGCTCACGTGCGCCTGTAAAGTCTTCGGCGATCTTCTTTAGCCACTTGGCTATGCGCACATTGACGGGAGCATAGACTTGGAAGACTGTACCTGTACGCTGAAGATAGCCATCGCACTTATGGTCACCAGCGCTCCCAGCAGGTCGGACACGTATGAAGTCAGACCCGTGGACCGCCTCCATGAGATCGTTGAAGTGATCTTGATACGCGGTCGCTGACTTCTCGCGCAAAGCCAGTCTGGCTTGGTACTCGAAATGAAGTCGGGCAAGTCTGTCCAACGTTGATTGACACCCCCTCCCGTCCTGCCGTCGGGCGAGTCCGACGCTCAGCGTGCCTTGACGAGATCCGTCGATCATAGCGAGTCTGTCACACAGGCGTGCTAAGGCATAGTTCTTTGCGATGCCGATATTTCGTAGCGAACAGCGTCGGAGGGGCTAGCCATCGGGGGACGGCTTTTCTCGGCTCCTTGACGGGCTCAGGTTCAGCGACTGACGTTTGGTGGAGGCTAGTCCGCTACATGTCTGCCGATTACAGTAAGCCAGGCCTTGAATCACGCTGTCCGCCAGCAGTGGCCGGACGGTTGCCCGGGTGTGCCTGGATCGAGACGTGGCGGGCGATGAGTTCAATCCGTCCGGATAGGAGGAGAGCCTCTTGATCTCGGCCGTTCGCAGGCGCCCGCAGAGGGCTGGATCGACGATGCGCAAGTCTGGGGTATTGACGTCGCAAAGCTGCTGCCAAGCCGTTGGACACTGGCATGGCCCATGCCATCAACTCCCGCATGCTCGCTCCGGCCGATGCGGCGAGGACATTGCCGGTGTGGCGCAGATCGTGCGGCCAGCCCGCGATCTTGCGATCACCACGAGACACGGCCTGCCACTGGACGTGCGCTCTAGTGTCCAGTTCGGGACCAAGCGGCCGCCAGCCCGGCAGAAGCCCGCGCCCTGCCCGGGCGAGTGCCGGGGATGTCCCGTCGGTGAGAATCGGCGAGTGTCTGCGAGTCCTGTACCCGCCAGATCCGGGGGAGACCGGCTGGATCGGCTCCCTGGAACCTGACCGTCTCGCCGAATGGCACGCCCTGCGCGAGCTGACCGCCTCAACCGATCTGGCCCGGGCGTGCCTGACCGGCCTGGACGCCTGGCAGGCGCTGCAGGCGATGACGCTGCTCGCCCGCGCATCGGCCGACGACCCGCACGCCGGGGAACTGCTCCGCCAGGCCCTGCCCGGCGCCGCCGATCTCATCACCCCGGCTGTGCTGGTGGTCCTGGCCGCGCCTGGCCAGCCGCTCGGCCCGGCTGCTCCCGGCTGCTCCCGGCGGAGGTCGGCGAGCCGGCGCGGGCCCGGCCGATGTCGGCCACACCGGGCTGAGTAATTGAGGCGCCTCTCAGTTCGCCACGTAACGCCCGATCATCAGCATGTTTACCTTCATGAGGTTCTCGGAGACGGCGCCCACGAGGGTCGACGTCTCCGCGAGGTCTTCAAGATCCGGAACGCCTGCGGAGGCGACGAGTCGCTGGTGCGCCTCGCCGAGCGCCTTCCTTACTGCGTTCAGGGCCTGGAGGGCTCCGGTGACTGCTGGGTCTGTGCTGCTCACGCTCGCTCGCATCCAATCGTCCGGATTCTAGATTTGCTTCCAGGTTAGCTTACAGGTCATCTTCGGGTACGCTTACGACATGGATGGCACCGAGAAGGTCCGGGAGGCCCGGCTGCGCCGGATGGCCCAGCGGCAGGGCTTTCAGCTGGTGAAGTCGCGACGTCGTGATCCACTAGCTGTGGATTTCGGCGGTTACGTGATCGTCGACCCGGCGAGTGGCCAGGTAGTCGCTGGCGAGCTGGACAGCCCTCGCGCCCTAATGCTGGATGAGGTCGAGAACTGGCTCGGCAGGTCGCCCGTAGAAGTGATTCTTGAGTCGGAATCCGCGGACGCCGACCGGCTTGCGGTGGCAGAGGTATTCGAGTCGGCGGGGATACGGGCAGATGTTCAAGGTGCCTATATCCGTAGATCGGCTGATATTCTGCCCTGGCTCATTGAGATCGTCGCGGCCGGCGCCGTCACGAAGTTTCTGTGGGCAGCTGCGGCTGGTGCCGGCGATGAAGCAGGCCGCGACGCTTGGCAGGGGCTCAAGCGGCTAATCACCAGCCTCCATGAAGCTCGCAAGGCTTCGCGGGCGCCGCAAGGCGGTGTGACCATCAGAGACCCGGAGTCAGGTGTCGTGATCCAGCTGGGGTCCGATCTGCCCGACGAAGCGTATCGACTCCTCTACGAGATCGAGACCTTCAGCGCTCCGCTCTCCGGGATCCTCAGATGGGATAGCAAGGCTCAGGACTGGAAGGACGTGTTCGCTGGCGAATACCGCTGCATGTACCCCGGCTGCCTGGCGGACGCGACACAGAGCCGCGTTCATCGGCCGAGCCCGAAGGTGATGCTCAGCCGGCTTCTGTGCGACGACCACGCTGCCGCCGTTGACTCCGGCGATCCGACGCCCTGGGAATGAGACATCTGCCGTACATGTATGCGTCCACCAGCCGTAGCAAACGGGGCACCTGCGGATCCCCGGTCACGTCTCGTGGTCGGCCATGATCGGCGGTTCGGCAGCGACACGTATTAGCTCACATATTCTAATCGATGGATGCGAGCTGGCGAACGTCCGGACTGGTGGCCGTAACCGGCCGCGTGCCGCGAGGGACACGGCTGGAGACCGGGCAAGGTGATCGTCGGCTGGACCCCGTGCATCTGCGCAGGAGGCCTGGGGCATCGGCTCGCGGATCGCAATGCGGTCCTGTTGGGCGCCATGGTCGCCTCCGCACGTCTGGTCCGGTTGTCCCAACAAGAGCGGACGGTGAGGCACGGGCCGGTCCAGCTGGCCGACGTGCAGGATTTTGACTGGCTGAGGCTGGACTCACCACCCCACAGGGCCACATCGGCAGGGGCACAGGATCGCGGGCTTGCCCTCGCCGGTGGATCCGCGCTGCCGCCGCGCATGTTGACCACGACGCACGGCACCCAGGGTGTGCGGCAGGCGTGCGGCACGCTCCCGTCGGCGTGCACTGCGCACCGTCGGCGCATTGCCCCGGCGATCGTCACCCACCAGGAAGACCAGCCGACCGCCCCAGCCACGATGGCGCCCGGGCCGCGGTAATCCCCGGTGCCCGCTCCTCCGCCCCGTGCAGCCCCGCCCTGGCCACAGCCTCCGCTGGCCAGTGGTTGCAGTTCTGGTTGCAGTTCACTAGGGTCCAAGACAAGCCGGGTGAGTTCATATGCCCAGGTCAGAACCATCCCGGACCCGCCTGAACTGCTGAGCAGCGGACTTTTAATCCGTCGGTTCTGGGTTCGAGCCCCAGGCGCCCCACCCGCAAATGCCCAGGTCACAGCAAGCCACGCCATCTCCGGGAAGCCCGCTGAACGGCTGATGTGTCATTGTCTGCTGGTTCTCTTCGTCTTGGGCGGCATGAAGTCCTGGTAGATCTGGCCGGTCTCG
>JBEKVS010000469.1:0-4171 GCA_049513795.1 Occallatibacter sp. | reverse complement strand
CCTGTGGCTGCGACGTGCCAGATTTGCGGGGCTGCAATGCCTGACCGTAACAGGCTGGACGATTCGAAAAAAGCCAAGATCGAAGGGTTCGCTGCCCAGTTTGATCTTCACATGAGGGAAAAGCATCTCGATCAGTATGAGGCACGTGCTGTCCGGAAAGTCTAATTCTGTCCGGGAGATCTAATATTAGAGCGATCGAATCCCGCCGATCCGGCGAACTCTCGCTGCTCACGGAACCACTTGCCACGCGGGTCAATATTCACGGAGCACCTTCACTGGTTCGATTCTTGCCGCTCTTGCTGCCGGCGCGGGCGGTAGGAACCGGCGCTGCATCGAGGCCTTCTTCGCGGACGTCGCCCCCAATTCCGCGAATGATAAAGCGAGCCTGCTGAACCTGGAGGACCGCGTCCGATATCTGGCGAATGCGCTGGGAGATTCCGTAGCCGTGCACCGGGCCGAGCTCTACGACTTTCAGAATCAGCAAAATCGAGGGTGCCTTCCAGCAAGTCAGCTTTTCAAGCCGCGCCATGCGTTCGTCTGCCAGGGAAAGAGAGCTGGCGCCAGGGGGGGCATCCCGAGATCTTGAAGGCAAGTACAGCCTCGACTGCGCGGTCCTCTTGCGCTTCTACAAGAGGTGTTGTATGCTGCCATGTAGAAGTGAAAGGGGAGCATGTCGAGCGAACGCATTGAATTGCCACAGGGCACCCTGGACCTGCTGATCTTGCGAACCTTGGCTCTTGGAGCACAGCATGGCTGGGCGATCGCGGAGCGGGTGCAACAGATGTCGAGCGATGTTCTGCGGATTCAGCAGGGGTCGCTTTATCCGGCGCTGCATCGGTTGGAGCGGAGGGGCTGGATCAAGGCGCAGTGGGGAACGTCGGACAATAATCGGCGCGCCAAGTATTACGACCTTACGAAGAGCGGTAAGAAGCAGCTGGAAGCGGAGAAGGACGCCTGGGAGAAGCTGACGGTTGCGGTGGGCCAGGTTCTCAGAGAGGTTTAAAGCGAAGCCAGCGTTGGCGTGCCCCGTTGATCTTTGTGCAAGGTCGCCGCTCCCTGTTGGTCGCGTCGACTTGAACGATGTGAGTTCGAGGTACAGTAACGCTGGATTCGCTGAAGGAGTTACGCGATGATTAGCGATTTATTCTTTCGACTTCGTTCATTGTTTCGTCGCACCGCTGTCGACGAGGATCTCGATGAGGAGTTGCGCTTCCACCTGGAGAAGCAGGCGGCGAAGTACGTGCAGGCGGGCATGACCCCCGAACAAGCCATGCGCCGGGCGCGCCTCGAATTCGGCGGACTCGATCAAGTGAAAGGAGACTGCCGGGAAGCGCGGGGAGTTACATTCATCGAGACGATTGTCCAGGATGTGCGCTACGGGATGCGGGTGCTGCGCAAGTCGCCGGGGTTTACCGCAGTGGTGGTGCTGACCCTGGGTTTGGGGATTGGCGCGAACACGGCAATCTTCACGCTGGTGAACGCGGTCTTGCTGCGGTCTTTGCCGGTGCGTGATCCGCAACAACTTATGGTGCTGCAGTGGGAGGCGCACAGCTGGCCGCATCACCTGGGCACGAGCAGCTTCGGCGATTGCGCGCACATCCAGGAGCGGAGCGGCGGCGAGAATAGCGGCTGCTCGTTGTCGTATCCGATGTTCAAGGAAGTGCGAGACCGGAAGGATGTGTTTACGGATGCGACGGCCTTTGCGGGGCCGGCGCAGTTGGACCTGAGTGGAAACGGACCGGCGAGCATGGCGCGAGGCGAACTGGTGTCAGGGGATTACTTCGAGACGCTGGGGGTGAGGCCCGCGCTGGGAAGAACGCTGCAGCCGGACGACGAGCGGACGGGTGCGGCGCCGGTGGTGGTGCTTGATTTTGCCTACTGGCAGCGCGCATTCGCTGGTGCGGCAGACGTGATGGGAAGAACGATTCGGCTGAATAATATTGTTTTCACGATTGTGGGCGTCGCGGATCGAGGGTTTACGCGACTGACGCCGGGGAAGTCCGTGGACATGTGGGTGTCGCTGGCGCAAACGACGCCGCTTGGACTTCACTGGGGGGGCAACGCGGATGCCAACTCGTGGTGGTTGGCGGTGGTGGCGCGGCTGAGGCCGGATGTGTCGAGAACCCAGGCGCAGGCGGCGGTGAACGCGTTGTTCGTGAATGAGGTACTGCACGGCGCGAAGCCGGTGTGGGACAAGTCGGACGATCCGAGCCTGATGTTGATTCCCGCGCAAAAGGGACTGGTGGGGATTCGCGATCAGTTTGGCCAGCCGCTGGCTCTGCTGATGGCGGCGGTGGGGATGGTGCTGCTGATCGCCTGCGCGAATGTGGCGGGGCTGATGCTGGCGCGCGGAGCCGCGCGGGAGAAGGAGATGGCCATCCGTCTGGCGATGGGCGCGGCGCGGCGGCGCGTGGTTCGGCAATTGATGACCGAGAGTCTGTTGCTGTCGTTTGTAGGAGCGGCGATGGGTGCGTTGCTTGCGTACGCGGGGGCAACGGGGTTGGCGGCGTTTTTCGCCGAGAACGCTTATTCGCCGCTCAAGATCGATTTGCAACCGAATGCGCCGGTGTTGCTGTTTGCGATCGGCGTGGCCGTGTTGACGGGGATTGGATTTGGATTGGCGCCGGCGTTCCGCGGTGCACGCGCGGATGTGACGACAGAACTGAAAGGGAACTCGGCGACGATCACGCCATCGCGGCATAGCGGAGGGCGGCGCTTTGGCCTGGGCAGCGGATTGGTGGTGCTGCAGGTGGCGCTCTCGATGGTGGTGCTGATCGGCGCGGGCCTGCTGTTGCGCACGTTGGACAAACTGCGAAACATCGACCCCGGATTCGATACGCGGAATGTTCTTCTGTTCTCGATTGAGCCTACGCTGGCTGGCTACAAGGACGAGCAAATCCCAATCCTTTATGCGAATTTGCAGCGGCGGCTGACGGCGCTGCCGGGAGTGACGGGGAGCAGCTACTCATCCGATGCGCTGCTGGATGGTGGGTTGTGGACACAGGACGTTAAGGTGGAAGGGCAGACGGAAAAGGATACGGTTGAGTCGCAGATGCTTGCCGTGGGCCCGGAGTTCTTTACGACGATGAAGATTCCGCTGGCCGAAGGTCGAATTTTAGAGGCATCGGACATGAAAAGTGCGTTGCCGGCAGCCGTGGTGAACCGGTCCTTTGTGCAAAGGTTTGTGGGATCCAGGAATCCTCTGGGGCTCCATTTTGGCGGCGACGACGCGAAAGATACCAAGTGGCAGATTGTCGGGGTGGTGGCCGATACCAAATACGACACCTTGCGGACCGACGATGCGCCGACGGCGTATGTGCCGTTGACCAAAGGCGGAGCGACGTTTGCGCTGCGTACGGCGGTGCCTTCAGCGGGGTTGATGCCCGCGGTTCGCAACGTGGTGAATGAGGTCGACAGCAATTTGCCCGTGGTCCGGATGAAAACTCAGTCGCAGACGATCGACCGGTTGCTATTCAATGAGCGGCTGGTGGCGCGGCTGTTTGGCTTGTTCGGCGCGCTGGGGATGGTGCTGGCATGCATCGGACTCTACGGATTGCTGTCGTATGAAGTGGCGCGGCGGACGCAGGAGATCGGGATTCGCACAGCGCTGGGAGCTCAACGGCGGGATGTTCTGCTGCTGGTTCTGCGGCAGGGATTGATGCTGGTGGTTTGCGGCGTAGTGGCTGGGACGGGCGCAGCTATGGTGGCGACGCGGCTGCTCCAGAGCCTGCTGTTCAACGTGCGGCCGACCGATCCGGTCACGTTTGCGGTGGTCGCTGGACTGCTGGTGATGGTGGGAGTGGCTGCCTGCTTCCTGCCGGCGCGGCGGGCGATGGCGGTGGAACCGATGGTGGCGTTGCGTTGTGAGTAGCTGGCCCCCGAAGTATTTCTCCTGCTGTATGGCGATCCCACCCTAGCCGCAAAGACAAAGACGCGGCGAGGGTGGGGCACCCACGCTTTACACCCTGCAGGGCACCTACACTTCTCACCCTTGGAGAAATGCTCTGGTTGCCAATTGAGGCACTCGGAGGTTTCAATTCTGGCGAGAAGCGGATTACTCGCTGCGCAGCGCCTGCATGGGATCGACGGACGCGGCGCGGCGAGCGGGCAGATAGCTGGCCAGCATCGTGACGGCGGCCATTGCTCCGCACGCGGCGAGAAACGTGATGGG
>JBEKVS010000468.1:0-4197 GCA_049513795.1 Occallatibacter sp. | reverse complement strand
CAACAGGATTCATGACTACGCCGCGGTTGGCGGGGCGAATGCCCTTCCAGCGGTTGCGGCCGGCCTTGCCGATCGATACATTCTCGTGATCCGTGTTGCCAACTTGTCCGACCGTCGCCAGGCACTCGACCAGCACCTTGCGCGTCTCGCCCGAAGGCAGCTTGAGCAGCGCGTAATCACCTTCCTTGGCGACTAACTGGGCCTGCGCGCCAGCCGAACGCGCCATCTGCGCGCCTTTACCCGGCCTGAGCTCGATGGCATGAACCGTGGTGCCGGCAGGAATATTTTTCAGCGGCAACGCATTGCCGACCAGAATGTCCGCGTCGGGTCCGGAGGTCACCGTCGCGCCAACCTTGAGGCCGACCGGTTGCAGGATGTAGCGCTTCTCGCCGTCGGCATAGTGCACCAGCGCAATGCGCGCGGACCGGTTCGGGTCGTATTCGATCGTGGCCACCTTGCCCGGAATGCCGTATTTGTCGCGCTTGAAGTCGATCAGGCGCAGCTTCTGCTTGTGCCCGCCGCCCTGGTGACGAATGGTCAGGTCGCCGCGGTTGCGGCGTCCGCCGGTGCGCTGCTTCACTGCCAGCAGCGGCTTGTGCGGCGTGTCCGTCGTCAGGTCGTCATTCACCAGCGAGGTCTGAAACCGCAGCGTCGGCGTGATCGGTCTATAGGTCTTGATCGGCATCGTCTTTGTCCTTAGATAAGCCGCCAGCTTCTTGCTGCCAGCTTCCGGCTCATCCTTCTCAAACAAACTTCTGTGACTTACTTCTCCGCCCCGTCGCCTCACCTCCGGTAATTAACCGAGTTAGAAGCTAAGAGCCAGCAGCTAGAAGCTGCTCTTACAGATTGCTCACATACTCCGGCAGTTTTTCTCCCGCCTTCAGTCGCACGTAAGCCTTCTTCCAGTCGGGCCGGAAGCCGGCGAATTTGCCGCGGCGGCGTTCCTTGCCGACCACGTTGGCGGTGCGCACGCCGGACACCTTTACCTTGAACAGCGCCTCGACCGCCTGCTTCACTTCGGTCTTGGTCGCGTCCGGCGCCACGTCGAATACCAGCGTGCCTTCGGTTTCTTTCACGCCCAGCCCCTTTTCGGTAATCAGGGGGCGGCGAATCACGTTATAAAGAGTCGGCATTAAACGGCCTCCTGTGCTGCCGCATGATGGCGCCCCGCAATCCGTTTGGACGCGTTCTTCTCCAGCATCTCCGTCAACTGCTCGATGGCCGCAGCCGAGAAGATGGCCCGCTCATAGCGCAACAGATCGTAGGGATGAACCTCGTTGTTGAGCACCAGTTCCACGCCCTCAAGATTGCGCGCACCCAGCAGAAGCGCCTTCGACAGCGTCTTCGAGTTCTCAACGATCAGCGCCGTGCGCGTGACTTGCAGCTTGTCGAGCGCGGCGCGATAGAGCTTGGTCTTGGGCTCCTTGAGTTCGAGCGTATCCACAATGGTCAGCTTGCCATCGGCCAGCTTCGAGGCCAGCGCGGAGCGCAACGCGCCGAGCAACTTCTTGCGCGGAAACGCATAGTCGTAGCTGCGCGGCTGCGGCCCATGCACCGTGTACCCGTGGCGCCAGAGAGGCGAACGGACGGAGCCGATACGCGCGCGGCCCGTGCCCTTCTGCTTCCAGAGCTTCTTGCCGGAACCGGCAACTTCGGTGCGGCTCTTAGTCTTGTGCGTACCCTGGCGGAGCGAGGCGCGGTAGTGCTTCACCGCCTCCCACAGCAGGCCCTCGTTGATCTGCTCGGGCGCATAAAAAGCGTCCGCCAGCTCGATCGAGCCTACCTTCTCTCCGTTCAAATTCACTACATCCACGTTTGCCATCTTCTTTTCCAATCAGCTTCTAGCTGCTAGCTTTTAGCTACTAGCTCTTGCCTGCCAGGACTAAGCCATTCGCTTATCCCGTCTGAAAATCTTCGTTCCGCCATCGCTGCCCATTCCACCTCAACCTAGCTAGAGGCTAGAAGCTAGCAGCTAAAAGCTCATCACTTTCTCTTGCCGCCGGCCTTCTTCGATGCCTTCAACGGATCGACGGTGCCGGAACCGGCGAAGCCACGGCGCTCGCGCGGCGGAGTCTTGGCCTTCGAGATCAGCACATAACCCTCACGCGCTCCGGGAACCGCGCCTTCCACCATCAACAGATTTTCCTCAAGATCGATGCCGCGAATGCGCAGGTTGCGTACCGTAATTTGCTTGTCGCCCATGTGGCCGGGCATGCGCTGGCCAGGGAACACGCGCGAAGGAAAGCTGGATGCGCCGATGGAGCCTTGCACCTGGAACATGTGTCCGTGCGACTTGGGACCGCCGCCGAACTTGTGCCGACGAACAACTCCCGCAAAGCCCCGGCCCTTCGAGGTACCAATCACATCCACGAACTTCACTTCGGAAAAGATGTCGACCAGCACGCGATCGCCGGCCTTCGTCGGCTCAACGCCCTCGCCGTCGATCATCAGATCCACTTCCTTGATGACCTTGACGGGAGGCGCTTCAGTCTTCGCGAAGTGGCCCTTCTGCGGCTTGGTCACATTCTTGTCTTTCACAAACTCAACCAGGCCGATCTGCGCCGCTTCGTAGCCGTCGCGCGCCAGCGTCTTCAACTGCGTGATCACGCAAGGGCCGGCCTGCAACACCGTAATCGGGTGCACATCGCCCTTTTCGTCGAAGACCTGCGTCATGCCGATCTTTTTTCCCACAATCCCTGTAACTGCCATGTCTTCCTCACCTCATCATGCGATGTTGAATGTCATCGCACTGCCGGAACTGTTGTGAGCTTTCAGCCGTCAGCTCTCAGCCTTCAGCTAGGTCCTGCGATGTGCAGGATTCCCAAAGCTCTTAAACTTCGCTTCGCCGCTGCTGCCGGTCTCCCCTCAATCAAGCTGAGGGCTGAAAGCTGACGGCTGATAGCTTACTTCTCAAACGCCTTGATCTCGACATCCACACCAGCCGGCAGATCGAGCTTCATCAGCGCGTCCACGGTCTGCTGCGTCGGTTCGAGAATATCGATCAGCCGTTTGTGGGTGCGAATCTCGAACGCCTCGCGCGACTTCTTGTCCACATGCGGCGAACGCAGCACGCAATACTTGTTCTTGATCGTCGGCAGCGGAATCGGCCCGGCCACCGTTGCCCCGGTGCGCTTGGCCGTCTCCACAATCTCGCCGGTCGAGGTGTCGAGCACGCGATAATCGTATGCCTTCAACCGAATGCGAATTCTCTGTCCTACCATGCTTCTCGCTTCTTCCCCCGTGAGCGGGGAGCCTGTCGACTCCCCCTCACGATCCCTGATTCCCGTTCTTACTTGCCCGCTGAGCCTTGCGACCGAAGGGCGGCCTGCCCGACGTGGCCAGCGTCTACTTCACAATCTCTGCAACCGTGCCTGCGCCCACCGTGCGGCCGCCTTCGCGGATCGCGAACCGGAGGCCCTTTTCAAGCGCCACCGGCGTGATCAACTCGACCGACAGTTCCACGTTGTCGCCGGGCATGACCATCTCGACGCCTGCAGGAAGCTCAGCCACACCCGTTACGTCTGTGGTCCGGAAGTAAAACTGAGGCCGGTAGCCCTTGAAGAACGGCGTATGACGTCCGCCCTCTTCCTTCGACAGCACGTATACAGTGCCCTTGAAGTTGGTGTGCGGCGTGATCGAGCCGGTCTTGGCCAGCACCATGCCGCGCTCGACGTCTTCTTTGGGAATCCCGCGCAGAAGGAGTCCGGCATTGTCGCCCGCCAGGCCTTCATCGAGCTGCTTCTTGAACATTTCAACGCCCGTGACGACAGTCTTGCGCGTCTCGCGGAAGCCAACAATCTCCGTCTCTTCGCCTACCTTGACCTTGCCGCGCTCAATGCGGCCTGTAACTACAGTGCCGCGGCCGGAGATCGAGAAGATATCTTCGATCGGCATCAGGAAGGGCAGGTCGACGGCGCGCGCAGGCAGCGGAACGTAGCTGTCGACAGCATCCATCAGCGCGTCAATCTGCGCCTCCCACTTGGGCTCGCCGTTCAGCGCGCCAAGAGCCGAGCCACGGATGACCGGGGCGTCGTCGCCGGGGAACTGGTACTTCGACAACAGCTCGCGCACTTCCATTTCGACCAGGTCGGTGAGCTCTTCGTCTTCGACCGCGTCGCACTTGTTGAGGAAGACCACGATGCAGGGCACGCCTACCTGGCGAGCCAGCAGAACGTGCTCCTTGGTCTGCGGCATGGG
>JBEKVS010000467.1:0-4202 GCA_049513795.1 Occallatibacter sp. | reverse complement strand
AGTTCAGAGCGCTAATCTAAGATTATCTAAAGTGCCATGAGACCGCTTGACCGTCACTTGACCGTGGCGGCGGACGGGCCTGATTGGCACTCAGCCTCACGGACTGGCTCTCGATGGCACCCGGATGCGCGTGAGCGTCATGCGCGTTGAACCGGCTGACTGGCCTGATCCACCAGCGACTATCGCGCCAGCGCAGGCCAGGTACCTCCCGGCAACGCGTCCGGCTACCACCCCCGGTCAGCGTCATGGCCAGCCGCCTGGGCCGGGGACGACGGCAGCCGCTGAGGACCGACGTCCCGGTATTTGCGTTTCGGGTGCGCGAGCGTCGGCGTAACCTGCGGGGTGATTCACGCTTTACGATCGGGGGAGGCGACGGAAGGCGCAGACGATGGCAGTGGCCACCGGGGACCTGCTCGCGTTCTCCGACACCCGGGCGATGAGCATCGCCGGGATCTCCCGGCGGCGGCTGCGCTACTGGGAAGATCAGGGCCTGGTCGTGCCGTCGGTCAACGGCAGGTCGGCAGCCGCACGACTGTCCGGTTGTACAGCTACCGGGACCTGCTGTCGCTGCTGGTGGTCAGCGCGCTGCGCATGGACCGGGGCATGTCGCTGCAGCACATCCGGCGGGTGGCTGGGCATCTGCGCTCGCGCGGGTACGCCGCCTCGCTGCGCGAGCTGAGGCTCGCCACTGTGGCCGGGGAGATCTATTTCCAGCATCCGGATGGATCGTGGGAAGGTGACCTGAGCCCGGACCAGGTTGTCCGGGTCGAGACCATCCGCCTGGATCCGCTGCGGTCGCGTATCGGCAAGGCGGCGGAGCGGCCCGCCGCGGATGCTGCGCAGGTGGTCCGGCATCGCGGCGTGCATGCCAGCGCACCGGTGTTCGCGGGAACCCGGATCCGGGTCTCGACCGTGCAGAACTACCTGCGGCACGGCCTTGGCGCGGACGCGATCCTGCGGGGCTTTCCCGGATCTGGGTGCCGCGGACATTGAGGAGGCCCGCCGGCTACAGGCCGCGGCCGGGTAGGTGCGGGTCCTCATTGATCCTGACGTGGACGCTGCGGTGGGGCAGGATGCTGCGGCGCCGCAGGCATGAATGCTGGTCGGTTAGCGAGGCCGGGCTCGCGGCGGCCGGCGATGATCTGCTGACGCTCTGGACGTATGACCATCAGGCCGCTGTCGTGAGCACTGACAAGGAGTTCGGGCGCTGCCAGATGGAGAGCGCGATCGGGCTTCAGGGTGGCTCCGGTGCCGTGACTGGGAAGCCCGTGATCTGCTTGCCTCGCGCTTGGATGAGGTCTTGCGGCGGCTGGAGAGCCGGGCCGACCTGGCCGTCCAGTTTCCGAGGCCGCTATCGCCCAGTCCGCGGGCTGGACCTGAACACAGCATCGTGACCGCTTGCGACGCTGTTGCAGGACTGGAGAAGAGCCTGGCAACCTGCTCGAAGGATCAGCACGGTGGCCGTCGCAGCTCACGACAACACTTCAGACCAGCCCAAGATCCATGCACTCCTACCGCGGACGTGAACCCGTCGATGACCGTTGACAGCCTCTTTCACTCAATGATTTAATCTTTCCCTAGTGCCACACATGCCCGCGAAGCAACCTCCAGGTTCCGGCTACTCGTCATCATTTGGGGGGATTTGCGTTGAAACTCGACCTTGTATACGAGATTCAACCCAAAGTTAGGCCATGGTCGAAGCCGCATCCGTATGGCCAGCGCGAGGCGGAGCGCAGCGCCTTCGACGAGGCGGTGGCGCAGATTCGGTATGCCGATGCTCTTGGTTACCACTGCGCGTGGCTGGCCGAACATCACTTTCGCGACGGCCGATCCGCCAGCGCCAGCCCCGAGGTGGTTCTGGGCGGACTGGCGCTGACCACCGACCACATTCGGCTCGGCTTCGGCGGCGTACTTATGCCGTTCGGCTTTGGGCACCCAGCGCGCGTCGCTGAGAGGGTGGCCACGGTCGATCTCCTCTCGCACGGCAGGGTCGAGTGGGGAACCGGCTGTTCATCGCGGACTGAACGCGCCGCCTTCGACGTGCCGCTGGGCGACGGCGCAATGGTCCAGTGGAAGGAGGCCGTCGAGATCGTCGTGAAGATGTGGGAACAAGAGCGCTTCTCATGGGATAGCCCGATGTTCCAGATGTCCGAGCGCATCCAGGCGCCCAAGCCGTTTCAGGATCCGCACCCGCCGTGCTGGCTGGCGGTCGACGGGGAAGCGAGCGCATTCGACGCCGGTAAATACGGGCTCGGCATGATGACGTATACGCTCACGCAGTCACTCGCCGAAACGCAGGCGCATTTTGATGCGTATCGTCGAGGTCAGGCGGAGCCCGAGCCCCTCACCCATGTCAATAACGACCGAATTGCTGTATACACGTTGGTCCACTGCTACGACGATGCCGACGAGGCGGCTGCCTACGGGCTAGGGCTGTCCATCGAGTGGTGGTACCGGAATATCGCTGAATTCGCCATCGAATGGGAGCTTCCGCTTCTCGAACCCGACGAACGGGTTGCCCTGCTGCCACGCCTGCAATCGGTAGTTGACGGTACGACGCCCGTAGCCACAAACTCATACATCGCCCAAGACAGGATAATCGTCGGCACTCCAGACGAGTGTCTCGAGCAGTGCCTGCGATATGCCGAAGCCGGCGTCGACCAGCTCATGTGCTTCGTCCAGTTTGGCGTGCTGCCCCACAAAGCAGTTCTGCGCAGTATCGAGCTACTGGGCACGCTTCAGCCGCAACTCGAACGTAGTAGGCATCGGATGAGATGACGCTTCCAACGGTGGTTGCCGATGAAGTGGTGCCTTATCTCTGGGAGTCTTCTAGCACTGATGCTGACGGCCAGGTTCGCCTTAAAGGTTAGCTTGAGACCCACCGTCGCGATCTGAAAGGAATTACTCGCCCGGAAATCAATGATTGGCCGCTGCAGACCGGAGCGGCAGGCCAAAATATGATATTGGTACGTTCTCATCTGCGCAATCAGAGATTGGAGAAAAGTAGGTGTTCAATTCAATGCATTCTATACCCGCACACAAAGCAGCGGGGATCCTCATTGCCGCCTTGGTGGCCTCTGCAGCCATAGTGGGCTGTGGCTCCTCAAGCGGCTCACCGGCTTCATCCAGCAGCCCTTCTACTTCAGCAAAAGGCACCCCATATGCTGTCGGGCTCATCGCCACGCTTAGCGGACCGCTCTCCGGTGACTTCGGCGGCCAGTCCGTAGGCATTGACGCCTGGGAGAAGTGGACAAATGCCCATGGCGGCGTAGACGGCCATCCTGTCAAAGCATACGTCATGGACGACCAAAGTAGCCCAAGCGCAGCATTGCAAGACGTGAAGACGCTGATTAGCCAAGATCACGTCCTGGCGATCCTCGGCGTCTCAGACGAAGGACCCGCATGGGCACCGTACGCGGCACAGCACGGCGTGCCAATCATTGGAGGAAACACTTCGATAGCACCGATCCCCGACTGGTATCCAACCGGGGATGTCAATCTAACTTACGGAGCGGTCGCCGCCGCGCATAAGGCTGGCGCTAAAGGAATCGCCGATGTCTACTGCAGCGAAGCCGCCCTGTGCGCGGCATCAGTGCCGGTGATTGCACACGACGCCAAAACACTAGGCATGACCGAGCCGTATGCTACTGGAGTGGCCCTCGACCAGCCTGGTTACACTGCGACATGCCTGGCGGCGCGGCAGCACGGAGCAGATGCGCTCCTCGAAGAGGTCGATCTCACCACCATCACCACGCTCGCAGGTGATTGCGCCCAGCAGAATTACAAGCCGCTGTACATTGGGTTGGCAGTCGAAGCAGGGCGACCCTATCTCCAGGGCATGCCGTCTGGTACCACGATGGCCGTCGCCGAGAACGTCTTCCCCTGGTTCGCACACTCTTCGCCAGCTACCGAGCGCTACTGGCAGGCACTCGAGACCTACGAGCCTGGCGTCTTCAAGTCCAACAACTTCGGCCCGAGCCTCGCTATGGCATGGGCATCTGGCGAGATGTTCGCCGCCGCGGCAGCTCACCTCGGCGCCCATCCGACCCCAGCAGCCGTCAAGGCAGGCCTCTACTCACTCAAGAATGAGACGCTCGGAGGCCTCATTCCACCCACAACCTACACACCCGGCAAGGCTTCGGTAGGAAGCGGATACTTCATAGCGGTGCTGAAGAACGGGAACTATACGGCGCCATATGGCA
>JBEKVS010000466.1:0-4524 GCA_049513795.1 Occallatibacter sp. | reverse complement strand
ACGCCGGCCACGCTTTGGGCGCATCGTTGGAGATGGCCAGCCGCATGGGTCCGGACAGGAGTTCTTTGTTCAGCGACTTGTCCAAGATGCTCGTGACATCTCCAGAGGTGTTGAGCGTGACGCGATAACGCGCGTTCTCGACAGTCGTGGTGCTCACCTTCAACTCCTCAGAGGGCACCGGGGCCTCGGCGCGACGAACGTCGAAGACGGCATAGCCGACCGATGGCGCGCCTTGGCAAGAAACAGCACCTTGCCGTTCTCCAACTGCGATGGAACCTCATGCCCATCGGTCCCGAATACGCGAACTGCCTTGGGCGCTGCGCCGGGAAAAGTCACTGCGGCCTCGACCACATCTTCGCGCGCGATGTTGAGCGGGTTATACACGATGACGGGAATTCCACTCGCCTGTGTATCGAGCGCAGAAGCTATCGATTGGGTCGCGCTGGTAAGTACTTCGGCAAACTGGTTCATCGCGATGACGTCATCGTTTTGCGCGAATTCATACGCGCGAGGTGTCGCTGTTCCCGCGCCGGTATCGTGAAACTGGCCGCCCATCACCAGCGTCCACGCATCGTTGAGACGCTGTTGCGGATAAGTGCGGCCGCCCATCCACGCAGCCGCAACCGATGCTTTTTCGGCGGCGTCGGCGAGAATCTCGTTCTTCCGATTCCAACGTTTGTGGTAGGCCTCTGAGGTAAGCGAGCCGGCCGAGTGATTGATGAGTTCCAGATCGCCTTTGTAAGTCGGCATCCTGGCCTGCATCTCCGGTTTGATGTCGAGGAACATCTGATCGGCTGCCGAGGAGATCACACGCACCGGGCCATCGCCCATCTTGACTGGCGTTCCTTCAGGCGCAGGCCCTGCCAGCCTTCCGGCGTTGAATCCAGCTGGGGGAATCACGGCCTCTCCCTGTGTCACCGTAGCTTCAAGCAGCCTTATAGTTTCTTCATCCGCTGCGCCGCCAATGTCGCCGGTGCCGACGTAATGATAGTCAGCGAAAACCCCGGTTGCCTTTCCATCCACATCAATGCGCTGCGGCCAATCTGTTTCAGGCACGAATCTGCGCGTACCTTGCGGTGGAGGGGTCTGTGCTGGGGGCATCTTGCTGAGATCGGTGCGAATGCGGCTTCCATAGCTGCCCGGATTCAACGCGGCAATGATTTTTTCTCCATCCGGTCCCTCCCAAATCCCAACATTGAATGGGATGCCTGCCGGTGTTTTCTCTGGAGAATCTGGGCCGCCGACTTACGGAGCGGGCTGCCAGGCAGCGCTTAGCTTTTGCGTTGAAAAGCCCTTCACGCCGGCGTGGGCCAGAATGGTCGGCAACGATGCGGGAAACCCGAAACAATCGGGCAGCATATATTCCGCGCTCGCCTTGCCGAATTCCTTGCGGTAGTACGTGTTGCCATAGAGAACCTGGCGAATGATCGACTCCGCGCTGGGCAGATTCACATCGCCCTCTTCCACCGAGGAGCCGGCGGGATACCAGTTGCCCTTGGCCACGTACTGCTTCAGCTTTGCATAGTCGTTGGGATAATACTCCTTCATGAGGCGATATCGATTCGAGCCGGTCCAATTGAAAACATAATGCGGGTATTTATCGATGTAATCGAAGTTCACCCGCAATGTCTTGAGAAGATATTCACTGATTACCTGCGGAAACTCCCAGCGCCACTGGGTATCGAGGTGTGCATAAGGGACCACGTAGAGAGTCGGCTGTTGAGTAATGTCTGGCGCTTTCGTGGTCTGCCCCTCCACGCGGGGGCGCGGGATGAATGCGATCGACACAAGAATTAGGACCAGAGTGCGGGACATGGAACCTCCACTTGGACGAACGCCAACGGACATGACGATTGCCCAGCGCCGTCAGGAAGCAGGTGGTGGAAGCGAAGCAGGGATGGTATCGTTTCCACCGGCTCATCGTAAGGCCCTTGATATGCGATGTCAAGGAAATCTACATGCCCCAAAACTGTCCGAGCGATCAAAGACCCATATGACGAAAAGATGAGAGAAGCCATCCGATGTCGGCCAGTCCAGGTCCGAATCAGGTAGGAGAAGCAGGACACCTTGCATGTCCAACATCCCAGCAGCGACATGCAGGCAGGGATGGTTGGCAGGCCCGAGGCTGGAAACGGTTCGAATCCCTCGGGACACACCAGCATTTCAGACGCGCAGGAAGAGCTTCCTGCGGTACATCCAATAGAGAATCAGCCAGTAGATCAGCATGACCGTAATCCCCAGCATGAGCGGCTCAAGTCCTGCCCCGAATATTCTGAAGATTTGAACTCCGAGATGGATGTGCAGACTTTGCACAATAAAGTCTTCCCACAGGTGAGCCATTAAGTAGGCCGCTATCGAGTTCATGCCGACCACCACCAGCGGAAATGCCCAGCGGCGATAGCCCTTCACGTCAAGAATCCACGAAAAGGCGGCAAGAAACAAAAAGCAGACTCCGCCGCTGAAGAGGGTCCAGCTAGGAGTCCAGATGCGCTTCACAATGGGGCAAACGCCGGTGAAATGCAGTAGCAAGCCAGCGGCCGCAAGAAGGACACCTGCTATCACGAAGCGCTTGACCGGAATTCTAGGTGCGGCGGACCGGAACCACTCGCCCGCCCGCAAGCCGAGCAGGATGGTTCCAAGAGTGGGAATGAAGCTGAGCGTCAGGTACCCGCCGGCGTTGTAAGTGAAGCGCGAGGCGCGCGGCAGCAGATTCAAGAACCACACATCGAAAGCCTGACCAAGGTTGCTGTTCTTATTCCAGTGCGACGCGAAGCCGGAGAAGTTATACGGCCAGTTAGCCGGCACGCCCACGGCAGGCCAGTTGAAGTTGGGTCCCGGAGCGGGATAGAGCGCCCACGCCAGCCAATAGCCAAACAGGATGGCGCCCAGTGCAATCCATTGCCAGCGCGGCCGGCAATGGGCCAGCAGGAAAGCGAAGGTGAATCCCAGGCCGATTTGGGTGAGGGTGTCTTCAAAGGTGAAATAGGTTTGGCTGCTGGCGGTGGAACGCAGAAAGAATCCAAGAAAAATCAGCACCAGGCTGCGCCAGATGGTGTGCAGCAACTGGCGCTGAAAGCTTTGTCCCTTGGCCGTGCGGCTGGCGATGGAGTAGGGCAGCGCGACGCCAACCAGGAAACTGAATCCGGGCTGAATGGTGTCGTGGAGGCTCATCCCCGACCATTCGACGTGCGTTTGATTGAAGGCCAGGAAGCGCCAGAATCCGCTGTCGGGAAAAGCCTGGGACACCTTCCAGAAACTCATCACCTCGCCCATCATCAGCAGCATGACCAAACCGCGATAGGCGTCCACGGCGACGTTGCGCGGAGGCGCCGATTGAGGTTTCTGGCGAGTTTCCAACGTTCGCGTGGTCTGCAGGCTCTCTAGGCTAGCCGTCGCGTGCATGATCGTCACTCTCCGTGCGGGGCAGCAATTCTGTTTGGGATCCAGCCTCGATCAATTCGTCTGGCATGGATGCAACAGAACGGTAACACAGGAGGATTGGCCAAGGCCACATAATCGTCGTGGCGCCCTTCGCCAGTCCTCAAGAGCGAGAGCAATGAATCGCGCCGATTGGCAGGCGATCGCAGGGCCCTGCATAACCGGGTGAAAGCATAGGTTGACGCGGCCATGGGGCTGTTCTAGACTCGGCACAAATCTACCGGCGGCACATATGATGCACGAATGCCGTCGACACCGAAGCGTTGCACGAACCGCGGCAGTGGAAGCACCTCGTCTCATTCAGGAATCGTCGCCTAGAAAGCGCCATCCAAGGATCGTCACCCAGGAATCGCATGATCAATGATAAGTTCGATGCCATAACCGATCTTTCCCGCAGAGAGTTTCTCCGCCTGGGCGGCATCACCGCGGTGGGCATTTCCATTCCAGAGCTGCATGCCGAGTTGGAAACGCCGCAGGCTTCCATGATCGGCGTGCCATTTGCCGCTGCGGCTCCGAGAATTGGGCTGATTGGCACGGGCGGCCGAGGTACCAGCCTGCTGCAGAACCTGCTTGCGGCTGACGTGCAGATTCTTGCTCTTTGCGACGTCGTGCATGAAAAGGCCGAGCACGCTCAATCGCTGGTGGTGAAGGCGGGGCAGGGTGAAGGCGGGGCAGGCTTCGCCTGAGATTTACACGAATGGCGATCATGCCTTCGAGTCGCTCGTGGCCCGAGACGATCTGGACCTGGTGATCATTGCGACACCGTGGGACTGGCACGTGGAAATGGCCGTTGCCGCCATGAAGCACGGCAAGCACGCGGCGGTCGAGGTTCCGGCCGCAACAACGATTGAAGATTGCTGGAAGCTCGTCGATACGTCGGAGCAGACCCGGCGGCACTGCATGATGCTTGAGAACTGCTGCTATGGCTATAACGAGACGCTCATCCTGCGCATGGTGCATGAAGGTCTGTTCGGCGATCTTCTTTATGGCGAGGGCGCTTACATTCACGATTTGCGCGAAGAGCTGTTTTCCGCGCAGGGTGAGGGTCTGTGGCGGCGCAGCGCGCACACGCTGCGCGACGGCAAT
>JBEKVS010000465.1:0-4207 GCA_049513795.1 Occallatibacter sp. | reverse complement strand
CCGAGAATTGCGATGGCCTTCACCGTGGTGGAAGCGGTGATCAAGATTGCTCCCGAGTACAAAGCCGAAGCAGCCGTGGGTGTCGCTCCATTGGTGGTGTAGTAGATTTTGGCTCCCGTGGTTGATTCACTGATGGTCACTTGCTGATTGCCGACATAACTTCCGGTTGCCAAGGAGATTGAGGGAGCAGCTACAGAAGGGGTTGGAGTTGGCGTTGGAGTGGGCGTTGGAGTGGGAGTCGGCGTGGGAGTTGGGGTTGGAGTCGGTGTTGGCGTGGGAGTCGGTGTTGGCGTGGGAGTCGGTGTTGGGGTTGGAGTTGGCGTTGGCGTTGGCGTGGGCGTTGGAGTCGGCGTGGCGACCGGATGCGAAAGGGTGAGGGTCCAATCCGCGGGTGCGGTATTCAGCGCAGGCTGAAAGGGGATAGGAGCTGCGGTTAAGCCGTAGATGCCATCGACATTGCTTTTCGGATTCTGCGCAATATGCATCGCAGCCGAAACCGTATCGGTTGGCGCGTTCCCGCCGGATGGCGTGGCCATCGAAAACAATATTCCGCAGGGGCTGCCGTCGCCGGCTGAACCACCAGAAGAGTTGACACACTTATCGAGAACGTCGGCGAGACTGTAGAGCTTGGAATTTTCAGCAAAGTAGCTCTCCGGCGTGGAGACTCCCGGGGAAATTCCCTGGTTAAGATTGATGAATTCGCTCACGCTGGCCACGGCTCCCAGAAAGCCGGAATCATCCGTTGCGGCACCGAGATCGCTCGGGGATGTCATGTACTGAGCGACGGGCCAGATGGAACCGATGGTAGTGACCTCGTTGACGGTGATTGGAGCGGTGGCGGAGAGATTGCCGCAGGAACCAAGCACAGCGGTCAGCGCGAGCGCGGGGTTATCGGCTCCTGAGGGCAGTCCCGGCTTACCGCCGCGCGCAATCAGGTAGAGTTGCGAAGATACGGATGGACAGCGGTAGGAAGCGGGGATGATGAAATTTCCATTGCTGTCGGAATGAACAGGGGCGTCGAGAAGGGGCTGCGCCGCTGAGCCCATTCCTGTAGTGCCTGCAGCGTAGACCTGAATGCTTGCGCCGCTGATCGGTTGTTCGCCACCAAGCACGGTGCCGCGCAGTGAGATCGAAACCGGTATGGAAGTCGCCGACCCTGTGAAGCCACAACCTGTTAACCCTGCGAGAGCCATGCCTAAGAGCATCACACTCAAGAGTAACTCTAGTGGACACAGTACCGGCACCTCTCGTTCCGGCAAACGAATCATCACATTTCCAAATAAAGGGATGCCCTAGTGTGGAGTGACAAGACGTAAATCCAAAGACGAAAGTGCCCCGATTTGATGACCGAAGTTACGGGCTCGCGATCCGAGGAATTAATACGCGGTTTTGTTTCGAAGGCGGAAAAATTTACAGAGATTTTAAAGAGGATTTTATTACGGTGTGTTTGTCGGGAGTGTTAACAGGAGAGTAACCATAGCACGAGTCGCCTGTAATCGCTTTAACAAGCGAAAATGAGGGCGGAAAGCCGCCATGAACACGCACAACCGAGTCGCGTGTGAATAAGACGACGCGTGAGTACCTGCAAAGCCTCGATGGGCTTCGTTACCAAAAGTTTATTGATTAGTCATGACCTGCCGGGTTAGTCTATTAAAGATCCGCAGGATCTATTTTTCGAAAATAACGGCAAATCAGTCTGGGCGCCAGAACATGCAAGCGGTGCAGGATGAAGATGAACCGGTAGCTGCGGACGATTAAAGCCGCGTCGACGGTCCATCCCGTTCTTCAAAGGAACTTCGCATGGGCCTAAACAAGCCGACTCTTTCCATCGCTCCTACTTTCCGGCAAGTTCGTGTTATCGTGGCAGACCCGTACCCTGTCATTGTGCACGGCGTTCGCAACATGATCGAGGAGAACCCTCGGTTCAAGGTGGTAGCGGATGCCTCTACCATGGTTTCTTTTCGGAAAAGGCTGGCCGTGGAACGGGCTGAAGTGGCGTTGGTCGATTGGGCGATGGCTTCTGAGGACCTGGCGGCTCTTACTGAGCTGTTGCAGTGTGACCTGAGCACGCTTTCTGTGATATTTCTGACGGTCTCGGAGAATTCAGAGCAGAAGAGGGAAATGCTCGAATTGGGTGCTCGCGGATTTCTCAGCAAATGGACATCGGCACGCCAGCTGCAGAAGGCGGTTCTGAAAGTGTGCGATGATCGCCGGCGGAGTTCGGCCGCGGAGACGAGAGGCGGTTCTCTTCCGGCACCCGGCAGGATCGACCCAGGAGCAAATTCCGTGCAGCTGCTGACGCAAAGGGAGCGCCAACTTATCCCCCTTGTGTGCGGCGGTCTGAAAAATAAGGAAATTGCTTTGCGGCTGGGCATCGCAGAGACCACGGTGTGGCACCACCTTACTTCTATTTTTACCAAGCTTCGAGTGGATGACCGCCTGGGTCTTGCCGCCTTCGTCTATCGTCACCAGCTGGTTTTTTCCGACGACTGCTCAACCATCTCTTTCGCCGCGTCGTCGAAAGAGGAGCTACGGCCAGATGCGCGGGCGGCAAATCGCAAGACGTCAGAGCCGGTGGAAATACGGACCATCAGCCATGCAACTGCGCCGCTGTGGTCTGACGACGAGGAAGAAGAAGACCGGCGCCTTACGGGTTCCTGATCATTCGTCGAAAGGCCGGCCCAGAGGGTTTTCGAGACGGAGCAGAGAATTGCATTTATGCAACTTTCACTGTTCCGCGCGCCACTGCTCAGCCTTCTCAGAAGTTTGATTATTGGCGCCATTCTTGACGAGTTCGTAAAAGCTGCCTTCTTTTAGACGTGGGGCCAGCTTTTCAAAGAGCATCGCGCGCAGGCAGCGCCGCCCCAGGAAGATGTCGGTACATGCCTCGGTAGGCTTGCAGTATCTTCTCAGCAACACAGAAGTTCCACCCACGAAATTGATGAGTTCCTGCTTGCATGCAATCTCGTGCTCCAGCATGAAACACCGCATTACAGCGGAAAGAGATTCCTTCTTGAAGCGCACGTCGTTCAGCTGCAAATCGATATAGGTGATGTGATTTCGCCGCCAACCGCTCAGAATGCTTAACCATGTGCCGTCGGGAAGTCTCATTCCCATACAAAACAGTTCGGGGTTCTGGCAAAGCAGGCGATGGCGGGCCTGGTAGAACCTGGAGCTTCTGTAAGGCAGGGATTTCGATTGAAGCATCAGCATGGCTTCGAGAGCCTGCGCAGGCTCGAGCACAGGTACGAACACGACGTTTGCGCTGTTTTCCAACTGCTGCCGCTTACCCGCCAGGCTGCGCCGCGTCCGGTGGCCCATACCCGCCAGCATTGCCGCGTAGGTTGTTTCCAGGGGAAGCGTGTACTCTATGCTCCTGCCTGAAAACATCCGATACTTTTCCCTGGGGCCCATCAAATGGACACAATCATCCGAGCTAGCCCTGACACTAGCGCTTACGCCAAAGATTCGCCAGTCTTTCAGAAGGGCTCCAACTGCCAGGTGGATGTATTGCAGCCGGAACTCCTCGCGACCGACAACCAGGCTTTGACCGGTGTGATCGCCTCCGCGCAAGGAGCCGAGGCCGATTCCAAACTTGCAATACTCGAAAAAGAAGATGCAGGCTTCGAGTTCGTTATTGTGACGAATGAGTACAGCCGTTAGTCTTCTGTCTTTCAGGCGATTTATCGCAATGAGATATTCCGGATGAGTCGTGAAGTCGTCTTGCTGCCCGCATCGCAGACGAAGTCTCTCAATCTCCGGGATAAAGGTCCGTAGCTTTCGTTCCCCGATAATC
Source organism: Occallatibacter sp. (assembly GCA_049513795.1). Taxonomy (GTDB): domain Bacteria; phylum Acidobacteriota; class Terriglobia; order Terriglobales; family Acidobacteriaceae; genus Telmatobacter. Next base: position 411 of record JBEKVS010000465.1, on the reverse strand, counting down.
AGATCGATGGTTCTGTGGGAGCTATCGAGCATAGAGACGCAACTTTGTCCCTCAGGTGCCGGATCAACAGCGGCCGGGGTCTCGATATTGGACAATCCAGCGGGGGTCAATTTACTTCTCCGGCCTTAGAAGGGTTTCTGCGAATAAGTCAGAGGACCGGACGGAGCGTATTCCATACAGCCAAGACCAGCCTAAACTACCTGGATTCGACAGTAAATAGTGTAGTTTTGTCTTACTCGCCTGAGCTAATCCGTAACAGTTATGCGTTACCCACGAAAGTAACTCGTCGTTGCGACTGATTAGGAAAAAGTGTAAGTCTCCCGACAAATGTCAACCAGGCAGCAGTTTGTCCGCACTATCGCGAATTCTTGATTCCCATCCGGAGCGCCGCGGGAAACCCAATTGCCGGGC
>JBEKVS010000464.1:0-4222 GCA_049513795.1 Occallatibacter sp. | reverse complement strand
CCTGAGCGTGCGGAGGCGAAAGCAACCATGCAAAAGTTGATCGAGGGGCATAAGCGTTTTCTTGAGGAAGCGTTCCCCGCTCGTCGCAATCAGTTTCAGCTGCTGTCGGAACGGCAGGCGCCCGAGACCCTGTTCATCACCTGCGCCGACTCGCGCATCGTGCCCGATCTCATTCTGCAGTCTCAGCCCGGCGACCTGTTCATCTGCCGCAATGCCGGCAATGTAATTCCGCGCGCCGGAGAGCCGGCCGGCGGCGTGTCGGCCACCATCGAATACGCCGTGCAGGTGCTAAAGGTGCGCAATCTCATCGTGTGCGGACACTCCGACTGCGGCGTGATCCGCGCTCTCATGTCCCCTCAGTTGCTCGACGGCCTGACCAGCGTGCGCGACTGGCTGCAGCATGTCGCGCCTGCCTGGAAGTATGTGGATGAGGTCGAGCGGAATGCGGGCGAGTTGACCCGCCACAAAGCTCTGACGCACGCCAATGTTCTGGTTCAATTGGATAACCTGCGAACCCACGCGTATATCATCAGCGCCATCGCGCAGGAACGGCTTCAGGTCCACGGCTGGTACTACGACATATTGAGTGGGAAGATCGAATATTATGACGAACGATCGGGTAAGTTCTCCCCACTCGTTGACTAACCAGTCGAATCTTCTGCTGGCGATCTTCGCCGTGAAGACAAGAAAATGGGCTAGCGCTTCTTGAGAAGCGCCAGCCCATTTTTCGCCTAACCATGACGACGGAAATTACCTCTGCGGTGGATTGGAGGTGCCGGCTAAGTGATCCTCGTTCGCCCCGGCATGTGAAGCAGAGGTCACAGACGCTTGTCCCGTTGCTACGGGGGCTTGCGAATCGCCTCCCATTGCGCTCTGCTGGATTCCAATGGCTGCGCCCGAAACAACCAGTTCAACCCTGCGGTTCTGGGCTCGCCCTTGATTGGTCGAGTTATCGGCGATAGGATCGCTCTTACCGAACCCCTTCGCAGACACGTTTGAGTCGGCGACACTTTGCGACACAAGATAAGTCCGGACACTATCCGCCCGCTCCTCAGATAGCTTCTGGTTATATTCGTCGGAGCCGATGTTATCGGTGTATCCCTCCACTTTGAGAGTCAAGTTAGGGTACGCCAAAAGAATCCCGGAAACCTTGGCCAGTTTTTCCCGAGCTTCCGGTTTGAGGGTGTATTTGTTGAAATCGAACAGCACGTCGGACATATTCACAATCAGCCCGCGCGCCGTCTCGGTGGTTTGCAGCACCTGGTTCAACTGCTGGCGCAGCCTCTCGCGCGCCTGTTCCGCCTGCTGCGCGGCCTGCTGTGCCTGTTGGGCAGCGAGCTGGGCACTCTGCTCGGCCTGTTGCTGCGCCGCGCGTGCCTGCTCTGCGCGGGCTTTGGCTTCGGCAGCCTCGGCATCGGCCTTGGCGCGCGCCGCAGCCTGCTGTTCTGCTACCGCCTGCGATTCCTGGGCCTGTTTCTCTGCGTCCAGGCGGGCCTGTTGTGTCGCGGCATCGTCCTCCGCCTTGATCTTGCGGATGGTGATGATGCGCGCATCTTCAGCCGACTGCACCGCTTCGCGCGCAAAGGTGATGGATTCCTTGCGTTCCTTCCCATGCTTATCGATGTCTTCTGCATTCTGGAGCGCGGTTTTAGCCGTCGCAATGGTATCGGGCGCGTACTTCTCTGCGCCTGCCGCCTCGGCTATTTGCAGGGCGTTCTCCGCCTCGTACAACTCCAACGGAGAGCGCTCGTCCCGCGTAATTGGATGAAGGACGGAATGCCGCCCCGCCGTCTCCGCGTAAGCTCCGCGCGGCAAAAGCGTGTAATGTGCATTCACTTGCTCGATAACTCCCTGGGTCCGGTCTTCCACCACATTCTGCATGACCACAAGGTCGCTCGGCATAGTGACTGCATAGTAAGGCTCGGCAGTTACAATTAAGCCGAACACCTGCAAATTTGTTGTTACCGTGATCTGATTCTTATCCTTCGATCCCGTAGGTAATACTTCACCCAGGTTCACCGGTCGCCCTTCCGGAGTAATCGCCCAAAGTACATAGGTTAGATACTCCGGGCCGAATCCATTCGCCGGGCTCAATCCCTCAAAGCTTGCATCGATGGAGGTTCTTCCCGCTCGCGCATCCACCTTCGCTGCCCCTTTGGCTCCAGCCAGAAGACTCGTGCCGACAAAACCAATCTTCGTGGGACCATTGCGATGGAAGTAGTTGATCGCGGGAATATCGCGCGCCACAACTTGAATCCTGTAGAGCGGAACATTATCCTGTGTTCCCGCCGGTGCCATCGATGAAGGCGCGGACTGCATCGGCGATTGTCCGTTGGCGGTGGGATTGGCTTCCTGTGCGCATGCCCAACCCGAAGCGGCGAGCAGCAGGATTGAATAGCAAGTGAGCTTCTGGTTCTTCACCATGGTTATTTGCTCCGATCTCCCCGTTGCGGTTTTTGCTCCGCTTTCCGAGGTCGCGACTTAATGGGCCCAAGATTTGATGCACCCAGGATTTGGACCCACCCGCGCCGTGACTCAGATAGCAGTAGATGCCCTTTGCGATTTTCGAGTTGTCCGCGGACTAAGTCGTCGGCTGGCCTGAACCATGCAAATCCGCACAATGAAGACGAGTTACAACGAACAAGCGATGGTAAATATATTTTGAATATGCTACGCGTCAGGCGTTATTCGAGCCATTCAGGCGTCACTTCTTGCGCTTTGGCGCTACGGCGGTGGATCGAGACCGGCGGATTAAAATGGTCATTAATTCCGGCAACGAGATCTCCGGTATCGAGTGGACAGGATGGTGCTTCCGATGCGGCCTTTTTTTGTCATTGAACTAGGTGCAGTTGCAGGCTGTTTGGCGGTTTCCTCGGTGGCGCTGGCCAGCCGGCCTGACCCCGTCGACTATCCGCTGCGGGTGCACATATTGAGATTCACCTCGCAACCCCGGCACACGCGGGAGGCAAAGAGCCTTTCCGACACGCCGGACTATATTGATGGGTTGGGAGTTGCCGATCTGTTCGAAAATGGCGAACCGAGTGGCTTCCAGTTCAGCTATAGCTGCATGGGCGGTCTAAAGGCCTCGGGCGGATATGCGAACTATCCCGCACGTTGGAAAAAGAAGGGCAAGACGCTGGAGATTTTGCAGCCGGAGACAGGGAAGCCCTGGAATTTGAAGACCTGCGACCTGCAGGCGGAGATGAGGCCCGGTCTGGCCTTCTACTGGAAAAACGGCGGAGTGGCCGAGGAGCCGGCCGGGGTGCTAAAAGCCTGGATGGCGGAACATCAGTACGACCCGGAGAAAGACAAGGATCAGCCGATCATGGCGCCAGGCGAGTCCGCTGTCTCGGCGAAGGGCGAGTCGCAAGTCGCCGAGCCGGATTAGGAATACTGGCACTATCGAGCTAAAACTCTATAAATCATAGAATTAGGCGACTCCTGTCCAGCCGCCCACAGGGGTGCCCGGTCTGCGGGAGATCTATCAGTTAGAAGCAAGAGCCACGGCACTCGATCCAATCCCCTCGTGGATGGGCTGAATATGCTGGACATCTCCGGGCGAGCTCTTTGCGCGCCATGAGCAAAGCTTCCCGGTCATGGTTTATGGAGATACAATCAAATAAAGTTGACACTATCTCACTCAATCATGCATCTTATTAGAGTCAGAACTCTATCGAACAGGCAGGTTAGCAAACATGGCAAAAATCATCGGTATCGACCTGGGAACGACCAACTCGTGTGTCGCCGTCCTCGAGGGTGGCGAGCCCAAAGTCATTGCAAATGAAGAGGGTGCGCGCACCACGCCCTCCATCGTCGCCTTCTCCAAGAGCGGCGAGCGGCTCGTTGGCCAGGTGGCCAAGCGGCAGGCCATCACCAACCCGGAGAACACCATCTTCTCCATCAAGCGCTTCATGGGCCGCCGCTACAACGAAGTCAACGACGAGATGAAGATGGTGCCCTACAAGGTCGTTCAACAGGGCGATCACATCGCCGTCGTCGCCCAGGGCAAGGAATACACCCCGCCCGAGATCTCGGCCATGATCCTGCAGAAACTGAAGGCTTCGGCCGAGGCCTATCTGGGCGAGCCCGTCACCCAGGCCGTGATTACTGTTCCGGCCTACTTTAACGACGCCCAGCGCCAGGCCACCAAGGATGCCGGCAAAATCGCCGGCCTCGACGTCAAGCGCATCGTCAACGAGCCCACTGCGGCCGCGCTGGCCTA
>JBEKVS010000463.1:0-4233 GCA_049513795.1 Occallatibacter sp. | reverse complement strand
ATTCTGGAATCGAATAAGGCGATCCTGGAGCCTCGGTAATGCTGGTGGGAGTCACCGTGTAGACGAAAAGTTCACCGCCGCCCAGGGCATACAGATGATTGGCCTTGTCCCAGCCAAGCTCCTGAATGGTGACACCGGTTTGCAGCGCGCCGCTATAGTGAGTGATCGGATCGGCGCCATTGAAGTGGAAGATCTGGAATCCCTTTCCGCCCACCGCCAGCAGCTTTCCCGACGGAGAGATGCTCAACGTGGTGGTAAAGGGGAGACCCACCGCGGGCATGTTTTTGTAAGTGCTGGTCGTTGTCAGCTTACCGCTCGAGTTAGCCGTATAAGTTGCCAGCTGCTCCGTCGCGCTAGCCTGCCCTTCCGCTATGTCCCAGAGACTTTCTACAAACGCCACATGGTCCGTTGGGTCGGTAGCAAGCAAAAAGGGGCAATAGGTATACGCGGAACTCGGTGGCATCGGCTCCTCATCGTCTGCGCCCACAAGCTCCAGTTCCCCATTGCTTTCGCGCTTGAATCCCTCCGTTGCCGGATTCAGCTGATCTTCGTCGCACCCGGTTTGGTACGAATACTTGTTGCTCCCGATGAAGTCGATCATGGTCGGTTCGACTTCCTGAACGTCGAACGTGTGATCCGATTCCACCGCGGACAGGAACTCCAATTCGCCATTCTCTTCAATCTTGTACGACTGCAAAAACGAGTCATCGGCCATCGAAAAGTTGTATAGGGTCGAACCGCTCGCGTCGAGTTGTATCGGTCCAGCCCCGTCAGCTTCAGGCGCGTAATTAAAAGTGTCGATCGACGCAACCTGCTTGATCCCGCCGCCCGATCCGATAGAGAAGGTATAAATCGCCGAGTTATTGCCGGAGCCAAACAGATACTTCGGAGTCACCGACAGATGGTTGACAGCAATGTTGGCAAAGGGCGATCCCGGTACGGGAGTTAGCTTGCCGTTTGAAGCGGCTGCAAAACCATCAATGTGAGTTGGTCGCGCGACATAAACGTAAGCGACGGGGGAAGTGGTCGCATCTGTCCCTTCTGTGGCTTGATCGGTTGAGGTCTGAGCCATGCCGGTGCCGGCAAGGATCGCAAGGCAAACAAACAATTTCAAAAACGATTTCATCGCAATTCTCCTCCAGTGGTACTTGGCCCCGGAATCCGTGCCTCCGGGGTCGCCCACGAATTCTACGACCGCGCCTGCAAGTTGCACAACCGCAAGCAGATTAATTCTTTTGGTTCAGCAGAAACGCAATGAAGCTGCAATACGGCCGAAGTTACCCGGGGCAAAGGAGAATATCATGAATAGTCGCCGGTATTTCGCCAATCAGGTCTTCGACCAAGCTGCATGCGGGCTGCAATCCAACCGAAGGGGGAACAATGGTAACCCTATTCAACGTCCGCCAGTAACTCGCAAGTTATCTCAACATGAAATAGACAAGAAACAGGCTTCATAAATTGTTATTTAAGAAAAAGCACAGTCGTCGCCGAAGCAATCCCAGCCAATGCAAAGAATATGCCGAGATACCAATACATCTTCGTCCGCGTCAACAGGGTTACAGAACTTATCACCAGCCCTATCTCCAGCAAGGCTTCGGACAAGTCAAATCGGTTGGCGCGCGCCTCAGCCTGTTCGACCTTGGTCTCCAGCGCCTCGGCCTTCTCTTGTTCTTCCTTCAAATCGTCGACCCACTTTGCCTGGTGGTCGGCATAGGATTTGGCAATCTTGGCAGCCGCTTCTTTGTCGGAGATCGCCAGCACGCTCAGCAAGTCCGACGCGAGTTGCGTGTCGTTGGCGCGAATCTTCTTCGCCTGGTAGAGATTCCATTGGTCGGTGGCTTTGTTTTGATTCAAGACTGCCTCGGTGTGGGTGCGGTGTCCGAGAACGGTCATAATGGCCACCAGCACGGCCAGCACGCTCATCGTGAATGCCACTGGGCGCAGCGCATTCTCCTGCTTCTTCTCCACCTTCTCGGCCAGTTCCTGCAGTTCAACGGATTCGTCGGCTTCCATAATGGTCCAGTGAACCTCCGAAAAACTCGCCGCTTTGAAGGGTACGGGCTTCAGCCCGTACGTCGGGTACCACAGAAGCAGCGCGGGCTTTAGCCCCTGAGGGAATTTGTGTCCGGACGGCCACAGGCCTTCTTAACAATACCAGTTTGCGCATGCAGCGGTTACTTGCGCTTCCACCGCACGCCGTCCTTCGAGTCCTCGATCACCACGCCTTTTTCCGCCAGCTCATTGCGAATCTGATCGGCGCGCGCAAAATTCCTTTGCCGCTTGGCCAAGGTGCGTTCGGCCACGAGCGCGTCTATCACCTCATCGCTCAGCCCCTGGCGCGCAAGCAGCTCCGGAGCCACGTCGGCCATCCGGCCCGATTCCTTAGCCCACTCGAGGGCACGAGCCGTCGGACCCGCATCGCGATCTTCCATCACGTTGAAGACCGCGTCAAAACTGGCCAGCGCGGCCAGAATCGCGCCGCGATCTTCGGATAGTAGTTGTCCCTGGTCGATGGCCGTGTTCGCGGTGCGAATCAGGTCGAAGATCGGCGCGCGCGCCTCAGCTGTATTCAAGTCGTTGGCCAGCGCGGCAATGTAATCCGCCTGCGCCTTCTGTGCCGCAGCCTGAATCCCCGCATTTGCCCCGTCCGCCAGCTTCGCCTGTTTCAGCCGCGCAGAAAAAGTGCGCAGCCGCTCAATGGCGTTGGTCGCTTCGGTCAAGCCTTCAAATGTGAAGTTGAGCTGGTGGCGATAGGGAACTGACACCAGCGCCAGCCGGATCGCCGAAGCCTTGTAGCCCTTCAGCAACAGATCGCGCAGGGTGAAAAAGTTACCCTCGCTCTTCGACATCTTGCGCCCGTCTACCAGCAGAAAGCGCACATGCATCCAGTGCCGCGCAAAAGGCTTGTGCGTTACCGACTCGCTCTGCGCAATTTCGTTCTCGTGATGCGGAAACATCAGGTCTTCGCCGCCCGCGTGCAGGTCGAAGCTGTCTCCCAGATACTCCATCGCCATGGCCGAGCACTCGATGTGCCATCCGGGTCGGCCTCGCCCGATCACCGTGTCCCAAAACATCTCGCCCGGCTTGGCCGCCTTCCACAGCGCAAAGTCGCGCGCCGAATCCTTCTCGTACTCGTCCACATCAACGCGCGCGCCGTCCTCGATTCCGCCCAGGTCTTTCTTGCTCAGCTTGCCGTACTCCGGAAACGACGCCAGCCTGAAATACCACGACCCATCCTCGGTCTGGTAAGCCGCTCCCGCTTCGGATAACTTCTCGACCAGCCCAACCATGCGTGGAATATGTTCCGTAGCCCGCGCAATCACCTCCGGATGTTCCACGCCCAGCGAGTCCAGATCTTCAAAGAATGCCTGTTCAAACTTCGCCGTGTACGCGCCGATCGGCACGCCCGCCGCCGCCGCGTTGCGGATAATCTTGTCGTCCACGTCCGTAATGTTCATCACGTGGCGGATGTTCATTCCAGTCAGCCTGAGAAACCGCCGCAGAATGTCGATCTGCAAAAACGTACGAAAATTCCCGATGTGCCCGTAGTCATAAACCGTAGGCCCGCACGCGTACATGCGCAGCGCCGCGCCATCGGCTGCAAACAGCGGGTCGACTTCTCCAGAGAGGGTATTGAACAGGCGGAGCGTGATGGGTCCAGCGGCAGGCAACGTGCTCATAAGAGGTTCAAAAGCAGCTCTTTCACAGACAAAGGTCAGACAGCAGCGCTCTCACAGACCTTTCGATTGTAACAAGCGCCAACCGCACTGTTGTCCTCGCCGCGCCGCCAAGCCTCGCCGCTCCGGTCGACATACACGCGGCCATCAGGCCCCATAGCTTGAAATCGAAGCGATGCGATACAGTGCGCAACCTACCAGATGCGTCGAATACCGAACTGGTCGAGGTCCGGGTCGGGGCTAAGGATCGCGACGTCCATGGCCAGCGCCTGCGCGGCAATCATCCTGTCGAAAGGGTCGCGATGGTCGGCGATCAGCCTGCCTGCGCGAAGAGCGGACTCGGCGTCGATGGGCAGAAGCGTGTAGCCTGCATCTTCCATCACGCCGATAAAGTCGCGCTCCAACTTCTCCGCGCCGGGAAGCTTGCCGTTGCGGACTTTGGTGGCGATCTCCCACGCCGAAGCCGCGGAGACCAGAATCACGTTGCCTTCATCGGCGACAATCTCGCGCGCCCGCTCGCTGAGGCTAGATGGTGAGAGAGTCGCCCAGATCACAG
>JBEKVS010000462.1:0-4254 GCA_049513795.1 Occallatibacter sp. | reverse complement strand
ATCTCAATATCGGAATTTGCGCGGAAGACTGCGGAGGAAGCATTGGAGCCACTTCCGGACGATTGCTTTGCCGCCTCTCCCGGTTACTGCGCGAGATCGCTGCACTGGGCTTCAACTCTCCGCGCGCTCCAGAATGCGGTAGGTGCGCGCATTATCCTTTCCGGACTTGGAGGCGATGAGGTACTTGGCGGGATTCAATACGAAGCCCCCGAACTCGCAGACCATCTTCTTGCCTTCAGATTCATTTCATTTCTGCAATCCGCCATTCAATGGAGCATGACCAGAAAGAAGAACGTTTATCGCTTGCTCATGAATGCAATTATGCTAGTACGCGCCTCTCGTCATCCTGAATTGCTCTTTGCGCCTTCAGATGAACTTTTGCTTTGGGCTTGTCTCAAGCCGCCAACGAATCACACGGCCCTGAAATCGTTTGCCCGATGGCGCCAGTTGTCTCCCGTGCAATTATGTATGGAGTCCATACGTTATTGCTTAGCGCAGCAGCTTACATGCACCGACCTGCCCCTTGTTGGTTGCGCGGAGCAACGTTATCCCTATCTGGACCGCTCGCTCTTTGTCTTCCTCGCCTCCATTCCACGTACTCAGGTTCTCGCAGTTGGTCGCCGACGCCATCTGATGCGGCGAGCACTACGTGGGATTGTTCCGAACGAAGTACTGTTTCGCAAGACCAAATGGTTTACCTCCCGACATATTTCGGCCCTGCTGCGCGATCAGAAGGGAGCCATCGACAATCTATTCAAAGACTATTGGCTATCAGACCGTATTACGGTCGATGCCGCGTCCGTGCGACAGCAATTGGAAGCTATTCAGCACGGGAGATTGCGGGAAGGAATGCAGTTGTATTCGGCAATCGCCATTGAAGAATGGCTCCGATGGCAGCGACGGCAGGGATCGATCAATCTGGACTTCCATGACGTCTCAGACAAGGTCGCACAACGTGGTGTGGCATTGAGTTCCTAAGCTCTGGCCATAGGCCGAGGGACGTAAATCTCGCAGAAAGGAGGACAACGCAATGAAATACTTGAAACCATCCATCGCAACACTCGGGTTGGCATCAGACGCCATTCAGGGTGAGGGATGGAAATTGTTTCCACACGCAATTGACGGCGACGTGGCTCGGCGCCCGCAACTGAGCACCGGCAGCGCATATGACCTGGACGAATAACCACCGACTGGCAGTGGGGACGGGTCTCTCGACCCTATCCCCACTGCCGATCGCCACTTCTAATCCAACCGAGATGTGCAGTTTACACGGCCCCTTTTCTCGGCCGAAAGTGATCGATTCACGCAAACTTCCCCACAACATTCATGGAATTCACCGTGGAGCGAAAGAAACGTACCCAAGGAGCATCCTACATCGATTCGAATAACTTTAAGGGATGACTCTATCCTGCTCCTTGGAACTCCGAAGCTCGCCCCTCTGTTTCGTGGTTCACGCTTTTCTCTGCTCCGATTCATTCACTGTGGAACATCAGATATCTTCAGTTTGCGCCACCTGACATATTGGGAGGCCTTCCCGGGATCGGGGTCCTCATACTCTTGGAGCCAGAAGCGAAACCAATCCAGATTTCCCTGCTGCGCCGCCAAACGAATTACCGGGTTCGTGATGACGTGCTCGTCTGTGTTAAGGACGATCAGGTCGACTGGCTTTCGCATATCTTCCAGAGCCGCATATGGTCCCCACATTCCCAATAAGCTGCCACCTCGCGTGGCAACCACACGAAGTGGAGCCATCACTTTGTCCATATTGAACTCGGGAGACGCTTTGAACCACGCCGCCCAACCGCGACCGACCGGCCTGGAACCTATCATCGCCACAGATTCTTCGTTGATTGTGGGTTGGGGGCCAACGTTCAGCAAATAGCTCTCATAACTCAAGGTCACTCCTTCGGTGATTGAGGCCGCTTTGAATCGCAACGAACTGGTAGTCAACGCTTCCAGCGCATAGAAGACTGTTCGGCTGAACCCTATGATTCCAACACGAGAGGAATCGACAAGGCCTAATGCCGACAATTTCGCAACTGCGCTTTCGTACCCTATTACATTGCAAGGCCCTTCTTCCGGCGTACTTCTTCCGGCGCAATCCCGCACCTGAAGGACCATGATTCCGGCAGATGCCAGTTCCTGCGCAATGAAGGCGCTGGGGAAAGCCCCACTCGGTACAAAGCGATCGACACTGAAGCCATGATTTTGAATGACCAGAGGATATCTCACCCCGGACTCGAAACCGACCGGTTTGTATAGAATCCCTTGCCAGTTGCGACCGGTATCGTCTTGCCAGGAGTAGAGCTCAGGTTCGCCAAACGCGATTCTCTTTAGTTGCGGATTAAGGTCGAAGAAGACTCGCGATTTGCCGGTTGCAGTGTCGATCGCAACCAGTGTCGGCGGATCCTTGAAACTTTCATTGACCTTAATAGCGAGACTATTGCTGATCGAAGATTCTGGATCAGTCTCGATGGTGCGCCATGAGCCGGAACCGGTTCTTGCATAAACTGTGATTTTGGTGCCGCTGGCATCAACATGGTTCAGGTGTGTCAAGATCACTCGATCGGTCCTGCCTCGCGCAAATGCCACACCATCGACAGTTTCGTACCCCGGTTCAAAACCGCTGGCCAGGTTTCTCTTCAAAGACCGCACGCATTCAGACTCCGCGGTTGCAAACTGGACGAATAAAATACAGGGTCTCCCGTTGTTCTCACTTGGATTCCGTCGAAACGTTCCTGGCAACAGGGCGCTAGAGCCGTCGTCTGACCAGGCCGGCGGCGTATCCGCTTCCCACCATCCCGCGCGTACGGCCTCAGGCGCGTTTGTTATTCGTGCCATGTTTCCATTCGCCAACGAAATGCGCACAAACTCTCCGGCATATGTTGGACCGCTCGATGCGTCTAGGTCCTGTACCCCTGAGGAAATTCGATACGCGTCCCCCGCAAAGGGAGGGGGGAAATTCGTCTCCCACTGCCTCGGGATGCTTTCTACGGCACGAATGGTAATCAGGGTCTTGCCATCCGGGGACAATGACAGGTTGCGACTGCCATCCTCATAGAGTGTTACAGGTCCTCCAGTTCTCGGGTCATTCACGGGGACAGGTCGACCTCCATTTGCAGCCCACAAATCGCCCCTGCCAATATAGTTGACCATCTGCTCGGGAGACATCACTTCAAAGAAGAGTCGCCCGGTTCCCACCTGAAGCGGCTCACTGAGTTCGCGGATCTCCCTCTCCTTTGCCTTGCGGCTTGCGACTGTGAAGGCATAATGCAACCTGTCACGAACAGCGAAGCCCAGCACATCCTCCTGTGACGGACTTAGCCACTGAACACGTCTTGGCCCTATCTGGGCCAAGCTGAGACGTCGGTGGAATTGGTCAGTCCGCAACAGAAAGGCGAAGCCCGCTTCGTTGTCGAGCCACCGTAAATTCGTAATGAGCGGCCCATTTTCACCTTCGTGGGCCGTTGACTCGTCTATGCTCCAGACGGGACGGGCATCTCCGTCAGCATGAGGCGCGTCTACAAAGGTTCGAAGAGCTCGCGAGGCATAAAGTCGTATTTGGTCGTGAAGCATCCCGTCCTTGAGAGATGCGCGCCAAGTGTGAATCAACACCCAATTGCCGTGCGGGGATATGACAGTTTCCGCGAGTTGGGTCAGCTCAATATCGTCTTTCACGGTAAAGCGCGAGTTCTCCTCAGCTGGCGCTAAGGCCAGCAGAGACGTGCCAAGCCACCACCAGAACATAACGCAGATGCGTGCACGCAGCTTTCTACTAAACACCTCTGACCTCCTTGAATGTGAGGTTGCAGCTCTCGAACACAACGGGGAATGCTTGGGGGCAATGAGAGAGCTGAAATCAGAACGTCGCTTTCAGGGAGACCTGAAGAGAGCGTGGTCCGCCACTTTGATATAGGGAGTTGAGGTTTCCCACGCTGTTCAAGGTGTTGTAGGCTTGACCAAACAGCACGGGCCCATACGCAAGATAGTTATAGACGGGCCCGAACATCGGGTGATTGAAGATGTTAAATGCCTCCGCACGAAACTGGAGATGAAATTTGTCGTGGATGGGAATATCGCGTCGAATCGCACTGTCCAACTGGAGTTCACCGAATCCGCGAGCATAGTTTCTGGGCAGATTTCCCTGAACTCCGTCATCGGCGATTGCGAAGGCGTTGTAGTTGATTATTCTCCCGCCGGGGTAACCACCACCACGCAGGTAGAGCGGCTGTCCGGGCACCAAATTGGGCTGGT
>JBEKVS010000461.1:0-4265 GCA_049513795.1 Occallatibacter sp. | reverse complement strand
ATCGGCCAAAACCATGGCGGAGGTTCTTCTCTCCACGGAACTGCTGGAGGCGCTTCCGGATGCCGTGGTAGCCGTTGACCGCGAAGGGACCATTGTTCAGGCTAATTCGCAGGCGCAGGAGTTGTTTGGCTATGAACGCGACCAGTTGATTGGGCAGAAAGTGGAGATGCTGGTGCCGGAGGGCTACCGGGGCCAGCACCACCAGCATCGCAAGAACTTTGCGCAAGCGCCGAAGACGCGGCGCATGGGAGCGGACCTGGATCTCTACGGCAGACGGCGGAACGGGTCGGAATTTCCGGTAGAGATCAGTCTCAGCCCGGTCTCGACCGAGAAGGGGACGCTGGTGCTGAGTGCGATCCGCGACATCAGCGATCGCAAGAGAATTGCGGAAGAGCTGCGGCGGGCGAATGAAGAGTTGCACCGGAGAAGCAACGAAGAGCTGGGAGAATACCGCTCGCGGCTGGCCTCGATTATCGATTCGTCGGAGGACGCGATCCTCAGTAAGGATTTGAACGGCGTCATTACCAGCTGGAACAAGGGAGCCGAGCACATCTATGGGTACACGCCCGAAGAGGTCGTGGGAAAGCCCATATCGTTGCTGACGCCCGGCGATCGTCCGGATGAAATTCCGGAGATTTTGGAAAAGATCGCGCGGGGGGAGAGCACCGAGCATTATGAATCGGTGCGGGTGACCAAAGACGGACGGCAATTGAGCGTCTCGATTTCGGTGTCTCCGTTGCGCAATGCGGCGGGCGAGATCGTGGGAGCGTCGGCGATTGCGCGCGATATCACGGCGCAGAAACGGACGGAGGGCCAGCTTCGTCAATCGCAGAAGATGGAAGCGATCGGGCGACTCGCGGGCGGAGTAGCGCATGACTTTAACAACATCCTGGGGATTATCAACGCCTGCAGTGAGTTTCTTCGTGACCGCATCGATCCGGCTTCGGAATCGTCGCTGTACGTAGAGAACATCAAGAAAGCCATTGAGCGTGGCAGGTCGCTGACCAAACAGATGATGGCGTTCAGCCGGACGTCGGCCGTGCAGCCTCGCATCCTCGATTTGAACGAGCGGCTAAGGGAAATCAGCAAGCTGCTGCGGCCGCTGCTGGGGAAAGATATCGAGATTCTGCTTGTGCCCAGATCGCCGACGGCGGTGGTGGAGATAGACCCCGGCCAGCTTGACCAGGTCGTGGTGAACCTGGCGGTGAACGCGCGGGATGCCATGCCGCGCGGCGGAAAGTTTATTCTCGAGACCGGTGTCGTCGATTTTGACGACAGCTTTGCCGAGCAGAAGCAGGCCATGGCGGCAGGAAAATATGTTCTGCTGGCGGTGAGCGATACCGGCAGCGGCATGGATGAGGCCACCGCGTCGCATATCTTCGAGCCTTTCTTCACTACCAAAGAGGCGGGCCGGGGAACCGGTCTGGGCTTGTCCACGGTGTATGGCATCGTCAAGCAGAGTGCGGGACACATCCTGGTTTACAGTGAGCCGGGCCACGGGACGACCTTCAGAGTTTATCTGCCGAGCGCCGAGCACAAGATCGGCGTCGCATCCAGGCCGGAGGTGGAGGCCGTGAGTCCGAAACGGCAGGCAGCGACGATCTTATTGGTCGAGGATGACGACATCATGCGCAGCCTGACTCGAAAGCTCCTCGAGGAGAACGGCTTTACGGTAGTGGAGGCGGATGATGGGAAGTCCGCGCTGGAATGGATGGAGTCACATCCCGAGCCGATTGATTTGTTGTTGACCGATGTGGTGATGCGGCGCATGAGCGGTCCGGAATTGGTGGAGCGCCTGAGCGCATCCCGGCCGAACGTGAAAGTCGTGTACATGTCGGGCTACACCGGGGAGATGATGGCGAATCGCGAGGTGTTGAAGCCTGGAGTGACTCTGCTGGAGAAACCGTTCACCCGAACCGCGCTGTTGAACACGATCCGTACCACCATGGGTTGAGTGGGCTGGGCTGTCATTGCAGCCTGATGGGTCAGTGCCTTGTAACCAACGACACGGTGATGGGGATCACACATAGGTGCGGGAAAGCACCCACCTGGGCAGTTCACGAGTAGAAGAGCGGGCATGGCTGAATTCGACGCAGTCAAGCTAAGTCATTTGTGTTGTTCAACTTAGGTTATTTCTAGGAGGCTCCGGCTTAAGTTCTCCCTGTCTGGAAGAGTGGCGACGAGCTTGCCAAAGTAAGGGTGAAGGCGGAGGCACTCATGGCTGCTCATATCGTAAACAACGCTCATAACGCTGTACCAGCCGACAACCCAGCCGGCAAGACTTTTTGCGATCTTTCCCCAGCGGTCGCGGATGTTTTGGAGCAGGAGGCGATTACTACTACCTATCCCACGGGAGCGGTTCTGTTCGGGGAAGGACAAGCTGCGCGGGGAGTTTTTATCGTGCGGCGAGGACGAGTGAAGCTCTCCATTTCTGGAAGCGACGGCAGGACTTTGATTTTGAGAATGGTCGATGCCGGTTGGCCGTTGGGAGTGGCCGCGGTGGTTTCTGGACGCCCCTACGAAGCTACGGCTGAGACCCAGGAACCCAGCGAGATCAGCTTCGTGCGTCACAAGGATTTGCTGCGACTGATGCGCGCTCACGGCGAACTTGCGCTGTGGGTGACGCAGCACATCAGCCTGGATTACTCCGCTACGTGCCGCGAAATCCGGGATCTGATGCTTTCGGATTCAGCCAGCGAGAAGTTTGCGCGACTGCTGGTGGGGTGGCTCGACCAAAATGCGGAGGCGAGAATTCCCGGCCAGATGAAGCTGGCGCTGACCCACGAAGAAATCGGGCAGATGATTGGGACGTCGCGCGAGACGGTGAGCCGGTTGTTTGCAGGGTTCAAGAAGCAACGCCTGATTCAGCAGAACGGATCTACTTTGGTGATTCCGAATCGCGTGGCTTTGGAATCGTTGATTCCGGCGTAGCGGGCGCGTAGCCCGCACGGGCGCGAGAAATGGGCCGGCCCGTCCATCTGAACAATCTCCCCTTGAATCCCGGCAGCACTAACCGCGCGGGACTATTTCTTCAGCGTGCGGATATAGGCTACCAGCCCCTTGATGTCTTCCGGCTTCAGGGACGCATACTTCGGCATTTTGTTCTTGCCGTTGGTGATGATGTCCGTGAGCTGCGCGTCCGACATTCCCTGCACATCGGCAGAGGTAAAGTCGTGGGCGCCCATCTTCTTACCCATTGCCGAACCGGTGCCGTCGGCGGAGTGGCAGCCGACACATTTAGATTTGAAGATGGAGGCCGCGTCTTGCGCATGCGCCGACAGAGGAACGCTGAGAAGAAACGCGAATACGGTTGCGATCGTAAACACTCTGAAGTCGATTCTTTTCATGTCGAAGCTCCGTTTGATCTTTAAAGTTCCCTTCGAGTTTTGGTTTGGCCCCAACCTTAAAACGGAAAATACCCGCAAACTGTGCAATATTGAACACCCCTGCGGGTGGTCGTTCTGTGATCTCCGTCACAGGTGGTAGTAACGGAAATACCGCTGGGCATACCTGCGCATCGCATTCCCCTCGAAAAAGTCGCGTGATGCTTAGCACGGCCAACTGTGATGCCCGTCACCGCGCCGCCTTCTTCTCAGGACCACAATAATAGTGAGGGTGACTCTATGCCGAAGGACAATCGCAACCTGCCAGACATGCTGAAGTTCGAACTGGAGTTTCTTGAGCAAGGCGGTTACGGACGATTGCCACGCGAATCCTGGCGCGCCCGTTTCATTTTCGAGGATTCCCCCACCTGCATGAACTTTAACTCCAAGGATCATGAACCGTGCAGCGAATGCCTGCTGATGCAACTCGTCCCGGAGGATGCGCGGAAGGAACAAACTCCTTGCATTCATATTCCATTGTCGCCGAGCGGAGAGACTCTCGACTCGTTGTACCGAACCGGGACGCAACAGGAGATTGAAGAAGCGCTCGGTGCCTGGCTCCGTGCCACCATCGGCCGGCTCGAACAGAAGCAAGCGGAATAGCCCTACACGCCAAAACGCTCAGCCAGTGTGCTGCACGTTCTTGAAGTTACGTTCTAATGCGAATTCGAATCCTTATTGTTGAGACGACAGCATAACGCAGCCATAAAAAAGCCGGATGCTGGATGGTTCGGCGAAATGACTCCTTCGCGCTACAAAGGATGCAGCAAAACCGAAGTGACATTGTTCGAGGCAGATTCGGGGCACCCTCCGGGACGGTAGATCGATGTCTTGTTGGCATCTGATCGAGGCGAAACGGGAGGCTCTGATTGCGCTGGCAAT
>JBEKVS010000460.1:0-4273 GCA_049513795.1 Occallatibacter sp. | reverse complement strand
GCAGAACCGGATAGGGAAGAAGGAAACATGCAGCAAGTCCGGCGAGTCCGCCTAGACCTGGGATCAGGGACCCAGTTTTCCCGCGCAGGTACCAACCCATTGCGATGCTCAGATTGCCGATAGCTATGAAGAGGAAGAGGCTGGCCAGTATCCAACCCATTTGCACTCACCTTTATGACAGACGCTTAGGCATCGGTTTGGACGACGTGGGAGTCACCCATGTCGCGATTCTCGCGAGACGGCCCTACTCCCCAAGATGCGCCGCACGGAGGTGCGGCCGATATCTAGTCGCCGGGCGATTTCCGCTTTGCTGACGCCGGCGCGGTAAAGCTTTCGTACCTGTGCCGCCTTCTTCGCGGCGGTAACCGGTCGACCAAGTTTCGTCCCCTTGCGCCTGGCTTCGACGATTCCGGCGCGAATCCGCTCCCGAAGTATTTCGTGTTCGAACTCAGCGAAGACTGACAGCAGACCTGCCATCGCACGACCGGTTGGCGTTGTGAGATCCAGCGCTTCGGTGAGCGATACGAAACTGACGCCCAGTTCGGCGAGTTCCTTCAGAGTCACGACCAGATCGACGAGTGAACGACCCCAGCGGTCTAACCGCCAGACGAGCACAACATCGATCTCACGGCGGCGCGCCGCGGCAAGCAGGTTCTCGCGGAGTTCACGCTCCGCCGCGCCGGAACCGACTTCTTTGATCTGAACCGTGATTTCCCAGCCGCGCTTCACCGCGTATTCGCGCATGGAACGCACCTGCAGCGTCAGGGTCTGCTGGTCATGCGTAGATACCCTCGCATACAGGCCGGCGCGGAACATTTTTGGCGGTTCCTGTCGCTGGCCAAAAACCCTCTTCGATTTCGCTGTCGCTGGCGCCCGTTTTACGGCCATTTCGGCGTGTCCGATCTGTCGGACCATTATCTAATGATTGTGGCCGGCATAATTCCAAGGCATCCACGAAGCCGGACTCGCTGTGAGTTCTGCTGTGTGGCGTTGCAACTGGCTGAGGTAATCGAATGGATTGGCGCCGCACAACTCGCAAGTGTGGATCAGGCTCATGAAGAGGTCGCCCACTTCGGAGCCGTGCAGCGTGCGATAGAACAGAGCGTTCTTACGATGCAATACCGCACGCTTGAGAGCGCGTTCGCAGAGGTTGTTGTCGAGCGGCGCGCCCGCATCGCGTAAGAAGGCCGTCAGCCCTTTCCAATGCCTCAGGAAATAGGTGATGGCTTTGCCCAAGCCCGAGTTGGGCTCCACCAGATGCTGGGCCAACTGCGCTTGCATCCACTGCTGAAGCGTCGTCATGATCGGCTCGCTGTGCTGCTGATGAAACAGCAAGCGGTCCTGCGGAGACAGCTGGGCGGCGCGCGTCTCCGCATCATATCTATATACGCTGCCCAGCGTTTCGAGAACGTAGCGGCAGGCTTCCGGGAAGTTCGCGGCCACTTCCACGAACTGCCTTCTTCCATGCGCCAGGCAGTTGGCCAGCAGGATCTCGACGCCTTCGGGAAGCGCGGAAGTGTTACGCGACAGTGCGTCGGACATCTGCATTGGCGCGGCCAGTGCTTCGGAACGATGCGCGAGCACGTCGCGCAGGTTTTCGCCGGCGTGCTGGCGGCCGGTGAAGTACAAAGCGATCCTGCGCCCTTCTTGTGTGGACACGATGCCGCTGGTGAACACGCCGGTGCGATCATCGGACGGCTCGCGCGCCATGCGCAGCACGCGCATTCCCGTGTCGTCGTTATGTAGAACTTCGCCTTGCGCAGCTTGCCGAATCAGCTCATCACGCGCAGCTTTGATCACTTCCGCCTCTTCTTCCACGATCTCCCACTGCGTGGAGGCCGGCAACGGAATGCCCAGTAAATGTTCCATCTTTTCCAATCGATAAAACGGCATGCCGCTGCCGTACTTCAGCAGCGCAATCATGGCAGCGGTGGTTTCGTCATACCTTTCGGGTCCCACGCCTTCCGGCTCTGGGGCCGTGAACACTTCGCCGCACAGATTGCAGCGCAGCCGGTCGAGCTCATACACCGTGGCCGCCAGCGGGGCTTGACCGACGACTCTCACCAGCGTTCGCGGTTCTTTCTGTGGATAGACTTTGCCCTTCTCGCAGCCCGGGCAGTGGTCGCCCGGCTTCATGGCCGGATGCGGCACCGCGATTTTCTTGGCGCCGGTGTAGGCGGAAGCTCCGTTGCGCCCGTGCCCTTTGGCTGGTTCTGGATCATTTTTGGGCTCGGGCGTCTCCGGCTGCCCTAAAACGTTCTTGGTCTTTTCCGTGGAGCGCGGTGGCGGCAGCATTCCGGCCAACGCATGTAATGCACTTTTGAGCTTTTCGCTTTCCGACTCGCTCAACGGCGCGTGTGTGCCACGCTCGATGATCTGGTCCAGTTCCTCCAGATTCACATCCATGCGATGGCGCTTCATCGTTGCAAAATCTCCCGGAACTTACGATGCAAGGGCAAGCCCAGCATCTGCTTCACCGGACGCGTTTGTTCGAACGTAGGCGCGCGATGCCCGCGGCCCGCTGTCGTTCCGATCACCTGCCAGTTGGCTGCACGATAACACGTCCCGCGAAAACGCGAGGTATCGACGAACGTCTCCAACCAATAAATCGGATGTGCGTAGATCCGCTGCCAATCTTGCGGAACAAGCTTGGCCATACGCCCCAGAAGGTGCGAAGCCAAGTGTTCCACCTGTACCCACGGCAGAATCAGAAAGCGCGTGTTGTAGGCCAGCGAGTGCACGTTGCGCTCGCGTGCTGCATCGCTCCATTCGATGTAGCGGTCGCGCACGTTCAGGTGACGCGGCGCGCTTTGCCAGGCCAGGCATGCGATCACTTGGCCGTTGGCTTTTACCAGATACTTCAGATGCTCGCCAATCGGCTGCTCGTAGCCCAGATAGTGATACTGCTCCATCAGGCTGTTGAATAACTCCTCCTCCGGAGTGCGGCGCACTTGCACAAACTCAAGTGGAGTGATGCTGGCCAGTGGCCCGCGCACTGGCCGATTGTCGGGGATCACGAGCTCGGGCTTTTGCCGCTCCGCGATTCGATTGCGCACCGTGCGCTTCACCGGCGGCAACTCAATCTCGCCCGCACGATGGAGCATCAACAGCAGTCCGCGACACACCATATCGCGCAACGTGCCGTTGGCCTGCTTCCACTGCCAGGCTTCGCACAGCGCGCGCGATAGCTTCCAGCGGCTCAGCTTCGGGTGATCTTGAATCAGTTGCCGGATGAAGGCGATCTCTTCGCCGGTGATCTCCCGGCTGCGATAGCGTTGAGTGGCCATCTCATCCGCAGTGTGCCAGAAAAAGTTTCGGAACGCAAGTAGAAAATGACCGGCTTACACTTTGCGCCACACCGGCGCCGCGTCGATGTCCGGGTTGCCGGCCGCCAGCAGCACCTGCGCTTGATGCACCCGCAGCGCCCGTGTTGGCTCCTCGCCTTGTGGCCACCAGCGAAAGCGTCCTTTGGAGAGACGCTTGGTCGCCAGCCAGAACCCCTGCCCATCGTAGACCAACACCTTAATAGAGGTCGCCCGCCGGCTGCGGAACACAAACAGGCAGCCCGAGAATGGATCGGCATTGAGCTTGGCCCGGCATAACTCTGCTAACGAGTCGATGCCCTTGCGAAAATCCACTGCCTCCACCGCCACCAGGATTCGCATCTGCGGCGTGATCTGCAGCATGACTTACGACGTCGCAAAAGCGCGAATCAACTCGGCCAGGTCGCTGGTTGGAATGGCCTTCAACTCCAGCCGCAGTTTCGCACCTCGCGGCGATTCCACTTCCACCAGACAACTCCCCGCCCCGGTAGTCCCCGCCAGCAGTTCCACGAAGGTGGCTGCAGCGGGCTCTCTTCTGGGCTGACGCTGGCGTCGAGGCTTGCGCGGCTTTGCTTCCACGCGAGGCTCGAATCGATTCGTCCACTTCTGCAGGCTCGGTCGATCCACATCCAGCGCCTGCGCCGTAACTTCAATCCCGTCCCGCCGCGTCAACTTCGCAGCTGCGGCCCACAGTTCCTCCGGCAGCCGCGACCGCACCGCATGCGTGCTGCGAAACTCCGCAAACCGCCGCCGCAACTGCTCCACATCCTCGCGATAGCTTGCCGCCGCTTGGGTCATGCCGCCAGGCCTCCCGCCTCGACACACCGTATCAGCCCTGCTCAACCGCAGTCATGTATGCTTACCGGAAACTCACCGCCGCTCGTATGTATCGAACAGCACTTGTTGGGGCATATCCCTCGCGTTCGAGGCGATCTGCAAAGCCGTCGATG
>JBEKVS010000459.1:0-5375 GCA_049513795.1 Occallatibacter sp. | reverse complement strand
GAAATCGTCCCGCCGAATTCTCCGCCGAGGACGGGTTGAGCGCCGCGCAGCTGCTGGAGAAACTCGGCGTCACCATGCAGGAAGCAGACCGGGTTCTGGTGCGCCTTACGGAATCGGACCTCACGGAGCCCTACGAGATTCAGGGCTACCACGTCACCGGGCTTGATGCGGTCTACCAGGTCGTCGAGCACTTCGGCCTGCACTACGGGCAGATCGCGTACATCGGGAAGAGCCTGAGCGGTCGCGATCTCGGCTTCTATCGCGAGCTCAACAAGACGGGACGCGCGGGCTAAGCGGCGAGCGGACTGTTCACCCGAGCGAACTCATGTCGATCACGAAGCGGTATTTAACATCCTGCTTCAACAGGCGCTCGAAGGCTTCGTTGACCTTCTGAATCGGAATCACTTCGACTTCGGAGACAATGTTGTGCGCGCCGCAATAGTTGAGCATCTCCTGCGTCTCGGGCATGCCGCCGATCATGGAGCCGGCGATGGCGGCGCGCTTGGTGATGAGGCTGAACACGCTTACCGAAGGCGGCGTCTCAGGCAGGCCAACAAGCGTCATGGTCGCGTCCTGCTTGAGCAGCGCGAGATAGTCTTCGAGGGCGTGCGGGCCGGAGACGGTATCGAGAATGAAGTCGAACGACTTGGTGTGACCCTTCATGGCGTCGGCATCGGTGGACAGGACAACCTCGTTGGCGCCGAGCCGCAGCGCATCATTCTTCTTCTTCAGCGACGTGGTGAACTGGACGACATGCGCGCCAAACGAATGCGCGAACTTGAGCGCCATGTGCCCCAGGCCGCCGAGGCCAACGATGCCCACCTTTTTACCCGGCCCTGCCTTCCAGTGGCGCAACGGTGAATAGGTGGTGATGCCGGCGCATAGCAAGGGAGCAACTGCCGCGAGATCGAGATTGGCGGGCACAGTGTGCGCGAAACGCTCGTCCACCGTGTAGTTGTTGGCGTAGCCGCCCATGGTGATGGAGCCGTCAACGCGGTCGGGCGATGCATACGTCAGCGTGGGGCCTTCATCGCAGAAGTGCTCTTCGCCGCGCACGCAGGGCATCGATTGGCCCCACTCGTTGCGGGACATGTGCAGGTCAGTGTGGCAAACGCCGCAGAAGAGAATCTCGACTGCGATTTCAGTGGGGCCCGGCTCGCGGCGCGAGAAGTTGTAAGGGGCCAGAGCGGACCTGGCATCGAGCGCGGCAAAGCCTTTGCATGAGGGCATCAGTTGGAATCCTTTCCGCTGAAGTCTAAATCATCCTCGCGATTGTTTCGATAAATCAGCGCGGCCGCTGACCGCATAAAATACGCGGAATGCCTTGCAGATCGGGCAGAGTCTCGATGTGCTGAAATCCCGCTTGCGCAAGCAGAGCAGTGACGGATTCCGCTTGGCCGTAGCCGATTTCGAGAACCACAAATCCGCCGGGCGCGAGCACAGAAAACGCTTCGGGAATCAGCCGCCGATACACATCCATCCCGTCTTCGCCTGCGAAGAGCGCAAGGGACGGCTCGTGCTCGCGAACTTCAACCGAGAGCGACTCCCGATCTCCGGAAGGAACATAAGGAGGGTTCGAAACGACAATGTCGAATCGTTCATTCGCCACCGCAGCCAGCAGATCGCTCTCGATGAATCGAACGCGATCTACGAGCCCATTTCGTTTCGCATTTTTGTCGGCCACGGTAAGCGCGCCGATCGAAATATCGACGGCTGTGATCTGCGCCAGAGGCAGCCAGTGCGCCAGTGCAACCGCAATCGCGCCGGAGCCCGTACCTACGTCCACGATGCGCGGCTGCTCAAAGCGCTCGGCGAGTTCGAGCGTCTTCTCAACCAGGTGCTCGGTCTCCAGTCGTGGAATCAGCACATCAGGCGTCACGCGAAACGGAAGCCCATAGAACTCCTGCTCGCCGACGATGTATTGAACCGGCTCGCCCGCCATGCGTTTTTGAATCAACGCAAAATATCGCTCGACGGAATGCTGTCCCACCTGGTCATCGGGATGGGCCAGTACAAATGCACGATCGCGGCCAAGGACAAACTGCAACAGCAACTCTGCATCGCGCCGCGCCCGCTCAGAATGCGGCCCAGCGCGCAATTGCACTTCCCCCCGAGCTATGCATTCGGCAAGCGTCATCACGCTGCCTGGTGCGCGTCGGCCTTCAATTGTTCCGCCTGGTAGTGCGTGATCAACGCGTCCACAATAGGTTGCAACCGGCCTTGCATCACCAGGTCAAGCTGATGCAGGGTGAGGCCGATGCGGTGGTCGGTCATGCGATTCTGCGGAAAATTATAGGTGCGGATCTTTTCGCTACGGTCGCCCGTGCCCACCTGCTCTTTGCGCGCCTTCGCCAGTTCGGCATTCTGCTTGTCCATTTCCATCTCGTACAGGCGCGAACGCAGAACGCGCATGCCCTTGTCGCGATTCTTGATCTGCGATTTTTCGTCCTGGCAACTGACGACCGTATTGGTGGGCAGGTGGGTGATGCGCACGGCGGAGTAAGTGGTGTTCACCGACTGCCCGCCAGGACCGGACGAGCAAAAGGTATCGATGCGAAGGTCCTTGGCTTCGATCTTGATGTCCACGTCTTCGGCCTCGGGCAGCACGGCGACGGTCACAGCAGATGTATGCACGCGGCCCTGCGTCTCCGTGGCGGGAACGCGCTGTACGCGATGCACGCCGCTCTCCCACTTCATCTGCGAGTAGACGCGCTCGCCTTCGATAATGGCGATCACTTCCTTGTACCCACCCACACCCGACTCGGACATGGACAGCACTTCCACCTTCCAGCGATGCTGCTCGGCAAAGCGCGTGTACATGCGGAAGATTTCGGCGGCAAAAAGCGATGCCTCGTCGCCTCCCGTCCCAGCGCGAATTTCGAGGATGACGTTCTTCTCGTCGTTGGGGTCTTTGGGCAACAGCAAGACTTTTATCTCTTCTTCGAGCGCGGGCTCGCGCGGAGCAAGTGAGGCAATCTCTTCCTCGGCCATGGCGCGCATGTCGGGGTCGCTCTCGGCCAGCATGGCGCGCGCCTCGGCCAGGCCCTGGCGCACTTGCTTCAGCTCGCGAAACTTCAGCACCGGCTCCTCGATCTCGCGCAGCGCGCGTCCGGCCTTCTGATACTTATCGTGGTCGGTAATCACTTCGGGAAGGCCGAGCTGCGCAGACAGCTCGTCGTAGCGCTGCTCCATCTGTTCTAAGCGATCGATCATCGTAAAACCTCATTGACACTGCAACCCCACGTGCTGGCAGGCTTGAATCATTTTTTTTCGAAGAAGGGAAATGGACGCAGAACAAGCTTGGGCGGCGAGCGCCGCTAGAGGAGTGCCGAGATGGGCTGATGACGAGCCATGGCGCTGTTCTTATTCTAACCCGTTTTTTGGATGCCGCGCTTTACCCTTCGGATTCTCCGCGCCGGGCGCAAATTCTCTTGACAAAGAATATAGTTTCCATGGAAACTATATTCAGTTGCCTAGGAAACTATAACCGTACAGGAGATCGCGGATGACAAAGCAGGAATCCATCAGCTCACTCGACGCGCACGCCGGCTACTGGCTGCGCTGGGTCTCGAACCACGTCTCCCACGCCTTCAAACTCAAGGTCGAGGCGCACGGAGTGACGGTGGCTGAGTGGGTGGTTCTGCGCCAGTTGTTCGACGCCGGCGAGACACATCCCAGCCAGCTTGCCGGGAGCCTTGGCATGACGCGCGGGGCGATCTCGAAACTCGTTGACCGGCTCGTCGCCAAGGGCCATGTCGTTCGCGCGGCAGGCGAAGACGACCGGCGCTACCAGACGGTAAAGCTGGCGTCTTCGGGCCGCAAGCTGGTTCCGACTCTGGCCGCGCTCGCCGATCAGAACGATGCGGAGTTCTTTGGACACCTGAGCCCGGAGCAGATCGCCGCGCTCACCAACACGCTGAAGGAAATCGTCAGGCGGCGCCAGTTGAAGGGCGCGCCGGTCGAGTGAGATACGCAACATCGAAAACAAGAAAGGAAAAGTCATGAATCAGGAAACGATCGCTGTGATGCACGAATGTGCCTCGCGCTCAGACAATGGAACCATCACCTTCCCCGAAGTGGTTCGCAAGCTGGCCGCGATCGGCGTCGAGTGGTACCACACTGACCTCTACCGCGCCGAGCATACCTACTACTTGCCCAGCGGAGAGTCTCACGTGGAATCGATGTATGCGCTGACCGAGCCGGTGGCGCAGGAATTCTCGGATGCCGGCGTTGATGCCGCGGTCCGCTCCATTCAGCGTGGGCAGATCGAATACCAGGAGTTTGTGCGCCGCATCATGGCCGCGGGCTGCAATGGGTATTTTGTCCTCATCACCGGCCGCAAGGCGGTCTACTTTGGACGCAAGGGCGAGGAGCATGTGGAGTTGTTCCCGCCAGCGCCGGCGAAGTAGTCCATTCGTAGCAATCCCCGGATCTCAAAGGCGAGACCTGGGGCACCCGGCCCCGATGATTCGTGATTCGCAGCCTGCACCCAGACTAGATAAATAGTGGACAATAGCGTATTGAATACGAGCATTTTTCTATGGGGGCAGAATGAAGCACATCGTCCTTTCAATCTTTATGGCCATGGCCGCCGCCAAAGGCAGCTATGCCCAGCAGGCAGCTCTCCAGGGCATCGAGACGAGCGATCTGAATCGCGCCGTGCAGCCATGCGACAACTTCTTCGACTATGCCAACGGCACATGGCGCGCGCAGAATCCCATTCCCGCCTCGATGGACAGATGGAGCCGCCGCTGGCAGGCAGGCGAGAACAACAAGGATCAGCTGCGCAAGATTCTCGACGAAGTTTCCGCGGAGCCCGAGCAATCCAAGGGTAGCCCGGCGCAGTTGACGGGGGACTTTTATGGCGCATGCGTGAACCAGAAGGCCATCGATGCGGCCGGCATCACGCCGCTCAAGCCTTACCTGGCTCAGATTGACGCGATTCACGACGCCGAAAGCCTGCAGGCCGAGTTGCGCGCCTTGCACGCCATGGGCGTGTTGGTTCCCTTTAACTTTAGCGGAAGACAAGACCGTCACTCGCCGACCGACGTGATTGGCGGCGTGGGCGCCGGTGGGCTTGGCCTGCCCGACCGCGATTACTACGTGAAAACAGAACAGCGGTTTGCGGATGCCCGCGCAGGCTATCTGGTTTACGTGGCAAAGATGTTTGTGCTCAGCGGCGCCTCTGAGGATGAGGCCAAGGCCGCCGCGTCGACCGTGATGCAATTCGAAACGGCCCTCGCCAAAGCTTCGCTGGACAACGTGGCCCTGCGCGACCCCCACTCCACCGATCATGTGATTGACCTGGCCACTCTGCAGGCGATCACGCCGCACTTCGATTGGACTGCGTATATGAAGAGCGCGGGGGTTCAGCC
>JBEKVS010000458.1:0-4382 GCA_049513795.1 Occallatibacter sp. | reverse complement strand
GTGCGTGAACCCATGGCTACGGGCCTGAAGTGCATCGACGCCATGATTCCCATCGGCCGCGGGCAGCGCGAGCTGATTATCGGCGACAGACAAACGGGCAAGACGGCCGTGTTGCTTGACACCATCATCAACAACGCCAAAAACAACCTGATCTGCATCTACTGCGCCATCGGGCAGAAGCGGTCGTCAATTGCTCAGGTAGTACAAACGCTGACTGAAGCCGGAGCCATGGGGCATACGATTATCGTGGCTGCTTCAGCCTCCGAGCCTGCGCCCATGCTCTACCTCGCGCCTTACGCGGCGACGGCCATCGGCGAGTACTTCCGCGACAGCGGCAGGCACGCTCTCGTGATGTACGACGATCTCTCCAAGCACGCCATGGCGTACCGCGAAATCTCGCTGCTGCTGCGCCGCCCGCCGGGCCGCGAGGCTTATCCGGGCGATGTGTTCTATCTGCATTCGCGGCTGTTGGAGCGATCCTCGAAGCTCAGCGATCAGCGGGGCGGAGGATCGCTTACCGCTCTGCCCGTGATCGAAACGCAGGCCGGCGACGTTTCCGCTTACATTCCGACCAATGTCATTTCCATTACAGATGGGCAAATCTTCCTCGAAACAGACCTTTTCAACTCCGGCATTCGTCCCGCCGTCAACGTTGGTCTTTCCGTTTCGCGCGTAGGATTTTCTGCGGCCATCAAGGCGGTCAAACAGGTTGGGTCAACGTTGAAGCTTGACCTGGCGCAGTATC
Organism: Occallatibacter sp.; assembly: GCA_049513795.1. Taxonomy (GTDB): domain Bacteria; phylum Acidobacteriota; class Terriglobia; order Terriglobales; family Acidobacteriaceae; genus Telmatobacter. Next base: position 3,637 of record JBEKVS010000458.1, on the reverse strand, counting down.
GCGAGCTTGCAGCTTTCGCGCAGTTCGGCTCCGATCTCGATCCGCTCACCCAGAAACAGCTCAATCGCGGCCAGAGGCTAACGGAACTGCTAAAGCAACCACAGTTTCATCCGCTGGCCTGGCAGCAGCAGGTGATTATTCTTTTCGCCGGCACACAAGGTTATCTCGACGAATTTCAGGTCGCGGATATTCGTGCATTCGAGGATGGTCTCTACAAGTATTTTGATGCGGCGCAAACCGCGCTCATGGAAGACCTGACGAAGAAGAAGCAAATCGACGACGACATTCGCAGCAGGCTGCATGCGGCGATGAAAGAGTATGCGGCGAACTTCAAGGCGGAGCTGGAAACGGCAAAGGCGTAGAGACAGCTTTTAGCTTCTAGCCACTAGCTTCTGAAAGCCTGCACTGATTGACTGAAGGTTGCGATAGAAGTCAGATGAAAGAGCTGAAGGCTAGAAGCTAGCAGCTGAAAGCTTGGAAGGACAATGGCAAACGTACTCGATCTACGGCGTCGTATTCGCAGCGTGAAGAACACGCGGCAGATCACCAAGGCCATGAAGATGGTCTCGGCGGCCAAGCTGCGGCGGGCGCAGGAGCGCGCCTTGTCGGCTCGGCCGTACGCGCGCATGATTGCGAGCGTGCTCGATTCGCTGATGCGCCGCGTGGACATCATCGATCCTGAGACGGGCAACCTGCGCCATCCATTGTTTGCTGTGCGGCCTGAGAAGCGCGTGCTGATGGTGGTGGTGAGCGGCGACAAGGGATTCGCTGGCGCGTTCAATTCGAACATTCTCAAGACCGCCTATCAGTTTATCGCCGGCAATCCCGATCGCGAGATCGACGTGGAAGCCGTGGGCCGCAAGGGCCGCGACCTGATGCGGCGACGCTATCCGGCCGCGGAATATTCCGAGCAGACGGATGAGTTCGGGCACAAGCGCAACGTACGAGGCGCGCGTAAGGGGTCGATTGAAGTGACCGGCGATCATCCCGGCATGCTGCTCAAGCTGGAGACCACGCGCGTTTACGAGCTGGCGCAAAGCATCATCTCCCGCTATGTGCATGAGGAGATCGACGCCGCCTACATCGTCTACAACGAATTCAAATCGGTGATTCAGCAGCGCCTCGTCGTTGAGAAGTTGCTGCCGCTCAAGAGAATTGGGGTTGCTGAAGTAGCCGGCGCCACCGAGCCGAGCAAGGAAGAACGTGAACGGGCGGGAGAAGCCGCGCTCAGTGCGGGCATCCAACTCGAGCCTGCGGACACCAAAGAGGCTGACGAAGAGGCCAAGAAATTCGGCACCGCTGAAGTGGATTACATCTACGAGCAGCCGGCAGAAGAACTGCTCAACGGCCTGCTTCCGCAATACGTTTTTTCCATGCTCTATCACGCGATGACGGAATCGGTGGCCGCGGAACATGCGGCGCGCATGACAGCCATGGACGCGGCCTCGAACAACGCGTCGGACATGATCGACAGCTACACGCTGCAGATGAACCGCGCGCGGCAGGCCGCCATCACCAAAGAGATTATCGAGATTGTTTCCGGTGCCGCGGCTGTTTGATGCGGCAGGTGGTTTGAAAGGGCTCGGCTTCAGCCGTGCCGAAAGCGAAGCAGCAAGAATGTGGGTTTTAACCCCTGGGGGAATGCGAGCTCAAGATCGAAACCGGTTCGCGGTTCCGCAAGACGAAAAGGCAAAGAACAATGGCAGAAAACATCGGCAAAGTAATTCAGGTTTCCGGCCCGGCGGTCGACGTGCAGTTTGAAGAAGCGACCATGCCGCCGATCTATCAGGCGCTGCGCGTCGTGAGCGATGGCTTCACCGTGCCCACGCCCATCAACGTGATTCTAGAAGTGCAGCAGCATCTCGGCGAGGGCCGCGTGCGCACGGTGGCCATGGAAGCCACCGACGGCATGGTGCGCGGCATGAAAGTTATCGACCTCGACGGTCCCATTCGGGTGCCTGTCGGCAAAGAGACACTTGGCCGCGTGATCAACGTGATCGGCGAGCCGGTCGACGAGCTTGGCCCCATCGGCGAAAAGCAGCGCATGCCCATTCACCGGCCCGCGCCGTTGTTCGACGAGCAGACCACGCACGAAGAAATGTTCGAAACCGGCATCAAGGTCATCGATCTGATCCAGCCGTTTTTGAAGGGCGGCAAGATCGGCCTCTTTGGCGGCGCGGGCGTCGGCAAGACCGTCGTCATCATGGAACTCATCAACAACGTAGCCAAGAATCACGGCGGCTATTCGGTATTTGCCGGTGTAGGTGAGCGCACCCGCGAGGGCAACGATCTGTGGAATGAGATGACGGAGTCGGGCGTCATCAAGCCGGGCGATTTTGCCAACTCGAAATGCGCGCTGGTCTATGGGCAAATGACGGAGCCGCCAGGAGCGCGTCTGCGCGTGGCGCTCACCGGTCTCACGGTCGCCGAGTATTTTCGCGATGTCGAAGGCTCGGACACGCTGCTGTTCATCGACAACATCTTCCGCTTCACGCAGGCTGGGTCAGAGGTTTCGACGCTGCTGGGCCGCATGCCGTCAGCCGTCGGCTACCAGCCCAACCTGGCCACGGAGATGGGCGAACTGCAGGAGCGCATCACATCCACGAAGAAGGGTTCGGTCACCTCGGTGCAGGCGGTTTACGTGCCCGCCGACGACTTGACCGATCCTGCGCCGGCCACTACCTTTGCGCACCTTGACGCGACCACCGTGCTGAGCCGTCCGCTGTCGGAGTTGGGCATCTATCCGGCAGTCGATCCGCTGGCTTCGTCTTCGCGCATCCTTTCCGCGCGTATCGTCGGGGACGAGCATTACGACGTGGCCCAGGGCGTGAAGAAGATTCTGCAGCGCTACAAAGACTTGCAAGACATCATCGCCATTCTCGGCATCGACGAGCTCTCGGAAGAAGACAAGCTCACCGTGGCGCGCGCGCGCAAGGTGCAGAAGTTTCTGTCGCAGCCATTCCATGTGGCCGAGCAGTTTACAGGCATTCCCGGCGCGTACGTGAAGGTAGCCGATACGGTGCGCAGCTTCAAGGAAATCATCGCCGGCAAGTACGACGACATTCCCGAGCAGGCCTTCTACATGAAGGGCGCCATCGAAGAAGTGCTCGAGACGGCGGAGAAGCTGAAGGCAACGGCGTAAAGGCAGGGACTGGGGACTAAGGGGTGAGGGACTAGCAGGCGGTCGATTGTAACTCGGCTCTTGCGGATAGTCCCTAATCCCTTAGTCCCTTGAAGGGTTCTTATGGCAGACGATAGCAATCAACTTCGCGTGCGGCTGGTGACGCCGGAACGTGTTCTGTTCGAGGCCGGCGCATCCGCCGTGGAGTTGCCGTCGAAGTCGGGTTACATGGAAGTGCTGTTCGGGCACGCACCGCTGTTGGCTGAGTTGGGCGCGGGCGATGTGGTTGTGCACGGCGGCGAAGGCGAGGCCGGCGGCGTGCAGCGCTACAACGTGAGCTGGGGCTTCGTTGAAGTGCTTCCGGACCGCGTCACCATTCTGGCCTCCGATGCGCTCAAGCCGGAAGAGATTGATGTGACGCGCGCGCAGCAGCAGCTCGATCGCGGCCACAAGGAGTGGAACGAGGCCGGGGAAAGCGAAGAGGCTTATGCCGAAGCGCTACATGTGATTGCCGAG
>JBEKVS010000457.1:0-10677 GCA_049513795.1 Occallatibacter sp. | reverse complement strand
ATTGCAACGAGGGAGCTCCCCATTTTTCGGCAGAGGGAACGTAGTCCATACCGTACATCTCCTCCTATTTCTTCGAGCGGACGCAGACCGATCGCCTCGCGATATTTTTCCTTCTGTACGTCTGCGCGACCGAACTCGACCCTTGCTATACGTTCTGCCTCCCCGCGAGGAATCCCAGAATCAACGAGTTGTTGAGCGTGAGCGTCTATGTGAAATCGCAGCTCAGTTTCGACATCGTCATCGATGCGAGTCCGATGAATGAGAGCATTCCACCAAGAGCCCAGCGTGGAGAAAGGAATCATATCTGCTCCGGTGTCGCACTAAGTATGCCTTGGACCACATCGGCCATCTCAGACCACTTTTTGGTCTCCGACTCTAGCTGTCGGCGCCCTGCAGCGGTGAGGCGGTAGAACTTCGCTCGTCGATTGTTCTCCGATTCTCCCCACTCCCCTTTCAGCCACCCCTTATGCTCGATTCGATAGAGAGCAATATAGAAAGAGCCTTGAGGAATCTGCAGTCGTCCGTCAGATATCTGCTGGATTCTCATCAGTATCCCGTAGCCATGAAGCGGACCAAGCGACACGGCTTTGAGAATCAATACTTCCAGGGTCCCTTGAAGCAAATCGACAGGCTTATTCATTTTCTCCCCTATGAGCAATAGGAGAGTATTCCATCCTGCATTCGGGTGTCAATCAGCCGCGAGGTGAGAAGTTTTGCGATTAGCCGGTCGATTCGGTCGGAAAGTGGATGACCAAGCGCCGTGCTTGGTTGAGCTTGCACGCAAGCAAATCGAAATGGATCGGGCGGCCCCACGAGGCCGCCCGATGATTGCAGACGGCTCATTCGTCCGATGCCTGATCGTCCGACGGAGCTGGTGCGCCTCCCTTGATGAGCCGTTGGATCTTGCTCGCATGGATCTCGGCGACGGGATGCTTCACTATGCTGCCGTTGACTTCTTCGCTGTACTCGCGAGAGAGAATCTGGCCATCGACGCTGATTCGGCAAAAAACAAGCCATGGAAATGCCGGGGTATGGAAAGCATGGAAAGCCAAGAAGCCGGCTTTCCACCCTTCCCACACCCCTTGGAAATCCCTGCGGGGATTCCCACATTACCACGGCTTCGGCGACGGCTATCATGTATCTGAAGACCGGCAAACCCCGCCGAAAACCCGCAATAAGAGCCACTCTCACCGCAAGGGGCTTGTAAACCATGTCCCCGGTCTAAAACGTAAAGGATGTCCCGGTACTCTCATGTTTCCAAGTCTTTGAGCAAATGTGAACAGACGTGGTTTCAGTTCCGGTACAGGCTTGTGGGAACCGACAGGCCGCACGCGTGCAATGTTCCCCAGACTAAGTCCTGCGGACTCGTCGGAATGACAACACATTCCATTCGGTGAATCTGGATTCGGAGCCTGCTGAGGAGTAGGCTCCATTCTTTTGGTTGGGTGCTGCCAGGGCTGGGGCTAGCTAGGTGCTGCCCGTGGAGATTCTTGAGGGGATGGCAAGCTGTTTCCAGTGTGGTCGCACCGTGAGCCGATAAGGGGCAAAGCACGTATTCGTTCTATGTATCTGAAGCGTGAGCAGTTCGTGCACCAGAATGAGCAAAAAGGCGTGTTTTGGCCATCAGCAGCGACTGATTCTAAAACACTTAGCTATGGTTGACCATTCTCATAACCCAAGAGGTCAGCTGCCAATCCGCCCGTCCTTTGAAGCAGGGGCAGAAAATCCGACTTCGAGGCTTAGGGTTCCCAGGTCAGGGTTCTCAATTGAAGAGAACTGAAAGCGATCTGCATGATTCAGAAGGATCTATGCGATTGAAGCACCACAATTGAGATTTACAAGCTGTTGATTCTACAAGACATTGCCAGTTCGGGACCAGGGGGTCGGAGGTTCAAATCCTCTCTCCCCGACCAATATTATCAATAGTTTACAAAATCCATGTTGTTGGAATCTGTGGAATCTGAGGGCTTTGCCCGCTACATTTTCGTCTACAGTGCCAGGAACCCTTCCGTCTATGCTCCTCACAGGTCTTTGCAGGCATTAGCTTTGTCGAAGCCAGGTCGGCATGCTCGGCCATCGCAGCCATAATGTGAACGGCGACCGTTTTTGGCGGAGGTCGACACTGCACGTTGACGTATAGTCGGCATCCGTACAGAACCCGATTTGGGGTAACTTCCCAATAGCCGGTCATCACCCAGAACTGCTATTGAGGCACCGGCAACTTCCGACAAACCGACCTCAAAGATGTTGGCAAGTGCTCTGATGATTCTTTCGAGGCTTATTGCTTAATATGTGAGCGAATTCTTCGCCCTCCCTTGCAAGTGCACCTGGCCGATGATGCGCACCGAGTCCCCATCTGGTTGAATATCTTGGAACTGCCTCCCCAACTGGACCGACCTTCGCCGCCGGCCCTCCACCTTCGGCACACGATATAATTTGGCATCGCTTTGCAGCAGCCGTTCAAGGCGAGTGGGCCCGCGGGTTTCCCCTGAATTCCGTCGAGAGCCATACTCCTGATCCGTTGGACCCGCGTTCTTTCGTCGAGCGCATCCCAATGCTTGCCCGGTCCGCACAGCCGGGCGGCTCCTCGGGATTCTTCAACCATCGGCCAAAACCCTTGTTCAAGCTGCTGCAGGGTCGAGGGATTTCGGATGAACCCCAGCGACAGGCAACTGATCGAATCAGTGTTCGCCGGAAGCGGCGAGATGGCCACGCGCATGCGCGAGCTCGACTGGTCGGCTACGCAGCTCGGCCCGGTGGAACAATGGCCCCAAGCCCTGCGAACGAGCGTTCGAATCGTGCTGTGCTCTGCCTATCCGATGAACATCTGTTGGGGGCCGGACTACATCAACTTGTACAACGATGCCTACCTGCCGTCGATGGGGACAAAGCATCCCTGGGCTCTTGGTTCAAGCGCACGCAATGTGGTCCCCGAAGTATGGGAATTCATCAAGCAGCTGTTCGACACGGTCGTGACGCAGGGCCGGCCCTTCAGTGCCCTGGCCGACCAATTATTCCCTCTCAACCGCAACAATTACCTTGAAGAGGTCTACTTTGCACTTTCGGTTAGCCCGATTCCGGATGACAACGGCAGTGTGGGTGGGGTGCTGGCCACACTTCTCGAAACGACGGAACGGGTGCTCGAAGAGCGCCGCCGACATTTGCTAAGCGACTTAGCGTCGCGCACGGCGGGAGCGCGAACCGATGACGAAGTTTGGCGCGCCACTGCGGAGACTCTTGGCGAAGGTCGCGTGAGCCTCCCCTTCGCATTTCTCTATGAATATCGGCCTTCCGAGAATCAAGCGAACCTGGCAGGCGCGAGCGTCGAAACCGGCGAAGCGCTTCGTCCGCAGGTCATCGATTGCCGCAGCGAGAACCTTTGGCGACTCAACCCCGCAATGGCGAAGGACGGAGTTCTGATCGAACTCGGGGATCGGGCTTCAGGCGTGCCGGTGCCCAATTGGCCGGACACTCCCAGGGATGCATACGTGGTGCCGATCCGGCTGGGAGAACACAGCGAGGCGCTGGGTTTCCTCGTCGCGGGAATCCATCCCGGCCGGGCCTTTGATGACGCGTACCGCCAATTTGTCTTTCGGATTACTGAACAGATCACGATCGGGCTGGCCAGCGCCAGCGCATTCGAGCAGGAACGCAGGCGTGCGGACGCGCTGGCGGAAGTGGATCGTGCCAAGACACAATTCTTCAGCAATGTCAGCCATGAGTTCCGCACTCCCCTCACGTTAATGCTCGGCCCCCTTGACGAAGTGTTGTCGCAGGCGAGCGAGCGGCTGAGCCCGGAAAATCACGAACAGTTGATTGCGGTGCGGCGCAACGGCCTCAGATTGCTCAAGCTCGTCAACACACTTCTGGACTTCTCGCGGATTGAGGCTGGACGCGCGCTGGCATCGTATCAGCCCACCGATCTGGCCCGCTTCACGAAAGAAATCGCAAGCGCATTCGACTCTGCGATGCAGGACGCCGGGCTCCGTTTCTCGGTCGAGTGCCAGCCAATCGCCGAACCCGCATATGTGCGCGGTGGAGTTACAGGTCCGCGACACCGGTGTGGGCATACCCGAAGAGCATCGCGATCTAGTGTTCGAGAGGTTCCATCGCATCGAAAGCACCCAGGCCAGAACATTTGAAGGCACAGGAATCGGACTGGCGCTGGTTCAGGAGCTGGTGAAACTTCACGGCGGCACTGTGCGGGTAGAAAGCGCGGTTGGCGCGGGCAGCACATTCACGGTGACGATTCCGCGCGGCAAGGCGCATCTGCCCGCCGAGCGCATTCATGCCCCGCAGTCGCTCGCCCCCACCACAATGCGAGCCGAAGCTTACGTCGAAGAGTTGCAGCAGTGGCTGGGAAATGAAGCGGGAATGGCGGTCGATGCGGCATCATCTCCCAAATTGGCGTCGCCTGCACCCTCGCCAGTCGCAATACGCGAACCGATCGTCGTGGCCGATGACAATGCGGACATGCGCCAGTACCTCACACGCCTGCTCAGCGGGCGATATGAGGTGCACACGGTTGCTGACGGCCGCCAGGCATTGGAAGCAACACAGCAATTGCGCCCCGCTCTTGTGCTGGCAGACATCATGATGCCGCATCTCGATGGGTTTGGCCTGCTGCGGGCGATTCGCGAAGATTCAGCCATTGCCGGCACACCGGTAATTTTGCTGTCGGCGCGGGCGGGCGAAGAGTCGCGTGTGGAAGGACTCGAGGCCGATGCCGACGACTATCTCATCAAGCCATTCGCTGCGCGGGAGTTGCTGGCGCGTGTAGCGGCAAACGTTAAAATGTCCAATCTTCGCCGCGAAACTGCGGAGCGCGAAGAACGGATGCGCAGCGAGGCGGAACTCGAACGCGAGAAACTGCGCGCCAGCGAAGAGCGGTGGGCAGAGACAAGCCGTCTCTATCGTGAGCTGCAACGCAGTGAAACATTCCTTGCGCAAGGGCAAAAAATTAGCCACACGGGCAGCTTCGGCAGGAACGTTCTCAGCGAAAAACTCTATTGGTCGGAAGAAACATACGAAATCTATGAGCTTGATCGATCCGTTGAGCCAACGATGGGGTGGCTGATTTCGCGAATACATCCGGAGGATAGAGTTCGAGTGCAGCAGACGGTCGAATCTGCGATCCATCAAAGGACAGGTTTCGATATTGAATATCGTCTAATGACGCGGAGCGGTTCGGGAAAGTACCTGCATGTTGTAGTTCAGGCACAAGAGAATGCGTCCGGCGAGTTGGAATTTGTGGGCGCCGTCACGGACATTACCGCGGCAAAGCAGGCGGAAGAGAAGATCCGCCAAAGCGAAAAGGAAGCCCGGGAACTTCTTGACTTATCGCCGCTGCACATCACCGAATTGGGACCTGACGGGGCCCGCCTCTATGCAAATCGCGCGTCGCTGGACTATTACGGCATTACTGTGGAGGACTGGCGGAACGCGGACATGCAGCAGCTGTTGCACCCGCAGGACACCGAAATCGTAATCAAGGATCTTCCCACAAAACTTCGGAGTAGATCGCCGTTTGAGTATGAAGTGCGGCTCAAGAGAGGGGACGGGCAGTATCGCTGGTTCCATTACCGCTTGAGCCCGATGATCGATCAGGAAGGGCACACGACGCGGTGGTATGCCGCTGGAACCGATATCGACGACCGCAAGCTGGCCGAGCAAAGGCTCCAGGAAGAGAATATAGCGCTGCGCGAAGAAATCGATAAGGCATCGATGTTCGAAGAAATCGTGGGGACGTCCGCGCCGTTAAAAAAGGTGCTTTCCCAAATCTCCAAGGTGGCGCCGACCGAGTCCAGTGTTCTGGTTACCGGTGAAACCGGCACCGGCAAGGAACTTGTGGCGCGCGCCATTCACCGGCGATCCCGGCGATCTCAGTACGCCTTCGTGAGCGTGAATTGTGCCGCGATTCCGCGTGACCTCATCGGGTCGGAGTTGTTTGGCCATGAGAAGGGCGCCTTCACGGGCGCAACGCAGCGCCGTTTAGGACGATTTGAACTGGCCGAGAAAGGCACGATCTTCCTCGACGAAATTGGAGAACTTCCGGCCGAAACTCAGGTCGCTCTGTTGCGGGTTCTTCAGGAACATGAATTTGAGCGCATCGGAGGCACCGGGACGATTCGTACCGATGTGCGGGTAATCGCCGCAACCAATCGCGACTTGGAATCTGCAATTGCCGCGGGAACATTCCGCAGCGACCTGTTTTATCGACTCGACGTCTTTCCCATTGAGCTCCCGAAAACAGGCAGGCATTTTACGGTGGTCGACAAGAAAAGCATGAGTCTGCTCGAAGCGTACGCCTGGCCCGGCAACATTCGGGAATTACAGAACGTGATCGAGCGATCCGTCATTGTGAACGAAACACAGACATTTTCAGTGGATGAGAGTTGGCTTTCCCGTCGACCTTCTCCCGACGAGGGGAATGTTCAGTCGCGCCTTTCTAACCGGCTTCCTGCTCAGGAAAAGGCTGCCATTGAGGCTGCCTTGCGCGAATGCGGAGGGCGAGTGTACGGGCCCTCGGGCGCCGCGGCCAAACTCGGCATACCGCGGACCACTCTGGAATCGAAGATTACGGCACTCAAGATCAACAAGAATCGCTTCAAGCCAGATCCTTCAAAAGATAGCTAGCCCCTCTCGCCTGATTCGCGCTCGTTACGCCAAGATTCTGTACGACACTCGTCAATTGACGAGCGTCGCCAATTGACGAGTGTCGTCAATTTATAAAACAGTCAACCTATTTAGTTTCAGTCACTTTGGTTTGGCACTCGACTTGCAATCCCTCCTTCAAGAGATGCTAAGGGTCCGCAGGAAAGCGAACGCTGACGTGGTTTTTACCTTAAGCGGACGGCTCGACAAAGACCACATTGCCGAGTTGGAGATGCTGCTCGCCGCGGAGGGGAAAGATCGGCGCATCATTCTCGATCTCAAGGATATGACTTTGACCGGGCAGGATGGCATCGCTTTTCTCGCTCGGTGCGAAGCTGCCGAGATTGCATTGGTGAATTGCGATCCATACATCCGCGAGTGGATTACGAGACAAGAAACAGGAAGCTAGTGCATGCAGGCTCGATCCGGCCACGGCAAGATGGCAAGATCGCCAAACCGAGTAAGGTGCACCCCATTGCGAGATTTACCTGACGGGGAGAGGACGTACTCAATGGCAGAGCATTCAGAGTATTTATTGGAGCCCCTGCGCGAGGGTTTCGGCTTCACTCCCTGCCGCGTGAGAGAGCGCGGCGCCTTCGTGCGTCTCTTGAATTCGAGGGCGCGCCTACTCTTGGTCCTGTCGCTTGTCTTGCTTCAAACCTGCGCGTGGTCGCAGACCCAGCTTGCGACTGTTTCCGGCACCGTCACCGACCCAAGAGGCGCCGTTGTCCCCAGCGTCAGCGTGACGATTGTCGGTCAAGGCACTGGATTGAAACGGAGCGTCCTTACAGACACAGCGGGCGAATACCGATTCGCCGGCGTGCCGACAGGAGACTACTCCGTTCGCGTTGAGAAAACAGGTTTCCGCGCAGAGGTTCGAGAAGTTGTTGCGCTCGTTCCGGCTTCCGCGTTGATCGTAAATTTCGCTTTGACCATAGGCGACCTGCGAGAGCAGGTAACGGTCAACGCGAACTTGAACGGCATCGACAGTACGACCTCAACTGTCAGCGGACTCGTGGCGGAGCCAAGCCTGACGAAACTGCCTCTCAATAATCAGGATCTGTTCAGTGCAGTTGCGCTGGAGCCTGGAGTCGCTCCTGATCCCGGCAGTGCACCCTCGTTGCTTTCAAGCGGCAAGACAGCGCAAGTGTCCATTAATGGCATCCGGCCCAGCATGACGAACGTCCTGATCGACGGCATGGATGCGACCGATCCGGTCTGGGGCTTTTCGCCAGCGGGCGCCTCAGGTTTTTTTCTCGGTCTCGATGAGTTAGCGCAGGTCAGCGTTCTGACGCAGACCTTCAACGCGGAATACGGCGGGCATGGTGGTGCTGTCATCGACATGACAACCAAGTCCGGCAGTAACCAATTTCACGGGTCGTTGTGGGAATTGCATCGGGATGCGTCACTCGACGCCAAGAACTATTTTGACTTGGCCGCCAACCCGATCCCACCGTTCATCCGCAATCAGTTCGGTGCCGGAATCGGAGGGCCACTGAAGCGGGATAACACGTTCTTCTTTGCCAACTATGAGGGGTTTCGCCAAGTCGAGGCATCCTTGGCAATTTCTACTGCGCCGGATGCTCTCGCACATGAGGGGTTGTTGCCCTCCGCGAATAACTCGGCGGCTTGCACCAGCGCGAGTTCAAGCGGCTGTGCCGCCATTCCGATCAACCCTCAAACGCAACAGTTTCTCAATCTGATGCCGGCTTCGAACGGACCGGACAATGGAGATGGAACCGGCGAGCTGATCACGGCTGACAAAGGCGCCACCCGTGAGGACCACGGTATGGCTCGCATCGACCACAACTTTTCCAATACGCATTCGGTCTTCGCGCGCTATACCATCGATGACAGTTCTTCTGTAGTGCCATACGCAGGAACACCGCCGGGCATCTATCTGCCCGGATTCCCGACCCTTCACCTGGCGCGGAATCAGTATGTGACTATTCAGGATCGGGCGACACTCGCGCCGGAATTGATCAATGAGTTGCGTTTCGGTGTCAACCGGACAACAGCATCTTCTTCGAGCGATAATACGCATCCGGGCCTGTCGATTTCGTTGCTGCCTGATCGGGCGTTCGGAGAGATCGACATCTCCGGCATCAGCTTGCTGGGCACTAACCCCGTGTTTCCTTTAAGCGATTATTCGACCGTTTATCAGGTTCAGGACCAACTGTCGCGTACCATTGGCCGCCACACCCTGAAATTCGGTGCAGAGTTCCGAAGGCTCCAATTAAACGGGAGGTTTGATTTCGCTGTTAACGGGCTTTATGAGTTCCAGGACCTGACTCCCTACGGGTTGCCGGCATCGAGTAACAACCCTGCCCTGGAGTTCTTCCTTGAAGGCGTGCCCCTGTCGTATGCGGGAGTCAATCCGTCCAATGCCGATTCTGACCGCGGATACCGGGAAAATATCGCGTCAGGTTTTGCCCAGGACTTCGTGCGCGTCAACAGCCGCCTCACCGCAAACATCGGGTTGCGCTACGATTTCTACTCCAATCCGACCGAGGCTCACGGCCGTATATCCGCTTTTCGAAACCCGGCGACAGATTCCGCGCCAACCGTCGGGCCACTATTTGCAGGGACTCCGCTGGATCTTCTCTCACCCCAGGCGGGCTTTGCGTGGGACGCATTCGGTAATGGCAAAACGATGGTACGGAGCGGATTCGGCATCTATCGCGACCAGATCCAGGCAGTGGTTTTCGGTATCGAACGTGTGCTGCCGCCATTCTTCGATGTGGAGGATTTCGTCTTCCCTCAATTTCTAAACCCGCAGAACGCCGCAGCGATCGAGTCGCTCGACGGTTTCACAATAACCTATCACCCGAAGTTCCCCTATGCGATGCAATACAACCTCAACGTGGAACAGCAACTCGCGCAGGGCATGATCCTAACCGCGGGATACTTTGGCGCGCGCGGCAACCACCTCACCCGCGAAGGCGAGCAGAACCCCTATGAACCGGCGTTAGGCCATCGCTACAATCCAAACCTGGCATCCCCGCTGGAAACTATTTTGACTGACGCGCAGTCGTTCTATAACTCCGGTCAGGTCTCCGTTTCAAAACGCTACGCGCATAACTTTTTCTGGCAGGCATCGTACACATTAGCTCATTCCATCGATGATGCGTCGGTGGATTTTTCCGTGGAATCTGTGAACGATCCTCCTGCAACGCAGAACCTTTTCGATCGCAAAGGGAGCCGAGGCCGGTCGAGTTTCGACATCCGTAACAATTTTGTCGCAAATGCCGCATACGATCTGCCTGGCGCGGGACGTTTCCTGGGTGGCTGGCAGATCGCGGCTGTTGCCAGCGTTCATAGCGGTCCCCCATTTTCCCCGATGCTCTCCTTCGACAATGCCGATGTGCAATCGCTGCTTGTTCCGGAACGTCCAAACCTTGTTGGCAACCCTTACGCTGGCGCCTGTCCGAACGGAGCGAGGGTGGGTACGGTGGCCTGCTGGTTTAATCCGAGTGCCTTTGCCGTGCCGCCTGCAGGTCAATTTGGCAATGCCGGGCGAAATATGCTGCGCGGGCCGGGGTTCGTGCAATTCGATCCAGCGCTGCACAAGGATTTTGCAATTTTTCACGAGCGGAAGATCACGGTCGGAGCGGAGGCTTATAACCTTTTCAACCATCCGAATTTTGGCGTTCCAAGCAATACACAAACTGCGTTTACGCTTGGAGGGAATGGAGATGCCGTCTTCAAGGATGCGGCGGGTGATTTCGCCGACAATGTGGGCCAAATCCTGACCACGGCGGGCACCGCGCGCCAAATTCAACTGGCCGCCAAATTTACGTTCTGAACGGTCACGGGCCAGCCGAGTGGGTTGATCTTCGCGGCCGGCCTTCCAACGTTGACGCACGATATAATTGCGCATAGCTTTCGAGGAGCAGGTTTGAGGCGACTGGGCCTGTTGGTTTCCCCTGAGTCCCGCTGAGAGCCATACGTCTGATCGGTTGGATCCGGGTTGCTTCGTCGAGCCATCCAACGATTGCCTGGTCTGCACAACTGGGCGGCTCC
>JBEKVS010000456.1:0-4439 GCA_049513795.1 Occallatibacter sp. | reverse complement strand
CGTCGCGGCCCACCCAGCGTGAAGCGATAAGGCTCGGCCACATTGGCGCGGAAATAGGAGTTGATATCGGCGGTCACGCCGAAGATATTGTTCTCCTTCCACAGCCATGTGCGCGCAGCGGAGACGAGCGCCAGCGGCGCATTGGCGGTCGCGCTGCCGCTGGCGTGGTAGAGCGCGCCGGCCGCCGCATTGAGGCGGAAGCCCGAAGGCGAGACGGCGCCCGAAGTCTCCTCATCAATGGTGATGTGCAACATGCCCTGCTGCGCGGTTCCGGAGTAATACGGGCCGCCGCCCGATCCCGTCGTAAGGCTCCAGCGTGTGTCCACCGCGCGCCATTCCGCAGACACCTGCGCCGTATTCCCAATCGTCCGGCCAACCTCCACGCCGCTGTCGAGATTCTGCAGCAGGCGTTCAGCAACGCGCTTTTGATCGGCCCAGATATAAACCGGCTCGCGCCTCACACCGGCGCTCGGCTGGATGAAAAATCCGCCCGGCGTGAGGAGCCGATAATACTCAGCGTTGAGAACAGTCATAAAGCCGACCTGTGCGTTGGCGCGAAGTTCGGAACCGTAGCCGCCCAGGTCCTGGTAAACGAGCCGCGTGTTCACCTCCAGGCGCGTAACGTTTGAAGTCTGCGCGGCCAGGTCGGGCCCGAGCAACAGATACGGCGGGCCGGTAGGGTCCTTGCTGAGATGGATCAGAAGGCCGGCGTCGGAGTTGTCTCCGTTAGCGCTCCCAATTGCTTTGTCGGCCGCGGCCGGTGCGCCGCTTCCTTCCGGCGGCACAGCGAATGTCTGGTAGGTGGCGTCGTAAACGCCGTTAGCCTGAATCCGTTTGAGGGCGTCAATCGTTTGCGCCGGCGACACAGGGTTTCCAACCAGCGGTTTCACATCGAGCAGCGCTTGCCGTTGCGCGCCCGGCTCTCCGCCTTCAACTCGAACCTGGCGCAGGATGCCGTTCGATCCCAACCGCCGGCTGTCGCGGTCGGCGAGATACGCCGCCCAGTCTTGATCGTTCAAAGCGTAGCGCAGCAGCTTATCGCGATTGGCTTCGGCGGCCAGATAGCCTTCCCGTATGACCTGGCCTCCCTTCGAATAGTCGGTAGGAGAATAACCCGACATTGGAATGGTGATCGCAATGTCCGCCAGTCGCATGGATTTCTCGACATTCAAAAAAATGCCCGCGGAGAAGGCGCGATTAAGCACTCCAACGATCGAGGAGACATCGCCGGGACCAAGCGGCGCTTCGGCAACACGAATGGCGATAACGACGTCGGCGTGCAGGTCGTTGCGCAGCACGTCGGTAGGCAGGTCGTCGACGATGCCTCCATCCGCAAGGTAATGGCCGTTTGCGTCCTGCACCGGCGAAAAAACGCCGGGGAGTGAGATCGACGCGCGCACAGCTTGCGGCAGCGGTCCTTTGGCAAAAGTAATCGCCTGAAATGTGTTCAGGTCGGTGGCCACGCAGCGAAAGGGAATCGGCAGACGATTGAAGTCCAGCTCGGTGCGGTTATATCCCGCCAGATTCGTGTTGAGGAACTGGTTGACGCCTCGGTCTGTGAGCAGCGCGTTTGGCAGGGCCGGCGACCCGTGCGCCAACCCGACGGCGAGGGCGGCAGGGCTCTCGCGGCGATCCTGACGGCGGCGAAAGCTTGAGTCGACATACGGTGTTTGCAAGGTGAACACCTTGGCGAAGGAATCGCCGGTAGCGAGAGCGCGCATCTCGGCGGGTGAGTGTCCGGTGGCGTAAGTCGCGCCGACCAGTGCGCCCATGCTGGTTCCGGCCAGGCGGTCGACGGGAATGTGATGGTCTTCGAACCATTGGATAACTCCCACATGCGCCAGCCCCAGCGAGCCCGCGCCTTGAAGCGCCAACCCGATGGATGGGCGGTTCGCGGGGACAGTAGCCGGCAGTGGGGATTGGGGACTGGCTGCCTGATTTGTCACGCGTTCAAGCGTCTGAACGGGTTGCTGAGCGCAAGCCATGTCCAAGAGCAGGGCGGAGCGGAAAAGGATTAAGGCAAAAAGAAGACATACACGATTCGGCGTCACAATTCGACCTCTTGATCCAAATAGTTCGCACAGGGTTGAGCGTATGTTTTGCAGGCTGGCAAAACAAGCCCGAATCAAAGCAGAATGCCCTGAGAAAATTCTGCCGCAACCGGCCGCAAATAAAACCGTGGCCGAATGCAGAAAGGCCCTCCGTGGAAAAGGAGGGCCTCTTGCGTTTTCATTCGACCGAGAGCGCGGCTGCCGGTGCGGCGCTTACTTGGGTGGTGCGGGGGTGAACCCTTCGCGCTTGCGGCCGGGTTCTGGTTTGGGTTTGGGCTTCGGCGCCTTCTTAGCTTCTTTCTTGCCTTTGTCTTTGCTTCCCATGGCTAAAAGTTTGACACAGAAGCGGGGCGTGGGGAAGTACCAAGATAAGGTCGTCACCGCGAAATAAATCTGCTTCTGAGGTTGTAAAGGTGGGTCGGGAAGTTTCAAGCGGTCTTACTGAGCCAGAAGTCCGAAGACGGCCACGCCGGTAGGCGTGCCCACGTAAACCTTGCCATTCACGATCAGCGGCGTGACAAACTTGTTTCCGTTTCCAAAGCTGTCTCTTCCATTGGCAGCCTGGTTGCTGTTGTAGAGTTCAGTGGCCAGATTCGTTGCATCGTACGCATATAGAATCGCGGCGTCCGATGTGTTCGATTCCAGCGCCCACACGATTCCATTCTGCGTTCCATTTGCGGAGATGCTCGGCGTGGTCCCCGGGTAGGGGAAGGCGACTGCCGTTTGGCTCGACGGCGCATTGGCCAGCAGAGCATTGGTCATCGGGAATGCTTTCAGAGGATCGTAAGTCGCCCCATAATAAAGAACGCCATTGAAGAATGCGGGCGTAGACCTGGACCCTCCTGGAATTGCGTTCATCACCACCTGGTAGATGTTGCTGTCAGTGGGCGAACTGGCCGTAAACTTGCCCATGTTGCTGGTATCCGCGAGATAAATGTTCCCGTCTTTTCCCGCGCCCACCATCAGTTGATGACTCGCTCCGCTGGCATCGGTCTGGCTGGGCAGCAGAATCTCCCCTCCCGATCCCAGGTCCTCGTCCTGTTGCGATTCGGAAACAGTGTTGTATGTTTCAAAGTAGTCGGCGACCGCGAGCGCGCCGCCGCTGGCCGATAGCTTGATCATGGCGTTGCCGTAGTCCCCGCCTATTGGAAGTCCGCTGCCGTTCAAAGTGGCATCGAATGTTCCGTTGGCATCGAGGAAGTAGAGGTTGCCCGCGTTATCCGCCGCGATGCCGTCACCGCTCATCCATATCGAGCCCTGGTGGCCATTCGGAGTCAGATCAATGACTCCCGTCTGTTGCAGCGTGGACTCGCTATAGCCCATTACCCAGCCGGTGTAGGGTCTGCCATCACAGTGCGAAGTCCAGGCTGTGTAGATGGTGCCGTTGGCCAGCAGCAGCGCCGCCCGCTCCGCATAATCGCCGGGCGCAAAGACGACGTTGCCATTGGAAGCGCCATCTCCAGTGCCCGGATAAGTTGCCGCGATTTCCGTCGGGCTCCCTGCCAGCTCCGCGCCGGTGGTGATATCGAGCGCATGCAGCCGTTGATGGTAAGCCCCGCTCGCGTCTTTGGTCATGCCGACGGTGAATATCGTCCCGTTCGGCCCGTTGGTCCGATCGATAACCGGCGTCGCGGTGATTCCGATCTCCGGCGAAATCTGCGCGCAGCTATGGTCGTCGCTTGGAGTTTCGCCGCTGCCGATGATCGAAGCTTTCCAGATTTGCGCGCCGCTGTCCGCATCGAAGGCGAAAACGCTATCGTTTTCGGTGGCCACATACAAGACATTGCGCACGCTGCCGCCCGCGTTCACACCGGCCAGATAGAGCGGCTCGGCGTCCACCTTGCCGTCAACGGTATCGAATCCGATTTTGCCAAATTGCGTGGAATTCACATTGGCGGGCGTCAGGATGGTCTCCTGCGCGTTGAGCCCATCGCGCGCATTGTCGAAGTGATACGTGGTTACGTCCGGCGGCGTGGCCGCCGATGTCGCTTGAACAGTCAATGTCAAAGGCGCAGAATGCGTCAGGCTGCCCGACGTGCCCGTAAAAGTGACCGTGGACGTGCCGGCCGCTGAGGCCGTAGCCGTGAGTGTTGTGCTTTGCGCGGTGCCTGGAGTCAAAGTCAGCGTTGCCGGGTTGGCGGTCACGCCCGTCGGCAGACCGCTGATCGTGACCGCAACTGAGCCGCTGAACGAATTCACCGGCGTAGCCAAAACGCTCACCTGAGCACCCGTTGCGCCGTTGACCAGCGTCATTGAAGTCGGCGACAAGCCGAGTGAAAAATCACCAGGAGCAGCTGCGGAGATCATGACCGCCTCAGTCGCCGAATGGCTCAGGGTGCCGGATGTCCCGGTGAGTGTTACCGTGGCGCTGCCGGCAGCGGCGGTCGA
>JBEKVS010000455.1:0-4460 GCA_049513795.1 Occallatibacter sp. | reverse complement strand
AAGAAGTTCGATGTGCCGACGCTGATTCTGCACGGGGACGACGATCAGATTGTGCCCATCAATGATTCGGCAATGCTGTCGGCAGCGCTGGTGAAGGGATCGACGCTGAAGGTGTATCCCGGAGCGCCGCATGGCATGTGCTCCACGCTGAAGGATAAGGTGAACGCGGATTTGCTGGAGTTTATCAAGGGTTAGTTTGATGTCGAGTCGATCGGTCGGGCGGAAGACTGGGCGAGCGCCCAGTTATCTGCCGCTGCGATGGGGAGCGCGCGAGGCTTGAGCAAGTTGCGCGGCTTTCTCGACACGCCAGTTCGCGCGATCAGACCCTAACCAAGCAACTTTGCAGCGTCTTTCGCGAAGTAGGTGACGATAAAGTCGGCGCCGGCGCGGCGGATGCCGAGCAAGGATTCGAGAATCGCGCGATCTCGGTCGAGCCAGCCTTTTTCGAAGGCGGCTTGCAGCATGGAATACTCGCCGGAGACCTGGTAGGCGCCGATCGGCACGTCGACGCGCTGGCGGGCGGCGCGGATTACGTCGAGGTAGGGCATGGCCGGCTTCATGAGGATCATGTCCGCGCCTTCCTCGATGTCGAGATCGATTTCACGCATTGCCTCTCTTAGATTTGCCCCGTCCATCTGGTAGGTTTTCCTATCGCCGAATTGGGGCGCGGAGTCGGCGGCCTCGCGGAACGGCCCGTAGAAGGCGGAGGCGAACTTCGACGCGTAGCTGAGGATGGGCGTGTCTATCGAGCCTTGCTTGTCGAGAGCCTGGCGGATGGCGGCTACGCGGCCATCCATCATGTCGCTGGGGGCGACGATGTCGGCGCCGGCACGCGCCAGGCTGGCCGCAGTCCGGGCGAGCAGGTCCACAGAGGGATCGTTCTCGATGGTGAATCCTCCGGCGCTTTTGACCACCATGCCGCAGTGGCCGTGGCTGGTGTATTCGCACAGGCAAACGTCGGCGATAAGCACGAGCTTCTCGGCGGCGATGGTCTTCTTGATGGCTCGCAGGCCTTGCTGCACGATGCCGTTTTCGTCCCATGCGCCGGAGCCTTGCTCGTCTTTGGTTTCGGGCAGGCCGAATAGCAGCAGGCCGGCAATGCCCAGGGTAGCGGCTTGCTCCGCTTCCCGAACCGCCTCATCGACGGACAAATTGAAGACGCCGGGCATGGAGCCAATGGGGCGGCGTACACCCTCGCCGGGGCAAAGAAAGAGGGGGTAAATCAGGTCGCCCGGATCGAGCGTGGTTTCGCGCACCAGCGCGCGCAGCGAGTCGGTCCGGCGCAGGCGGCGCATGCGGGTTTGAGGGAAACTCATGGCTTCGATTGTAGGGCATCGGCGGGGCGAGCTTTTGTGATTTGGAACACCCGGCCGGGGCGATTGGCGAGTCTTTGGGCAGGCCCGTTTGGTCGGGGCGCGCTGGGCCTGATGCACGTGTTCGACCCGAGGTGGCAGGTTTGCTCCCGCTCGCGCGGAGTAGCGAGTGAGCAAGTTAGCGAGGCAGTCGGTTAGGCTCGGTCGGCGCGGACGCCTGAAGCAAAGCTTGTCTGGGTGCGGCCTGCGCCGAAGTTTGTTAGCGATTCGCTCCAGTCTGCGGGTTCCAGTTCAATTGGTCGTAGAGCGTCGAGTTCTGGTAACCGAGCAACACCACCAGGGTCCAGATGCCGAGCGCCGTACCGAAGGGGAACTTCAGCAGGCTGAGAAAAGCCGCGACAATGGCCACGATGCGGCCCCACTGGGTGCGCTCGTAAAGTCCCCAGGCAGCCACCAGGGCCAGCGCTGAGCGGATGGTGATCGCTACCCAGACCAGGTGCAGGATGGCGGGGCCGAACCAATCGGGGGCGAAGCCGTCGCCCCAGGGGCCATGTCCCCAGCGTCCAAAATGGTTGCCGAAGAATGCCTGGGCGAAGCTCAGCCCGGCCAGACCCAGCAGTAGCGAAATGGCCGCGTAAACAAACCAAGCCACGCTGAGCGCCCGCACTTTGCCGGCATAGCTTTCCAGCTGGAATTGGAAGCCGGGGACAGCTGGAACCACCGGGGCGACGGGGTGTCCGCAGTGCGTGCACACCGGCTGACCCTGCGCTAAAGCTTGACCACATCCACTGCAAAACATGGCGCCTCCTGACGGGACGTACACAAACTACTACGCAGAAGGATAGCGCAGGGTTCCGGAAGGCGCAGCTTTCGGCTGCTAGCCACTGGCTTTCAGCCTCGGCCATTGGAGAGCCAGGACGGCTTGCCCTGGACATCGATTTCAGCGCGCCATGGGAGGAGAGCTTCGAAGCGGGAAAGAGCTAGCAGCCAGAGGCCAATGGCAGCTTGCTTCTAGGGATTGCGTTTCTCCCAGCGCTCCTCGTGGCGGTCGTCACGGAGTACGAGTGCGGTCACGCGGCCTTGCGGGTCGTGCTCGAAGGTCAAACGGGTGGTACTGGACCCGTTGACGTAGAAGAACACGGACTGCGTCTCCGCGGCCAGTTCGGCGATTTCGCCCTGCAGGTTTTTCTCATAGAGTTGATCGGCCTGGCGGAAGATGGTGATGGTGGGTCGACCGCTCTTGTCGTCGTATTGTCCGGAGAGCGAGTCGAGCTCCGCCGCGGTCAGCTTGATGGCCGGCGGATGGAAGGGAATGATGATGCGCTCGGCCAGGGCGGGCAGTTCGGGTCCTGATTCAGCGCCGGTGCGGTGAGCCAGCAGCCAGCGGGGCAACTCCGGTTCGTCGTAGGCGCGCGTCCAGCAATCGTGCTTCAGGTTCTGATAGAGCCATAGGCGCACGTGCCCGCCTTCGGTCTTGAGAGCATCGAACATTAACTCGCTCTCGCGCGATGCCACCACCGGGTCGTCCAAGCCATGGAAGAGCCAGACAGGGGTGCGGCCCAGCGCGCGAGCATACTCGGCAGGCAGCGTGGCGACCTCCTGCCAGCGTTCCGGCGCATAGCTCCAGAAGATGCCGCTGGCGGCGATGGCGATGGCCGCCCAGCGATGCGGATAGCTGCGCGCCAGCTCCCATGCTCCATAGCCGCCCAGCGAGAGGCCGGTCAGGTAGGCGCGATCCGGGTCGGCGTGGAACTCGGTCGTCTCCTCGTCCAGCGTGGCGATAGCCATGGCGAGAATATCCGGGTCAGTCCACACAGCGCCCAGAGGGCACTGCGGCATGACGATGATGAACGGCCAGCGGTCGGGGTGGTCGCGCACCGCCTGGGGAAGGCCGATCTGCGTTTGCCACATGCCCTCGGAGCCACGTTCGCCACGGCCATGCAGGAAAAGAATCATGGGCCATTGCTTATGATCGTCGCGACGCCAATCCTCAGGAAGATAGACCTGGAAGCGGTAGGTGACGCCGTGGAGTTCGATTTTGCGATTAAGGAAGCCGGTCTCCTGGGGCAGCTCCGGCCTCTCGTGGCGGGCTTTCGATGCAGTTACGACCGTGCGCGCGGGCAAGGCTCGAGCGAGCGTCAATGACGCGGCGAGAAGAAGCAACGCAGCTAAAAGGCGGAGCAAGCGCAACATGCAGGGGTCCAGATTTTTATTCTATCTTCCACGCATGTCGCAGGAAACGTTGACACGAAAAACTGGACGGACCGATTGATGAAGGCAGTCGTCTTGTGACTTCGATGAGAGCGGCTTACGCTGTTCGATCGTTTTCGCCTGAAACGAACCGCCCGCCCGCGAGCGTGGTTGCACTCACGGACGGGCGTCGAGGTCGGTGAAGCGGGTTGATTGAGGCTCTCAGAACGGCGGCGCTACAAAGCCAACAATGCTGGTGACAACCATGTCATTGTCGAGCCACGGATCGCGATAAACATTGATCTCGGCGTATTTTCCCGCGGGCAGGCTGGCAACCTGGTTGAGCCATCCCCAGAGATAATTCGTGTCGCCGGACTTGATCTCCGCGCCGCGGGGACCCCGGTCCGGCCACACGCATTCGCCGGGGCCGGGCGCCTTGGTATCCGCTCCGACGCTGGCCCACTTGAATTTCGTCAAGGGAACCCCGCCTTTTGACGTAGACAGAGGGCCGTGGCAGAAGATGGGGAAGGACTGCTGGAAAGGCTCTATGTCGAAGTAGGTCTGGTCGGTTGTACCCAGGCCAATCCGCATGTGCGTGGTGGTGTGGGTAAAGTCCAGGAGAGGGTAGACGCTGGGATCTTTGCTGATGGTTTGCGTGTAGCCGCCGGTTGCCGTGGTATAGGCCGAGCCATCCATTGAAACCGCCGGCGTGAAATCGGTGAACGCTGTCGAGGTCGAGGACACCTGCGGGCTCTGGTTTTCGATGATGAACTCCGCCGCTTGGCCGAGGGTCATGCAGTTGGCGGTATGACTGACCGAGCAGAGCGGAAGCGCTTTGACCGACCAGCAAGGAGAACCACCGGCCACGGAGCAGTTGAGGATGGCGCCTGTGTTTTCGTCCTCGAGAAAAGTGCATCCATAGCCGCCGTTGAGATTCAGACGGCCGGCTGAATCGCA
>JBEKVS010000454.1:0-4807 GCA_049513795.1 Occallatibacter sp. | reverse complement strand
GAGCGGGCTTGCTGATCCTTGCGGAATTCGTCGTAAAGGAATGCATCGTCGAAGCCGGCGCGGGCGGCATCGGCGGCGCTTGCCCCGTAGTAGATGGCGTCCAGGCGCGCCCAGTAGCAGGCGGCCAGGCACATGGGGCACGGCTGGCAACTGGTGTAAAGCTCGCAACCGGCCAGGCTGAATATTCCCAGAGCCATGCAGGCCGCACGGATGGCATTGACCTCGCCATGCGCGGTGGGATCGTTGCTGGCTGTTACCGTGTTGACGCCCTCGCCTACAATCTTGCCTTCGCGCACGACGACCGCAGCAAAGGGACCGCCTCCGCCGACTTCCACATTTGGACGGCCAGCGCGATGGCGCGGCGCAGGAACTCGGGATTGGGTGAATGGGAATCCGCCAACTTGCCGTGAACCTCCCTGAGCGGCGAAAGTAATGACAGTATGGCACAGGCATTCCGATCGACCCGCGTGCTGACCCCGGAAGGTCTGGCGCCCGCAACGCTGCTTGTCGAGGGCGAGCGCATCTCGGCCGTGCGTGGGTGGGACGATATGCCGGTTGGTGTGAACTTGCGGGACTTTGGCGATGCGGTTCTGCTGCCCGGCCTGGTGGATTCGCACGTGCATATGAACGAGCCCGGACGGACTGAGTGGGAGGGATTTTGGACGGCGACACAAGCCGCCGCCGCGGGCGGCGTTACAACGCTCGTGGACATGCCGCTGAACTGCGTGCCGGAAACTACGAATGTGGACGCACTTGACGCCAAGCGCGCCGCCGCGCGCGGCAAGGCATGGGTGGACTGGGCCGCCTGGGGAGGCGTGGTGCGGGGCAACTCCGGGTCGCTCGCGGCGATGGCCCAGGCCGGCATACCCGGCTTCAAGTGCTTTCTGATTCACCCCGGCATCGACGAGTTTGCGTGGGTCAACGAGCGGGAACTTCGCCTGGCGCTGGCCGAGCTAAAGAGAACCAGTTTGCCGCTGCTGGCGCATGCAGAGGTCGCCGGTCCCGTGAATGCCGCGACAGAAGCGCTGAACGCTGCGGGGGCGGACTGGAGCAAGTACTCCACCTATTTGGCGTCACGGCCCGACGAAGCGGAGACCGAGGCGATTGGCCTGTTGATCCGGTTGGCGGAGGAGTTTGAGACGCCCATTCACATCGTGCATTTGTCCAGCGCGAAGGCTCTGCCGCTGCTGGCTGCGGCGCAGCGGCGTGGCGTGCAGGTGACCGTCGAGACCTGCGTGCAATACCTCTGGTTCGCGGCCGAGGAGATACCTGACGGCGCGACCGAGTTTAAATGCGCTCCACCGATTCGCGGGAAGGCAAATCGCGAATCTTTATGGTCGGCGCTTGACGAAGGCTTGATCCAGATGGTCACGACCGACCACTCTCCCTGCCCGCCGCCCATGAAACGCCGCGAGGAAGGCCGCTGGGAGCTTGCCTGGGGAGGCATCTCCAGCCTCGGCCTGGCGTTGCCGGCGATGTGGACGGCATTGGAGCGGCGCGGGATTGGATTGAAGGCAGGAATGGAACGAATCGGCGCGTGGATGGGCGCGGCAACTGCGGAGTTGGCCGGATTGTCCGGCCGCAAAGGCGCTTTGGTGGCAGGCGCAGATGCGGACTTTGTGGTCTTCGATCCGGAAGCGACCTGGACGGTCGGGACCGAAAATCTGCTCTTCCGCCACAAGCTTTCGCCGTACCTGAGGGCGACGCTGCGCGGACGCGTGCTTCAGACCTGGCTGCGGGGTGAAAAGATCTTCGACGGTGGCAGCTTTGCGGGTCTGCCAAACGGCAAAGAGCTGGTGCGGCAGTGAAAGATAGAGCGCAGCGGGCTATTGCGGATTGCAGGCACATCGCGGCCATGACTGAGGAGCCGAGCCGCATTACGCGTCGATTCCTGACTCCGCCGGTGCGCGAGGTTCATGCTCATTTGCGCGCGCGCATGGAGACTTTGGGGATGACCGTACAGGTGGATGCGGCAGGCAATCTGCGCGGGCTCTGGCATCCCAAGGGCGCGGGCAGCAAGCGGCTGCTGATTGGCTCGCATATCGATACTGTTCCTGACGCAGGGCCCTTCGATGGCGTGCTGGGCGTAACGCTGGCCCTTGAGTGGATAGGCATTGCGCAACAGCTTGGGCTGCCGCTGGCGATCGAAGTGATTGCTTTTTCCGAGGAAGAGGGAGTGCGCTTCGGCGCGCCATTCCTGGGAAGCCGCGCGGTCGCGGGGCGTTTCGATCCATCATTGCTTGACCTTGCCGACGATGAAGGCGTCACGATCGCCGAGGCCATCCGCGCTTTCGGACTCGATCCGGAGCGGATCGACGAGGCGGTGATGGATGCAAACTTGATCGGGTTTGTTGAAATTCACATTGAGCAGGGACCGGTGCTGGAAGCGGAAGGCCTGGGCCTCGGCGCCGTCATTGGAATCGTCGGTCAAACACGTCTCAATCTCGAATTTGGCGGTCAGGCCAACCATGCGGGGACCACGCCGATGCACCTGCGCCGCGATGCGCTGGTTGCCGCTGCCGAGTGGATTACGGCTGTCAAAGCGCTCGCCCGCCGAACCGACGGGCTGGTGGCCACAGTGGGCCGCATCGCGGTCGAGCCGAACGCAAGCAACGTGGTGCCGGGCCGCGGACAGGTAAGCCTCGATGTTCGCCACGCGCACGATGCGGTGCGCATTGCGGCGGTCGAGGAGCTGGTCACCTTGGCGAGCACTATCGCCGCGGAACGGGGACTGACAATGGAGCGGACGGACCGTTTGGATCAGCCGGCCGTCCCCATGGATGAGAAGCTCACACAACTACTGGCCGAATCGATCGAAGCGGCAGGGTATCCGGTGAAGTCGATGCCCAGCGGCGCCGGGCATGATGCCATGGTGATAGCGGCAAAAGTGCCAACGGCGATGCTGTTTTTGCGCAGTCCGGGCGGCATCAGCCACCATCCGGCGGAGTCGGTCCGCGAGGAGGATGTCGAGGCCGCTCTCGACGTGGGCAGAGAGTTTCTCATGCGAATCTCATCAATATTCCGTTAAAATGCACAAACGAGGCCCCTATTGCATAATGCCCATTTACATCATCTCGGAGCTACGCGCAGCAGCCTGAAAGCAGATCATCTTTTGCACACACCGGATACGTTTATTCGCACGCCCCTACCCGGAGCCGAGGGGGTGGAGTTTGTAGTCCACGTCGCGCCGCAACTGGGAGCGCGCTTTACGCAGATGACTGCCGAGTTCAGCCCCGGCGGCATGCTGGGAACCACGTTGGCGCAGCGCTTTCTTTATGTGCTGCAAGGCAAACTCGAACTGACAACGGGTCCCAATGCCTACGCGCTTCCTGCGGGTGGTTTTGCCTTCCTGCCCCAGGGCGTGCCGCATACGGTGCGGGCGCTGATGAGCACGCGCGCCGCGCTGATTGAGAAGCCCTATCAGCGCCTGGCCGGCGACGATGGGCAGGCGGCGCAGATCGTGGTGGGAAACGATGCTTCCGTTCAGCCCGTCGCGCTGATGGGCGATGAGGGGCTGCGGGTTCGATCGCTCATGCCCGATGGACCGGCCTACGATTTTGCCGTAAATACTATGACGTACGACCCGGGAGCGGCGCTCAGCATGGTGGAGATTCACGTCATGGAGCACGGCCTGCTGATGCTCGAAGGCGGCGGAATCTACCGCCTGGGCGACTCGTGGTATCCCATTGAGGCGGGAGATTTCATCTGGATGGGCCCCTATTGCCCGCAATGGTTTGGCGCGCTGGGCAAGACCCCGGCGAAGTACCTTATCTACAAGGATTGGCGCCGGCATCCGCTGGGCGTGTGAGACGGCAATGAGCATGCAGCCCAAGGTCGATATTGATTTGCTGTCGGCGGAGCTGGCAGCGCTGGCGAGGATTTCGGAAGGCGAGCCACCTGTCGTCACGCGGGTTGTGTTTTCGGATGCGGACATGCGTGCGCGGGCCTATGTAAAGGGCCTTTGCGCGGAAGCGGGACTCGCGGTGCGTGAAGACGCGATCGGCAACAGCTTTGCGCGCTGGGAAGGCAGCGAACCCGAGCTTGCGCCCATCGGCACCGGCTCGCACATTGATGCGATCCCCAATGCCGGCTCCTACGATGGCACAGTCGGCGTGCTGGGCGGCCTGGAGGCAATTCGCGCATTGCAGCGCGCAGGGTTCCGTCCGCGCCGATCCATCGAGCTGGTCACTTTTACAGCCGAAGAGCCCACAAGGTTCGGAATCGGATGCCTGGGAAGCCGCATGATGGGCCACGTGCTCAGCCCGGCAGCTGCGCTCGCGTTGCGCGACAAGCAGGGCAATGGCCTGGAAGAACTGCGCAGCCATGCTGGATTCTCAGGCGCGCTCGAGACGGTTGGTGTAGCTCCCGGGCGTTTCCACCAGTTTTTCGAGCTGCACATCGAGCAGGGGCCGCTGCTGGAGCAGGAGGGCATCGACCTCGGGCTCGTGACACATATTGCCGCTCCGGCCAGTCTCCGCATCTTGATTGAAGGCGAGGGCGGACACGCCGGCGGCAAGCTGATGCCCGGACGCAAAGACGCTCTCGCCGCAGCGGCGGAACTGATTCTGGCGCTCGAAGCTGCCGCCAAGTCGACCGGAGCCATCGACAGCGTGGCCACGGTGGGCGTGTGCGAGGTGTTTCCCGGCGCGGTCAACAGTATTCCATCGCGCGTGCGCATGGAAACAGACATTCGCGACATAGACGGGCCGCGCCGCGACAGCGTACTTCACGCGCTGCAGGCGGCCTGCGCCGAAATTGGCGAGAGACGCCGAGTTGCCATCACCACAGAGTTGGTGAATGCCGACCC
>JBEKVS010000453.1:0-4500 GCA_049513795.1 Occallatibacter sp. | reverse complement strand
ATTTGGGAGCGACTTCTCAAAGGTGAGAATCTCGATCAGATTGCAAGGGCACTCGCCGAGGAAACAGGCACTGAGATCCCCGCCGTGATGGCAGACGTCAACGAATTTGTTTCCGACTTGAAGAGCAAGCATCTGTTGTAGTTCCCGCATGACGAACCCTGGTATCAGTAAGGAATAGTGCGATGGCAGACAGCCTCAAGGATCTCCGGCGCATCGAATGCCGACTGATTGTCATCGACGCGCAGTCGATGCGAATCTTGACAACCGCCGCCAAGACGGATGCTTTGCTTCCACGTCAAGCGATACCGGCGTATTCACGAATCGCCGAAGCTCTCACTGAGTCAATCGAGCAGAGATATAAACTCAACACCATACAACTCGCGCTTCTTCCAGGAGCGGAAGGAAGGAGCGATTGCGCTGTCCACGAAATCGTGGGGCCGCGAGAGTCTGCGTCCCTCTCCCTCCCATTCTCAGCGTTACAAGAGATCGCCTCTAGTGAATTCGCCGGCGATGAACGTGCGACTGTCCGCGCAATCATGAACGGAGACGCGACCGGATTGGGGCGATTTGCCCGGATCGGTTGGATCGACGAACTGCTTGCGAAGACCAGTGGTTATCGACGCCAAGACTCCATGCCCGCAATTCGGCAGCTGAACCAGAGCATAGACTTTTGCCTGCTGTCACTAGCAGATTCTGGCGGACACAAAATGTGGTTCAAGGCCGTGGGGGAACCCAACAGGCGCGAGTACGCTTTGACTGTCGAGTTGACTCGACGCTTTCCAGCCAATCTTCCCAGGTTAGTGGCAGTCATGCCCGAATGGAATGGTTGGGTGATGGAGCACGCCGAAGGTGTTCCACTGAACGAATCCAGATCTATCGAGCGGTGCGAACAAGCACTCATTGTTTTAGCCGTCATGCAGAAGGAAGTGGCGAACTGCACTGCCTCCCTGTTGTCCATCGGCGCAAAGAATTGGACCTGTGCGCGGATCGCATCTTTGTTGGAGCCATTCTTTCAAGAGGCGCGGTGCGCAATGCTGGGGCAGACTTCGACACGATCCAAGCCCCTTTCCGAGAGTGAACTCTATAGGTTAAAGGGTGATATTCACTCAGCGCTTCACGAGCTTGTCAATGCGGGAATACCGGAAACTTTGGTCCACGCCGATATCGGGCACGGAAACATAATCGTTACTCCCGAGGGGCCCGTTTTTCTGGATTGGGCGGAGACCGCTATCGGTCATCCCTTCTTGAGCGCGGAGTATCTGCTGGCCGATTTCACGCGGTCTAACCCAACTCTCGCGGCCGCCGTGCCCACTCTTCGTTCACACTATGCTGCTCTTTGGAAGACCCATGTGCGGCAGGCAGACTTGGATACGGTGACTCTTCTTAGCCCTGCGGTGGCAGCATTTGCATACGCAGTTTTTGCCTGGGATGAAAACCGCAATTGGCCGGATCCCTCTCTGATATGGCCACACTTACGGTCTCTGCTTCGGCGGACCAAACGGGAACTTGAGCATGCGTCGGAGTTCATCTCATGACTCCCCTGACGGATTCTCATTTGCATATGCGGGAGCCCGTGCGTGAAGTGCTACACGGTATAGAAGTGGAAGATCCGTTTCGCTGGCTCGAAGATCAGGATCTGCCCGCGACCCGCTCGTTCGTACAGACAGAGCAGCAGACCTTTACTGACTACCTTAGCAGGCATCAGGAGTTGAGAGGACGCATCGAGCGCCGTGTTAGGGAACTGCTTGCTGTACCGGCCGTCGAACTTCCAGCCTCCGATCGTCATGGCGGTCTGCTCTATCTTAAGCGCGAAGCCGAAGAGGAGCAGAAATCGATCTATTACCTGGACGAAGCAAATTCGGAGACGCTTCTTATTTCCGGAGTCATGCTCGGAAGAGACTCCTTTACATCGCTGACAATCATTCAGGTCACACCCGACGGCCGTTATCTAGTCTTCGGAATTCGAACCGGCGGCGAGGATGTTCAAGAAATCGCCATCTACAATCTGGCTGAAAAACGGTTGCTCAAGGACCGTCTCCCACGCGGTTTTTACCGCGGCATGGTTTTCGATCGCGACCAAAGCGGCTTCTACTATGTTCATGAGGAAGCGGACGGCAGGTACCGGACCCGTCGCGCAGTCCGCAGGCACATCTTCGGGAACGACCAGTGCGACGATCGCGAAATCTACCACGCCGGCGATGGTCCCGGGATGCGCCTCATCATTCAGGGCGCGGAAGATGTCTCCGCACTCGGCTATCTGATCTCCTCACTTGAATCGGTCCCAAAGACACAGTTCCTTATTCATGAATTCCCGTTAAACAAGCCGCCGACGAAGTTCATTGATCTTTCCAATATAGGTCTTGGTTTGCGCTTCTGGTCTGGCACCATCGAAGTCAGCACAACCTATGCGGCTCCTCTCGGGCGAATAACCCGCATCTTTCTAGAGCACCCGGAGCCTCAGGCATGGAGCGACATCGTTCAGGAGACTACAGAATCTCTCCACTCCTGGGAGCCATGTGGAGAATTCAGGGTGATTCACTATATCGTCGGCAGCCGCAAGCTGACCCATGTCTATTCGGCGTCAGGTACTCGAATCCAGACCATCGAATATCCGGAGTCTGGGACAACCACGATTGGACAGGTAGATGCTTGCGGCCACCGTCTTTTCTATTTGCACAGCGACATTGCCGAGCCTCCGGAGATCTATGCTGTCAACCTCTTCACAGGAGAGCGCCGCTTGTGGTGGCAGCTGCCAAACTTGATCGGGCATGGAACGCTTGAAAAAGAATATCGTACCTATCGTTCCAAAGATGGCACAGAGATACCGATGACAATGATCCATCCCCGCGGCGCCTCAGGAATTCGCCCGGTTCTGCTCAGCGCATACGGAGGGGGCGGCGCGATAACTACCCCCAAGTTCAGCGTATTGCTTTCGATTCTCTCGGAAGCTGGATTCACATGTGCAACGGCTCATGTGCGCGGCGGAGGGGAAGGGGGACCCGGTTGGCATCTTGCAGCCCAGAAGGAGCGCAAACAAATCTCCGTGGATGACTTCCTCTGTGCAGCACGCTGGCTGATCGACAACGGCTATACCAGCCAGGATCATCTCGGAATTGCGGGTCAAAGCAGTGGCGCTTTGCTGACGCTGTGCGCGATGACGCAAGAACCGGACTTGCTTCGGGCTGTATTGGCGCTTGGGCCGATCACCGACCTCACCCGATTCCACCTCTTTGGTGTAGCTCGCGGCTTTGTCGCGGAACTGGGTTCTCCCGACAATACAGACGAATTTGCCGCGCTTTACCGGCTTTCCCCTTATCACCGCGTCAAGCAGGGAAGGACCTACCCAGCCGTTCTGATCATCTCGGGCGATCGCGATAAACGGTGCGACGCACTGCACGCTCGTAAGATGATCGCGCGGTTGAGATCGGCGGCTTCGCAGAAACATCCGATCCTGCTCGACTACACAGAGACACGCGGCCATAAGCCAGTTCTACCGCTCACAGAGCGGATTCGTGCATTGACGGATCGTCTCACCTTTCTCGTTGCAGAACTCGAAATCTCTTCTCCGGAGGTTCCCTTGTCATGACTAGGATCAGCCTTGTTCTGCGGACGTATTTCGACCTCATCGCTCACGACGTCTTCATGTCACACCACGACTTCGCCGCCCTCCATCGGCGCGTCAAGGGCTTCCCATTGAGACGGACGACACCCGACTCGAACGCGATTGAAACCGTCACTGTCGCCCTCGATCTCGCCTGCTGTTTTTACCCCAAGCGGGTGTTATGCCTGCAGCGCTCAGCAGTGTTCGTAAGGTTACTCCGTTCATACGGGATCATGGCTCACATGCTCATCGGAGCGCAAAAGATGCCGTTCAAGGCCCATGCCTGGGTAGAAGTGGACCGGCAAATCATCAATGACCGGCTCGCATCGCGCGAGAACTTTCTCGTATTGGAGGAATGCTGATGAGCGGTCTAGCCGGCATCTTCAAATTTGACCCGAGAGACCTTGTGAACCGAAGGGAATTAGACGAACTGGCCCGCGGGATCGATCGCATTGGGCCGGACGGCGGAGCAGAACACCTCGCCTATAACCTTGGAATTGCCTATCGTGCGTTCCACACGACGCCAGAATCTCACTTCGAAACTCAACCGCTAGTCCGTCGCGGATTAATTCTTACCTGGGATGGCCGTCTCGACAACCGGGAAGAGATTCGCTCGAAGGTGTGTGGAGACTTTGGCGACATCCCAACGGACATTGATCTCGTCTTTGCCGCCTATGAAAAATGGGGAACGACTTGTTTCGCGGAACTTATGGGCGATTGGGCGCTGGCCCTTTGGGATCATGACAAGCAGCAGCTTATTCTCGCCCGCGATTACATCGGCGTTCGCAGGCTGTTCTATCGGCTAGATGAAGGCGGCATTGCATGGTGCACGACGATCGAACCGCTTGTCCTCACGTCAACGAGCAAGCTTCATCTGGATCTTGATTACCTTGCAGGGT
>JBEKVS010000452.1:0-4509 GCA_049513795.1 Occallatibacter sp. | reverse complement strand
GTGGCTGGGAGCCAGGCGAAGTTCCGCGCACGCCGGACATCATTGTGTCTCCCAACGTGGGTGTGACCTACTCCGCGAGCACCGCCATGGTGGAAGACCACGGCGGCTTCGCCCATGACGACACCAACGTGATGCTGCTGGTGTCCAACCCAACCTTCACCGCGCAGACGGTCTCCGTGGCAGCGCAGACCACGCAGGTTGCGCCGACGATCCTCACCGCTCTTGGGCTCGACCCCGCACTGCTCGATGCCGTGAAACTGGAAGGCACGCAGGTGCTGAACGATGTCGTAACTCAACTGGCAAAGTAGTCAGGGCGGATCAAAGAGGAAGGGGTGGGAGATCGATTGCGCATCTCCCACCTCTTCTTGGCTGGCCACCGTGTGGCGCAGGTCATGCCAGGTGAATTCTTTGACGCCGGACACCTCGAGTGCGCGTTGGAACCAGTACCTGGTCTCATAGAGCGGCTTGCCGTTTCGATTGGTACAAAGAGGGGCGCCCAGTTCCTTGCCAGGCGCCAGCGCCCGTTGGCTTGACAAATACCTCTGGCGCAGATTAGATTGCGATCTCCGCTTCCGGAGTTCAGCGAGTCCCTTACCGAGGAGATTGTTCCATGCGACACCTTCTGAATGCGCTGGCTGCTCTATGCCTCTATGGTGTTTTTTCTCATGCGCAGACGGCGGACGAACTGATCGCCAAGAACATCCAGGCCAGGGGCGGCCCGGATGCGATGAACGCGATCAAGACCGTCAGGATTACCGCGAAATACGAAGCTGGCGGCGGCTTCACAGCTGCCGTAGGCCAGGAGAATGTGCGTCCAAACCTGATCCGGGAGACGGCTACGCTTCAGGGGATGACCCAGGTTCAGGCGTACGACGGCACGTCAGGCTGGCAGATACGGCCGTTTGGCGGGAAGAAAGATCCGGAGTTGATGGGCGAGGACGACCTACGCGACCTGTTGCTCGACGCCGACATCGACGGGCCACTGATCGACTACAAAGAGAAGGGCAGCACGGTCGAGTATCTGGGCCACGATGTAGTGGACGGGGACGACGCGTTGCGTCTCAAAGTGACGCTGAAGAACGGCGACATTATCTACGACTACCTCGATCCCGATACGTTCATGGAGATTCGCAGAGGGATTCAGCAATTCATCCGTGGCTCGGTGCGGGAACGCGTGATGGGGTTCGGTTCGTACAAACCAGTCGCCGGGGTGATGTTTCCGTTCTCGATATCGCAAGGGACCAAAGACCATCCCGAGGACTCGACCACGACCGTGCAGAAGCTGGAAGTGAATGCGACGATCGACCCCGTCGAGTTTGCTCTTCCCGCTTCGCTGAAAACTCCAACTGCCGCGGAAAAGAAGTAGATCGGCCGTGCCGATGCCTGGAAGCGGAATTTCTCGCTGAAAAAAGGACTCGAAAAAATGAATACATCCGCTCGATTTTCGCCATATTCGCCGGCCTCGATCGCGTTGCACTCTGTAGCCGCTCTTCTGTTCGCAGCGTGTTCGGTTGTGGCGCAGCCTTCCTACCGTTTCGACGCAGCCGCGGTCTCTGGATTGCCGGCGCGCAACATCGGGTCGGCGATCATCAGCGGGCGCATTGCCGCATTGGATGCCGTGGAAGAGGATGGACGCATTACCGTGTTCGTTGGTGCGGCAAGCGGTGGAGTATGGAAGTCAGTCAACGGTGGCACGACGTATAAGCCGGTCTTCGATCGCGAAGATGTGCAGTCGATTGGCGCCGTGGCGATCGATCCCACAAACTCGAAGACGGTCTGGGTGGGAACCGGAGAAGCCTGGCTGCGCAATAGCGTTTCAGTAGGTGACGGCGTCTATAAGTCGACCGACGGCGGGGAGAATTGGACCAACGTTGGCCTGAAGGATTCCGAGCACATCGCCAAGATCCTCGTGAATTCAGGCGACGGCAATGATGTGCTGGCCTGCGCCACCGGACACTTGTGGGACGAGAACGACGAGCGTGGAGTCTTCCGCTCCACCGATGGTGGCAAGACCTGGGGCAAGGTGCTGGCCGGCGCGAATGGCTCGAGCGGCTGTGCCATGATCTCGAGCAGCAAGCAGGACCCGAAGACGATCTACGCGGCCATGTGGGATTTCCGCCGTCAAGGCTGGACATTTCGCTCCGGAGGCCCGGGCAGCGGCCTGTTCAAATCCACCGACGGCGGCGCGCACTGGAGCGAAGTCAACGACAGCAATGCTAAGGGACTGCCTCCCAAGCCGTGGGGCCGGGTTGCGCTACAAGTGGCGCCCTCTAAACCTCAAGTGGTTTATGCCAACATCGAAGCGGAAAAAGGAAGAGGACTTTACCGGTCTGACGACGGCGCAGCGACATGGACCGCGCTCGACGCCAGCAACTTGATGGTGTTGCGGCCGTTCTATTTTGGCAATTTGATCGTCGATCCCAAGGATGAAAAAAAGATATTCAAGCCTGACGAAGCCCTGCTGCTCAGCAACGATGGAGGCAGGAGCTTTAACGTCGTTTCAGGATCGGCACACGGCGACTTCCACGACGTGTGGATCAATCCCAAGAACACAAACGTTGTGCTCGCCAGCGACGATGGTGGCTTGTGGCGCAGCGAAGACGGCGGCAACCGGTGGAAGCACCAGTTGAATCTTCCCGTCTCGCAGTTTTATCACGTAAGCCTCGACAACGCCGACCCCTACCGCGTCTACGGAGGCTTGCAGGACAACAGCTCGTGGGTAGGCGCGTCTTCGTTTCCAGGCGGCGTGGCCAACGCGAATTGGGAAAACATGTACGGCGGCGATGGCTTCTGGATGTTTGAGGATCCCTCCGACCCCGATTATCTCTATATGGAAGCCCAGGGTGGCACGATTGGCCGCGAGAATCGCTACACCCATGAGACGCGCGATCTTCATCCCTGGCCGAACTATGCAGAGAAGAAACTGCGCTTCAACTGGAACACGCCGATTCACATGAGCCCAAATGAGAAGGGAACCATTTATATCGGCGCCCAGTATCTATTCCGTTCGCGCGACCACGGCCAATCGTGGGAGCGCATTTCACCCGATCTCACCACCAACGATCCTGAGAAACAGAAGCAGGAAGAGTCGGGCGGCGTAACTGTCGATAACTCTTCGGCGGAGATGCACACCACGATTTACTCCATCTCCGAGTCGCCCCGGAATGGCCAAGTGATATGGGCCGGCACGGACGACGGCAACGTGCAGGTGACTCGGGACGGCGCCAAGAAGTGGACCAACGTGGTGGGGAACATCAGCGGGTTGGGAAAGAACTCGTGGGTCACCACAATTGAGGCCAGCCGCTTCGATGAAGCCACCGCATATGCCACATTCGACCGGCACACGTTCGGCGATATCAAGCCTTATGTCTACAAGACCACGGATTATGGGCAGACCTGGAAGGCGCTTCCAGCCCTCGACAGCGGCGTGCGCGGATTTGCTCACGTCATCAAGGAGGACACGGTCAACCCCAACTTGCTTTTTCTGGGCACGGAGTTCGGGCTATGGATTTCGATTGACGGCGGGCAACGCTGGGCGCAATACAAAGGATCGGATTTCCCCGACGTGCCGGTTGACGACATGGCAATCCAGGCGCGCGAATCCGACCTGGTGCTGGCCACCCATGGGCGCGGCATCTGGATCATCGACGACATCTCGCCCTTGCGCGCGCTCACGCCGGAATTAATGACCAAAGAGGCGACGCTCATTCCCGGGCGGCCGGCAATCCAGTACTTCGAAGTGAGTGGTGGTTGGGTGGAAGGCGATGAGAGCTTTCACGGCAGGAACCGGCCCTCTGACGCTCAAATAACTTACTACCAGAAAGGGCGGCACATCTTCGGCGATTTGAAGATTGAGATCTTCGACCAGGACGGCAAACTGGTAGATACGGTGGCAGGCAGCAAGCGTCGCGGATTGAACCGGGCCGGCTGGGGAATGCACATGCGGCCGCCGGCGGTCGCCCCCGCAGCCACAGTGCTCGGCGAGGCGGCGATTGGGCCTCGCGTGCTGCCCGGCAATTACACCGTGAAGCTGACCAAAGGAGATCAAACCTACACCGAGCAATTGAAGGTAGCGATGGATCCGCGCGCCAAGTATTCGATCGACGAACGCAAGGCGCAATTCGAACTCGCCATGAAGTTATACAAGCTGCTGGAGCACATGACCTATGGAGTTGAGGCAATCGAAGGGGTGCGCGACGCGGCCAATGCCGCGGCAGCCAAACTCTCCGAGAGCGATCCACTGGGCATGGAGCTCAAGAAACTCGCCGCGGACTGCGACGCTCTGCGCGGGAAGATTGTCGCGACTAAGCCCGGCGGCATGATCACCGGCGAGGAACGCATTCGTGAATTGCTAGGCCAGCTTTACGGCGCGGTCAATGGATATGACGGCAAGCCCACGGACTACCAGGTCGCGAGGACCGAATCGATCGGGCATGAGTTGCAGGATGTGATCGATGATTTTCAAAAACTCACGCAGAAGGAATTGCCAGGAATCAACGCCGGCTTGAA
>JBEKVS010000451.1:0-4510 GCA_049513795.1 Occallatibacter sp. | reverse complement strand
TTGAGCGGCCAGTACATCATTTTGAAGCTGGAGGTGGCGCCGGTTTGGGAGTCGCCGACGATGATGCTGGGGCGGAGAATGACGCCGGGCATGGATTCGAGGCGGGAACGTACGAGGGCTTCGGCTTCGGCCTTGGTTTGTTCGTATGTGTTGCGGTAGCCCTGGCCGATGGCGAGTTCGTCTTCACGCACAAGGTCGGAACGCTCACCGGCCACATACGCTGTTCCCACATAGGCGAGGCTGCGCAGGTTGGGCGCGGCGGCGGCGAAGTCGAGGACGCGGCGCGTGCCTTCCACGTTGATGGCGCGGGCTTCGGCGAGCGAGTGATCGAAGCGCACGGTGGCCGCTGAGTGAATGACGCGGGTGACCTCGCCGGAGAGGCGCTGATAAGCCGCGGGATCGAGGCCGCAATTGGAATGGCCGACATCTCCGGAGTAGACCTGGACGCGATGACGGTCGGCGGGTGCGATGAACTGATCGGCGCGCTGCTGGCCGGATTGACCGGGACGGTCGCGGATGAGCAGGGCCAGCGCGGCGTCGGGTTGGCGGTCGAGCAGCTCGCGCACCAGGCGCACACCCAAAAAGCCCGTGGCGCCGGTGACGAGGATGAGTTCTGCGGTCTTCATTGTTGGGCGGCCGGGCTTGCAGCGATACGGCTCGAAGGGCGGGTAAGAGAGCTCGTTTTACCGGATTCTGCGAGCGGAGTTCTTCCCGATTATAGCCGTTGGGGCTTTGTTTAGCTCGTTGCCGGCGGTTAACGGTCAGCGAGAGGATTGCACGAGCGAGAAGTCGGGCTGAGATGAGCGTTCGAGCCGCACCCTCCGGGGCGGCGGGGTTGGCTCGGACGCATTCCCAGGGCTGCGCTACGCTTGCCCTGGGCTATTATCGACGGGTCCCTCCGGGAGCAGAAAGCTCTGTTTGATCGTTCGAACTCGAGGGAAAAACACAGTCAGAAAACTGGCGCACTCAGGCCATTGAGCCGTTTCCGCCTCACGGATGGGGAAAACGCGCGCGCAGTAATTGCAATGCTTCTTCGGGCGTCGAGATGGCGC
Organism: Occallatibacter sp.; assembly: GCA_049513795.1. GTDB lineage: Bacteria > Acidobacteriota > Terriglobia > Terriglobales > Acidobacteriaceae > Telmatobacter. The sequence continues at coordinate 3,458 of JBEKVS010000451.1, read as the reverse complement.
CTTCGAGCTGCGCGTCTTCGATGGCGTGGAGCATTTGTTTGAAGGCGGCTCCGGGGATGTAGCCGGCGGCGATGAGTTCCCTTCCCGTGATGAGGGGGCGGGGGCGCACGGTCTCTACCGGCATGGCTTCCCAGCTGTCGCGGGCAAAGCGCCAGTGGTCGAGATTGCCGCTGCCGGCCAGGCAATCCATGTGGTGAAGGGCGAGATGTTCGGCGAAGTTTTCCAGGCGGAAGAAGCGCTTCAGCGTGGAGGCCTTCATGCGCTCGGCGTCGGCGAAGCGCATGTGATTTTCGACCAGGGCGAGAATCTGGCGCGTCTCGTCATTGGAGAAGCGGAAGCGGCGCAGGATATCCGCCGCAATGGCCACGCCGACATCGACGTGGCCGTCGAAACGGATGCGGTCTGGTGCACGGCGGAAGGTGGGAGGCTTGCCGACGTCATGCAGCAGCGCGCCCCAGGCGAGGGTCGCCGGACAGCCTGGTTCGAGCTGGCTGAGCAGGCCGAGGGTGTGCACCCAGACGTCGCCTTCGGGGTGGTATTGCGGGGGCTGATCTACGCCCTTCATCCTGGCGACTTCGGGCAGGATTTGGGAGAGAAGACCGGTTTCATCGAGGAGTTCGAAGGCGCGGCGGGCATGGCCTTCGGTGAGCATTTTGGTCAGCTCATCGCGAATGCGCTCGCGGCTGATGGCTTCGATGCGGGACGCGAGGGCGCGCATGGCGTTCTTTGTGGCAGGTTCGAGCGAAAAGCCGAAGCGCGCGGCAAAGCGGACCCCACGGAGCATGCGGAGGTGGTCTTCTTCGAAACGGTGGGCGGGGTTGCCGATGGCGCGAATGATGCTGGCGTCCAGATCGGCAAGGCCGCCGACGAAATCGAGGACGGCGGAGCGGAGAGGATGGGCGGGTCTCGGCGAGGAAGTTCGCTCGAGGGCTGAAGCCCCGGTCTCTGTGAAGTCTGAGATGTGCGGGCTGAAGCCCATACCCTGCACCCAGTCGAGCAGCAGACCGTTGATGGTGAAGTCGCGGCGTTTTACGTCCTCTTCGGGGCTGGTGGTGTAGCGAACGGCGTCGGGATGGCGGCCATCGGAGTACGCGCCGTCGGAGCGGAAAGTGGCGACTTCGGTGGTCAAGTAGCCTGAAGGTCCGCACCCCCCTTCTGCGGCGAAGCCCGCGTCTGCCTCATCGCTGGTGGCAACGAGGACGACGCCAAAGTGGGCTCCCACGGCAAAGGTCCGCTCGAAGAGGCTGAGGACCACTTCGGGCGTGGCGCTGGTGGCTACGTCGAAGTCGGTTGGCTCGCGGCCCAGCAGCAGGTCGCGCACGCAGCCACCGGCCAGGTAAGCCTCGTATCCCGATTCGCGCAGCTTAGCAACGATGTTCAAAGCTGCTTCGAATTTGCGATTTGCAGGCGGCATGGGTTGTCGCGAATTAGCCTGTCTTGAGCTTAATCGGTTGGGTGGTGCTCATTCGAGGCCGGTAAACTGGACTGGTGCCCGGAACAGGTTTGATTCTCGCCATCGAGTCCTCGTGCGATGAGACGGCCGCGGCCATTGTGGAGCGCGGGGCGCGGACGCTGTCGTCGGTGGTGGCTTCGCAGATTGCGACGCACGCGCGGTTTGGGGGGGTGGTTCCGGAGTTGGCGAGCCGGGAGCATCTGCGCGCGATTGTGCCGGTGGTGCGCGCGGCGCTGGCTGAGGCTGGGGCTTCGCTCGGTGACCTGGACGCGATCGCTGTGACTTCGGGGCCGGGGCTGGCTGGGGCGCTGCTGGTGGGCATCACGTACGCCAAGGCGTTGGCGCTGGCGACGGGACTGCCGCTGATTGCAGTCAATCATCTGGAAGGACATATCCACGCAGTGTTGCTGAATGAGCGGGAGGCGGCGAGGAAAGGATTAGTGAATTCAGATTCCCAGATCTCAGATTCGAGACCCTTCGACAGGCTCGGGGCGGGGTCTGGGACACCCGGGGGTTCTTCGGACGCTGATGATGAGGCGGCGCTGGCGCTAGTGGTTTCGGGCGGGCATACGCATCTATATCTTGCTCGGCCGACGGATGACACTTGGCATTACAAACTGATTGGGCGAACGCTTGACGACGCGGCGGGAGAGGCGTTCGACAAGGTTGCCAAGCTGCTTGGCCTCGGATATCCGGGCGGGCCTTGGATCGATGCGCTGGCGCGGTTTGGCAATGCGAGCGTTGTGCCGTTTTCCTTTTCCCGAATCAAGACGAAGTTGCACCTGGGCGGCAAGGCTCCGCGCACCAAGGGCGCTCGCACGTCCCCGATTGCCGAACTCGATCCGCGCTTCCTGTTCTCGTTCTCGGGAATCAAGACGGCGGTGCTCCGCTATGTGGAATTGCACGACATGCGCGCTGAAGCAGAGACCCGGCATCGGGTGCTTTTCCAAGGCGCCCCGAGCGAGGCTGAATTCGATGCGGCGGGCGTGGATGCGATTCAGGGCACGATCAAGGGCGAGATTCAGGACGAAATCGGGGAGACGCGTCAAGGGATAAAGAGATCGGCGCCGGTCCGGCCTCCTCAATCGCACGAGGAGGCGCTGGCGCTCTGTCCGCAGTCGACTCTGGACCTGATCGCCAGCTTTCAGCACGCGGTGGTCGGAGACTTGATGAAGAAGACATTCGCGGCGGCAGAATCACTGGGCGCGCGGCGCATCCTGGCAACCGGGGGAGTGGCGGCGAATCGCGAGCTACGGGCGCGGTTTGCTGCGGAGGCACAGCGACGTGGCGTCAGCGTCTCGTTTCCGACGCTGGCGCTGTCCACGGACAATGCGGCGATGATTGGCGCAGCGGCGTGGCCGCGGTTTGTGGCGAAGGACTTTGCCGCGCCTGGCCTTTCCGCGGAGCCTTCGCTGGCTCTGGGGCGCTAGAACAAGGCGTCCGAGGATTTCAGTCTCTTGCGAATGTTCGCAAACTTGGTTAAGATTAGTTAGCAGGTAAAGAGCGATCATGATCAGCGCCAGCATCTTCGAAGCTAAGACCAACCTCTCACAGCTGGTTAAGGCGGTGCAGAAAGGCGAGGTTGTCATGATCACCTCGGGCAGGTCGCGCACTCCCGTCGCTCGCCTCGAACCGATTCGGCCGGTTGCTAAAAAGCGGCTGGGAGCGCTTGAGACCCCGGGGTTTGTCCTCTCCGAGAAGTTCTTTGAACCGCTCGATGAGGAAGAACTGCGGCTTTGGAGTGGAGAGGCAAGCGAGCGGGAGTTGTGAGTGAAGGTCCTGCTCGACACATGCGCTGTGATCTGGGCGACTCTCTCACCATCCGACCTCAGCGAGCGGGCGCGCGAGATCGTCGCCGATGAAGGGAACGTGATTCTGGTCTCCGCGGCGTCAGCGTGGGAGATCGCCACCAAAATCCGCAACGGCAAGCTCCCCGGCGCAGAGAAGTTGGAGCGCGATTTTATCGAGGTGATGGAAGATGCGGGCTACACGCTTTTACCCATCG
>JBEKVS010000450.1:0-4530 GCA_049513795.1 Occallatibacter sp. | reverse complement strand
TGCCTGAATACCATCACCCCGACCGCAGTCCCGAATGTATTGGTGATGAGATCGGTCATGCCGGAGTCTCGGGTCGGAAGAAATGCTTGCAGGACTTCGATCGTCAGACTGACAGCAAATCCAAGAGTGATGGTGAGCGCCGCGGGATGTTCAACCTTTCGAACCTTAGAGAAATAGGCATAGAAGCAGAATCCCAGAGGAATGAAGCCGACGACGTTCACAGCCACGTCCTTCCAGTAACGCCAACCGGAACGGTATTCATCCCATGGGCGTTCTAGAAACTGCTCATCTAAGACGAAGAAGCGTTGGGGAATCAGAAGGTTGGTCGATGGATCTACTTCGTTGCGGACCACGTTCCCCTGCCCTTCATCGAAACGATAGCGAGCAACAACGGCTTGGCCCTTTGCCGAATCTGGCTGAACGCCATTCGTCCAGCCCACAAAACTCTGGGAGACTTCAGCCGCCGAAAGCTCGCGATTGTAAATCGCTAGTCCTTTCAACTGTCCAGACCAACTATAGGCGGTTGTCGGCGCATTGCCGATGACGAATTGACCCGTCAGGTCCTGACTTGAAATTGCAAAGTTTGCAACTCTCTTGACCAATCTGCCATCCGCGTAGGTGGCCGTGCCCGCTTCACTGGATGTGATCGTCACCAAGACTGCTTTCTGGACGTTAAGGACATCGCCGACGTAGATTTCGGTTTTCTTGCCGGAGGTGTCCTGATTGTTGTGTTCCAGCACGAGACCGCCTCGAAATTGACGCAGTGCAAACGGGACGACTCGACTCTCCGGCAGGTAAAACGCAAGAATTATGCCCCCTGCCCGGGAATCGATCCGGCTCGGTTTCAGCCATATTTCCAGACTGCAGGAATCGTCTGCTTGTACGGTACGAGTCTGAAATGGACTCGCGCTCACGATGCTGCCGTGCTTGCCAAAGAGGAGACCGTTCCCCTCACCCAACCAACTGACCGCGTTCCGAGGAGCGTGAAACGGCCATAGTCCCGCCACGAGAATGCCCGACAGAACGCAGGCGCAGATCACTCCTAAGAGCTTCGATTGGATACTTGAGAAAAGTCCTTGGGACTCAGACTCGACTACAGCCACCTGGCAATCCAACGATCGTGTGCTCACGAGATTCCTGGTGATGGCCGGGTGCCAGACACACTCGTCGAAACAGGCATCTTGGCGCGCAATGCAATCAGGATGGATAGCAGGTCCTGATCGTAAATCTTCTTCTTCGAATCGGCGAGCCGGACAAACTCATCGTAAACGTGATTGATTGTCTCAGCGGAAAGGTCGTGTCCCATCTCCCTGAGCTTATGGGCAAGAGCATTGCGTCCTGAATGCTTGCCCAGCACAATGCGGTTAGGAGGCACACCAACCGATTCCGGCGTCATGATTTCGTAACACAGCGGGTTGTTGAGGATGCCGTGCTGATGCATGCCGGCTTCGTGTGCAAATGCATTCCGTCCCACGATTGCTTTGTTCGGTTGGGGTTCGAATCCCAGGATATTCGCTAGCAAGCAACTGGTTGAGTAAATCTCCTCGTGGCGAATGCCAGTTTCGACCGAATAGAGATCACGGCGGACGTGCAACGCCATGGCGATCTCCTCCAAGGAAGCGTTCCCGGCTCTCTCGCCGATGCCGTTCACCGTGCACTCGGCCTGCCGCGCTCCCGCCTCAACACCGGCCAGAGAATTGGCCACGGCCAAGCCGAGATCGTCGTGGCAATGGGCCGATAGGACGGCGTGCTCGGCGTCCCGCAGCCGATTTCGAATAGTGCGGATCAACCCAGCATATTCAGTCGGGGTAGAGTAGCCTACCGTATCGCAAATGTTCAGCGTAGTCGCTCCCGCTTCCACCACCGCCTGGAGCACTTCGCACAAATAGCCGGGGTCAGAACGGGTAGCATCTTGTGCGGAAAACTCGACGTCGGCGCAAAGCGAGCGCGCGTAGGCCACCATGTTTGCAGCTTTACGCAGCGCTTCCTCCCGGCTGATTTTCAGATCGAAGGTAAGATGAATGTCCGAGGTCGAAAGACACGTGTGAAGGCGCGGGCGCGGGGATTGGCTCAGCGCTTCCCAAGCCACGTGAATGTCCTTCTCGGTGCAACGAGCGAATGCCGCGATAATCGGGCCTTTCACTTCGCTGGCAATGAGCCGCACCGCCTCGGCGTCGCCAGGTGACGCGACCGGAAAACCGGCTTCAATGATGTCGACCCCCAATAGTTGGAGTTTCCGGGCGAGCAGCAGCTTTTCTTCAATGTTCATGCTGCATCCCGGCGCTTGCTCGCCATCGCGAAGCGAAGTGTCGAGAATCAGTACTCTTTCGCGTTCCATGATCTCTCCCCGTCAAAGACGGTTACCCCAAATTTCAACCTAGCTGCCGAACCCTCTCTGGCTCCAGAGGAAGTTTTCAATGCAAAGAGATTTCGGCGGTTCTGCGTCATTCCGGTAGGAGCCTAAACCGCCAAAAGGCGTTGAGCCTCTCAGCGATTAGCCAGGCGAGCCAGGAATTCTTGGAGTGCATGGCAGAGGTGATCGATGTTAGCATCCTCGAGCAATGACATATGATCTCCTGGCGTGGTTATTATTTCTAATCCTTCGCTGAACAGCCCCCCCCATCCCATGTCTGCAAAGTGTTCATATCGATCTGTTTCTTGAGCGCGGAACAAAATCCCGCAGGATTTGAGTTGCCGGCCTCGGTACGAATGGGACGCCTTGGCGTAGACCCTTTGGAGAATCTCCCAAGGCACGGTAGCGAAGGGCCGGTACAACTGCCGACGCACCGAATCAGAAGTCACCGGACCCGGGTTGTGAGGCGATCTTTGAAACAGCGCCCGCGCCCGTTCCACCGCCGCGTTCGTTACAAGTCCGAGGCGCCAGTTTATGGCCGACCACGTGCGCCTATAGGTTAACTTCTTCAGCCGATCCCACCAAGGCGCCCGCATACTCGCGTCCAGCAGCACGACAAAGTCGACACGTTTGCCCTGTCGCTGGAGTTGATGAGCCACTTCAAAGGCCAGCGCGCCACCGAATGAGTGTCCGATCAGCACCGAGGGTCCCGAGGCTTGATGAGTACCGATCAGCTTTGCATACGGCGCAGCCATAGCCTCCAAGTTGGGCAGATCGGCTGAGCGACCCTCGACGGCGGCCTCAAGGACCGCAGAAGAAATTGGTACGACCGCGGCAAACGACGCCTGGGATGCACCGAGGCGCTCTGCCAATCTGCACATTCCCATCGAGGCTTCAACAAAATAAAGAGTTCCTTCAGTGTGGGAAGGGCGCAATGGCACTAATGTTGGAACCGCGTTGCGGTTCTTCTCCTCTTCAAGAGCTCGTGCAATGCCTTGAATGGATCGATTTAAGAAAAATATTGGAATAGTGAGGTTGACACCCAACAACTCGTTGATCTCATTGATGATGCGGACGGCTAGCAGCGAATGCCCACCTATTTCGAAAAAGTTATCGCGTACACCGATGTTTCGGGAACCAAGGATGCGCTGCCAAATCTGGAGTAACTGCATCTCCAAGAGAGTCTTGGGCACGACCAAATCCTGCGCCGATTGCCTCTTAGACCGGGTGTAATCCGCACCACTTAAAGCCCTGCGATTCACCTTGCCGTTGAGCGTCAAGGGAATTTTCTCCAGCACGGAAAACGCTGATGGAATCATGTAGGCAGGTAGTTTCTGTGTGAGATAATCTCGCAGCTCAGCCGTTGCGTATGACGACTCTTCAGCCAGGACTACATAGGCGACGAGTTCCTTTTCTCGTTCCTCCCGCATCACCACGACCGCTTCGCGCACTGCCGGATGGCTGCGCAAAACGCTCTCGATCTCCCCCAGTTCAATTCGGAATCCCCGAATCTTGACCTGCTGGTCGAGTCGACTCAGAAATTCCAGGGTGCCGTCCTCGCGGTAACGCACTAAGTCGCCAGTACGGTACAGGCGCGAGCTGGCATCGGTGCGAAAGCGATCAGCAATGAATTTTTCGGCAGTTAAATCCGGACGATTCAGGTAACCACGCGCCAGACCCACACCCCCGATCAATAACTCGCCCGGCACTCCCACCGGCACCGGCTGCAGGTGCGAATCAACCACATAGAACTCGGTGTTGGCAATCGGATGCCCGATCGAAACAGGCATACCAGCCCGGACTTTGTGTACGGCGGACCAAATTGTCGTTTCCGTGGGGCCGTACATGTTCCAAAGCGCAGAGCACTTCGCCAGCAACTGCTCGGCCAGCTCGTGCGGCCAAGCTTCACCCCCGCACAGGATTTTCAGATGAGAATTGCCCTCCCATCCGGCCTCCAGCAGCAACCGCCAGGTGGAAGGAGTGGCTTGCATTACAGTTGCCCCACTCTGCCGCATCAGGGCGGCAAGCTCTTTTCCATCCCTCGCCACGTCCTCGGACGCGATCACCACTTTGGCCCCCGAGGTTAGCGGTAGCCATATTTCCAGACCGAAAATGTCAAAAGACAGGGTGGTGACCGAGAGCAGGGTATCTTGCGCCGTCATCCCCGGTACTTCCCG
>JBEKVS010000449.1:0-4541 GCA_049513795.1 Occallatibacter sp. | reverse complement strand
TCACCGACGAGCATGGATGCAATGTTGTAGAGCCCTGCGGCGATCAGGTCCAGCATCTCGTCCAAGCCATTGAATGCCTTGGCCACGGTCGCTTCATCTTTAGGCTGGCCATCCAGCAGTCCGTGAACACGCTCCGCAAACTCCTGCGCGCGATCGGGCAAGGGCTGGGCAGGAATCAGGCTGTCGTTCCGTGCGATCGTTTCCTGGGTCATCGAGAGCGCTCCAGTCTGAGCCGGATTCCAATGGGGAATTCCGGATCCGTCAATGTTTATCCTCACCCTGCCGGGGCCGCGAGTCAATGTCGGTTCGCCGGCGGCTGCGCACGCGAGTCCCGAAGCCTGATACAACTCTCAGTTAGGCCTATACGGGCCAACGGCTCATGCAACGGCCGGTGTGCGGCTAGCATTTACTGATAGACGTCCGCCGAGTCGGAATATTGCATTCGACAGTGCGGAGGAAGTGTGGCGCTCACCATCCAGGAACAATTCGGGCAGATCGACATTTACGTATTCGACCAGATTTTACGGGGCAATATCGGCGCCGGGATGCGCGTGCTCGATGCCGGATGCGGGTATGGGCGCAACCTGGTTTACCTGCTTCGCGCTGGATGCGAGGTCTTTGCGCTGGACGCGGACGCGGCTGGCGTGGACCATGTGCGCCAGCTTTCCCGATCGCTCCAAACGGGGTTGAGCGAAGAGAACTTTCGCGTTGGGCCGATTGAAGGCATGCCGTTTTCGAGCGGATTTGCCGATGTGGTAATTTGCAACTCGGTTCTGCATTTTGCGCGCGATAAGCAGCATTTCAGATCGATGTTGACGGAACTGTGGCGGGTATTGAAGCCGGGTGGGATGCTGTTCTGCCGCCTGGGCTCGAGGATTGGAATGGACTTTGAGCAGGTGCGGAAGGACATCTTTGTAGTGGGAGACGGTTCGGAGTGGTTTCTGGTGGACGAGGAGATGCTGCTGAGCTTGACCGATGAATTGAATGCCGTGCTGGTCGACCCGTTGAAAACCACCATCGTGCAGGATTATCGATGCATGACAACCTGGGTGCTGCGAAAGCGAAGAGGCTGAGGCAGACGGGCTTCGTCCGCGAACCGCGCCACAATGCGCGGCCAAAAGGAGCGAGCGCCGGATGCATCCAGCGCTCGCCGACCGCTTTCACCGAAAGCCGAAGCGGACATCAAGCCGCGCTAGGCAGCCGCTTCGCCCGGTTCTTCCTTCTTGCTCTCTTCCAATTGCTTTTCCAGCTCGGCGCGTTTCTTGGCCTTCACGTCGTCGCGCTTCTGACGCTTGGCGTCCAGTTGCTTCTCCGCACCCAGTAGCTCAATGAAGGCCTTTTCGGCCCCGTCGCCCTTCTGGAACCCGGTCCGCACGATGCGCAGATAGCCGCCCTGGCGATCACCGTAGCGTGGAGCCACGGTATCGAACAGGCGATCGACGGCTTTGTCGGTCATGAGAAAACTGAGCGCCTGGCGGCGCGAGTGCAGATCGCCCTTTTTGCCCAAGGTGATCATCTTTTCGACGTGCGGACGAACCGCCTTGGCCTTGGCCACGGTCGTCTCCACGCGGTCTTCAACGAGTACGGACGTGACCAGGTTGCGCAACAGGGCGCGGCGATGGCTGGTGTTGCGTCCGAGTTTGAATCCTGCATTGCGATGGCGCATGATGCTGCTCTCTTTCCATTTTTAGCTTCTAGCTTCTAGCCATTAGCTTCTAGCTGTTTCGATCTTGCCGACTCCGGTTGAATCTGACACGTTCAAGCTAGAAGCTAGCGGCTAGAAGCTGATAGCTGTCCTTTAGAAGTTCTCTGTCTCAGTCGGCAATTGCAAATCCACCGAATCCAGCGGCTCGTCTTCGTCGTCGTAGCGGCCATAGCTTGCGGCCAGCGCGGCGGCGGGTGGAATGCTGGTGGGTCCGGGGACCGGGTTGCCGTTCTCGTCGATCTTCATGCCCAGCGACAGACCCATCTGCGCGAGAATTTCCTTGATCTCGTTGAGGCTCTTGCGGCCAAAGTTCTTGGTCTTGAGCATCTCGGCTTCGGTCTTCTGCACCAGTTCGCCGATGGATTGAATGTTGGCGTTCTTCAGGCAATTGTAGCTACGAACCGAAAGCTCCAACTCCTCGACAGACCGATTGAGGTTATCGTTGCGCAAGGGCAGGCGGCCGTCTTCACCGCGCGACTCGTGCTCGATTTCCTCCTCGAAGTTGATGAAGATGTTCATGTGGTCCTTGAGCAGCTTGGCAGCCAGGCCGACAGCATCGGCGGGCAGCACGGCTCCATTGGTCCACACTTCGAGAGTGAGCTTGTCGTAGTCGGTGATCTGGCCGAGACGGGCAGCTTCAACAACGTAGTTCACGCGGCGAACCGGCGAGTGAACGGAGTCGACGGGGATGAAGCCCAGGCCCAGGTCGGCGTCGAAGTTCTTATCGGCGGAGATGTAGCCGCGACCGCGCTTGAGGCGCATCTCCATGTCCAGCTTGCCGCCTTCAGACAGCGTGGCGAGATAGATATTCTTGTCCAGAATCTCAACGTCGCCATCGGCTTCAATCATGCCGCTGGTGACAACGCCGGGCTGGTCGGCGCGCAGATAGAGCGCCTTCGGACCATCGCCCACAAGCTTGAAGGGAACCTGTTTCAGATTGAGGATGATGTCGGTTGCATCTTCGACCACGCCGCCGATGGACTGGAACTCGTGCAGCACGCCTTCGATGCGAATGGCGGTGACTGCGGCGCCTTCGATAGAACTAAGTAAAGTACGGCGCAGGGCGTTGCCGATCGTGGTGCCAAATCCGCGCTCAAAGGGCTGGGCGCTGAATTTGCCAAATGTGTCGGTGAGCGTCTCGGCATCGACTGCCAGGCGCTTCGGCTTCTGAAATCCTCTCCACAACATATCGTTTTCTCTTTTCCCGCGCGGCAAGTACGTCGCGATGCATTTTGCGGCGGCCGCGCAAGTTCTCCTTCGGTTGAAATGCAGCTTCTAGCTGCTAGCCATCAGCCGCTAGCCTTTCTCCGTGCAAGCCAACGTCATCGGCTTTGCACGAAAAAGCTAGAAGCTAGAGGCTAGAAGCTAGCAGCTGTCCTACTACTTCTGAAATGCAGCTTCTAGCTGCTAGCCATCAGCCGCTAGCCTTTCTCCGTGCAAGCCAACGTCATCGGCTTGGCACGAAAAAGCTAGAAGCTAGAGGCTAGAAGCTAGAAGCTGTCCCACTACTTCGAGTACAGTTCGACGATCAGCTGTTCGTTGATCGGCAGGTTAATATCCTTGCGCTTGGGCAGTGAAAGCACGCGGCCGGTGAGGGTGTCGAAGTTCATTTCGAGCCACACAGGGACGGGATTTTGCGATGCATACTGCGAGCCCTGTTCGACGATGAGCAGCTTCTTGGCGCTCTCGCGAATAGCGATTTCGTCTCCGGCGTTCACCTGGTAGGAAGGAATGTTCACCTTCTTGCCGTTGACCGTGACGTGGCCGTGACGAACCACCTGGCGAGCCTGCCGGCGCGAGATAGCAAAGCCGAGCCGGTAGGCGACATTGTCGAGACGCCGTTCGAGCTGCTGGATCAGCAGTTCGCCGGTAACGCCGGTGGCGCGGTTGGCCTTCTCGTAGTATTCGCGGAACTGGCCCTCGAGCGTGAAGTACATGCGCTTGGCCTTCTGCTTCTCATGCAGCTGCAGGCCATAGCCCACAATCTTGGCCTTGCGATCCTTGCCATGCATGCCGGGGGGGAAGTTGCGCTTCTCGATCGGGCAGCGGTCGGAAAGGCACTTGGTGCCCTTCAAAAAAAGTTTGGTGCCTTCGCGGCGGCAAAGGCGGCAGACGGGTCCTGTATAACGTGCCATTTCTTCTACTTCTCCTGACTTCGGATGACGGCCGGTTTACGCGGTGCTCCTGAGAGCGGTGCTTCGTCCCGGCCCTTGTTTTCAGCTACTAGCTGCTAGCTTCTAGCCGCTAGCTTATCCCGCAAACTCCAAAGCCACTCGGCTTCGATTGAGCATGGCGAGCTAGTAGCTAGAGGCTAGAAGCTGATAGCTGCTTTCTTACACGCGGCGTCTCTTCGGCGGACGGCAGCCGTTGTGCGGCACTGGCGTCACGTCGCGGATGGAGCGCACTTCGATTCCGGATGCTGCCAAGGCGCGAATGGCCGATTCGCGGCCCGATCCCGGTCCAGCGACGCGCACATCCACGGCGCGCAGGCCGTGATCGCGAGCAGCGCTGGCGGCATTTGAGGCTGCCTGCTGCGCCGCAAACGGCGTGCCCTTGCGCGAACCACGAAAGCCGAGCGAGCCGGAGCTCTTCCAGCTGAGCGTGTTGCCCACCGGATCGGTGATGGTGACGATGGTGTTGTTGAACGAGGCTTGAATGTGCGCAATGCCAAACGGCACATTCTTGCGCTCGCGCTTCTTGAACTTCTTGTTCTTGCCTGCCTTGCCTGCCGGCTTGCCCGCGCCGGCTTTCTGCTCTGGTTTGGCCATTAGGTTTTACCCGTCGCTTTCTTCTTGCCGGCCACTGTGCCCTTGCGTGGGCCCTTGCGCGTGCGGGC
>JBEKVS010000448.1:0-4541 GCA_049513795.1 Occallatibacter sp. | reverse complement strand
CCACAAAACCTGTACGCCCTGCTCACCACCGGCAAATTCGTTTTCGCCCTGGGCGCCGTCAATGGAGGCAGCGATCCCGGCGTCACGCAGACGAGCACCATTTACACCTACAGCATTGAGAGTACGGGTTCATTGAAGCTGCTCTACTCCACGCCCATCCCGGACTCCGATCGGGCATACTCGGGTACCAGCCCGAACTACATATTAGCCGTTAGCGCGGATGGAACTATCCTCTACGCCGCCTTCTATGCAAACGTGAACGGACCGGACCATCCAAGCTTTGCTTCGTGGAACATTCAGCCATCGGGAAAGCTGGAAGTGCGGGACAATCTTATGACCAAAGCGCCCACTGGCCTCAGGAATACGCCCGGAAGATACGTGGATTATGTGATCGTTGGCCCCTGACACCGGGGCGATGACCACGATACGGGCCGGGCCGAATTAGCGCCCCGAATGGTTGTGCGCACTGGCTGCTTCGGCCAACTCTTCCGATGGCTCCGCGGGATGTCTATCGAAGTGCTCGAGCGCGCTCTGCATCTCCACCAGCAGCGTGTCCGCCATCTCCCGCGTAAATCCATGCCGGATCAGGATGCGCTGAATCACCAGGTCTTCGCGGTCAGGCGGCATGGAGTAAGCCGGAACCAGCCAGCCACGCTCGCGCAACAGATCGGCGTACTGATAGAGCGTGAAAGGTGAAGAAGCAGGGTCTTTCAACTCCCAGCAAAGCCCGGGAATTCCGCCTTGGCCGTCGTAGATGATTCGGAACGGCCCCAGTTCGCCGATCTTCCCGGCAAGATATCGTCCCAGCTCCGCGCACTCGCTCTGTATGGCGCGATAGCCTTCTTTGCCCAGACGCAGAAAATTGTAGTATTGGCAGACGATCTCGCCGCCGGGCCGGGAAAAGTTCAGCGCGAACGTGGGCATGTTGCCGCCCAGGTAATTGACCTCGAAGATCAGTTCTTCCGGCAGGTCATGCCTCTCGCGCCAGAGCGCCCAGCCCACTCCGAGCGGCGCAAGACCAAACTTGTGCCCTGACGCATTGATCGACTTCACGCGCGGCAGGCGAAAATCCCATAGCAAATCTGGATCGAGAAACGGCGCGAGAAACGCCCCGCTCGCGCCGTCCACATGAATGGGAATGTCGAGCCCTTTCTCCGCCTGCAGCTTGTCGAGAGCCACGCTGATCGCATGCACCGGCTCGTACTGCAGCGTGAACGTCACGCCCAGCGTCACCACCACGCCGATGGTGTTTTCATCGCAGCGCTTGATCACCTCTTCGGGCGTGAGCAGCAGCCGCTCGCCTTCCATGGGAACTTCGCGAATCTCCACGTCGAAATAGCGGCAGAACTTGTGCCAGCATACCTGCACCGGGCCCATGATCAGGTTCGGCGCGTCAGTTGATTTGCCTTGTGCGCGCCGCCGCTTGCGCCAGTTCCACTTCAACGCCAGACCGCCCAGCATAGCCGCCTCGCTCGAGCCGGTAGTCGAGCAGCCAATGGTGCTGGCCGCTTCAGGCGAGTTCCACAGGTCGGCGAGCATGTGCACGCAGCGCTCTTCAATGGCCGCCGTCTGCGGATACTCATCCTTGTCGATCATGTTTTTGTCCGCCGACTCGTCCATGATCTGCTGCACCTCCGGCTCGATCCACGTGGTGCAGAAGGTGGCCAGATTCTGCTGCGAGTTGCCGTCGAGAACCAGCTGATCGTGAATGGTCTGATAGACGGCTTGCGGGTCAAGCGCCGTGTCAGGGAAACGATAGGTTTCCGTTTCCGCATCGTGCACATCGGCTTCGATTGCGCAGCTAGGGTCTGCTTTCAGATCCTGTGTGTTGTGCAGGGGCATGGAATCTCCTCTTTGTCCGCGAATCGCAGTATATGCACTGCAACAGGATGGCGAGAATAAAAGCTGGTGAACGCGGCGCTGGCTGCCTAGCGAGCTATCCTTTGCGCCGATAAAGAATCTGAAACTCGTAGCCTGCATTCGGCGGAAACAGGCTGGCCACGTGCCGCAGCCGCTCAGCCAGCGCCGGCGCGGCCAGCAGCGGGTAGTCGCGCTCGCGCAAATCGTGGTAGTCGAAGTCCAGCGCCAACGAAAGCATATACACGGCCAGGGCATCGGAGAAGGCCGACTCGTAGTAGGTATTGCGCGACCGCTCATCGATTATCTTCTGACCGCCTCGTCCGTCCTTTTCTCGAATATCCGGCTCGCGCACGTCCTGCGCGCGACGCCGCGTCTCCCACGCGTCCTGGCTGGTCTCGCCGCGCACCTGGGCCTCGGCCTGCGACCACGCCAGCGCGGAAAAACTCTCCGGCACGCCCGCAGCCTCAACAAAGTTATGCGCCACGTTGATGAAAAACTCGAAGGCCAGGCCGAATCGGTCCTCCACCAGGCGAGTCGACAGGAAAACCGCTTCCGTTGATCCAACCGATGCATTGCGATGGCAAATGGCGCGGTCGCCCAGATCGACCGTGTACGCGGGAGCGATCATCACCTCGCCGGTGTCCGCAATCGCCAGCGGCACAAAGTAGTAGACCCGATTCGCCAGGGCTGCGGACAGCGTTGCCGGCACGGTGCCGACCAGCTTCTCGAGGTCAGCCTCGGAGACGCGCGTCTCACCCCACGCGCCGAAGTGAATTCCGTTGGCAGCCTGGGCCACGTTCACCAGGGCGGCGACTTTTTCCGCCGGCCAAAGTTCGAGTTGTGCGCTGGTAGACACTGAACTTGTATTCTAGACGAAGAGGGTCCATCGGCATGGCCGAATTCGCAACGGCAAGACGCACCGGCGGTGGCAAGGTTCTTGGCTTTCCCTTGGAGGGCTTTGGCCTGTTTACCAGCCTGTTGCTGAGTCTGGCATCGGGCTTCTTCACCTTCTTCGCATCCACGGCCATCGCCATCTTCTCGCTGCTGGCGTGGAACATCTTCGGCCACCACACAGTCAACTACGCCGACAGTTACCTCTACGTCGGGTTCCCGGCTGGAGTCGTTGTGCTGGCCGTGGCCCTGCCCGTCTTCGGCACCCTGTGGGTGCGCGCCAGATTCAAGCAATAAGCGAAGAGATCGGGAGCGTTGCAAATCTCCGAGCAACAAAAGGGCGGCCATCCCATGCGGAAAGGCCGCCCTTCTTGCTTTGAAAAACCGATGCAACGCAGGTGTAGAGGGAGTGCGATTTGCGGGTGCCCCACCCTCGCCGCGTCTTTGTTCTTGCGGCTAGGGTGGGATCGCCACACAGCAAAAAAAGAAATGCCTTGTCGCGCGTGCTCGTCTACGCCCCAGCCGGCTTGGGATTCTTCTTGTCGTACTTCGCCAGCCGGATCTTCTTCGCCAGCCCAACCTTGGAGAGCAGCCAGATGCCCCAGTAGTTGGGGTCGACTTCGTACCACGCCTGGCCATGCTTGGCGGAAACCGGATGCGCGTGATGGTTGTTGTGCCATCCCTCGCCGCCACTCACCAGCGCCACCCACCAGTTGTTGCGCGAGTCGTCATGCGTTTCAAACCGCCGGCTGCCCCACAGGTGGGTGGCGGAGTTCACCAGCCAGGTAGCGTGCAGGCCGAGCGTGACGCGAATGAACACTCCCCACAGCAGCCAGCCAATTGCGTTGGACAGTCCGCCGATGAGCCATCCCGCGGCAACCAGCACCACGCCGCTGGCGACAAGAGGAATCCAGTGATATTTGCTCAGCCAGGTATGGAAGCGGTCCCGCGCCAGATCGGGCGAGTAGCGATGCAAAACTTCAGTCTGCGCATGCAGGGCATTGCCGAAGAGAATCCAGCCGGTATGCGCCCACCATCCGCCTTCGCGCGGCGTGTGAGGGTCGCCTTCATGGTCGCTGAGCTGGTGGTGCACGCGATGCGTCGAAACCCAGAACATCGGCCCGCCCTCAAGGGCAAGCGTGCCGCAGATGGACATAAGATACTCAAGCCACTTGGGCACCTGGTAGCCGCGATGTGTAAGCAGGCGGTGATAGCACATGCCGATGCCCACATTGATGGCCACCACGTACATCACCAGCATCACCGCCAGCCGCTGCCAGCTGAACATGAACAACGCAGCCAGCGCGCCCAGGTGGAAGACGGCCACCACCGTGAGGGTCAGCCAGTTGATGCCTTCGCCGACCGTTGCGGCCTTTCCCATGTGAATCTCAAGACGTGCAGGCACAGTGTGAACCGTCGCTGCAGCAGCCACCGGCTCCGGCGACGCTGGAATCGGTACGGTTAGACCTTCGGTTGTGACGGCGGGCTGAGCAGGTGCGGTGAACACAGAAGCCATTCGATGAGACATCCTCAGAGAGTGGCGACTCGCCCACCCTTATGCCCAATTGTATAGGAAGTAATTCACAAGTCTGGGTGCGCCGGGTATTGTTATTGATGGAACATTTCTAGATCGGGATTAAGTGAGCAATATTGATCAATAACCCCGTTTCTTGGCGGCTATTTTGCATTCCTGTCAAAAAATCATCAAGCCATAGCCAAGTGCTTTCCGGCACTATTCGCTGCCTCCGTCACCGGCATCTGCGCCGCCGGTGACGAACAGTTTCTCCGCC
>JBEKVS010000447.1:0-4548 GCA_049513795.1 Occallatibacter sp. | reverse complement strand
CCGAACGGCGCTGTGTGCGGCAACACTTTTTCGATAACTCCAATGGTCTGGAAGACACGCAGGATCTCGTGGTCCAGAGCCATGGCTCGGGGAATGTCCCAAATGGTCCGGCTCTTGTCGAGAACGAGCGTTCTCACGCCTGCCTGCCCTAACCAGCAAGCGGCAATCGATCCCACCGGACCAAAGCCCACGATCGCAACCTCGAATTCGGGTCTCAGATTCATTCTCGTGTTGAGTCCCGATTAACAGGTGTTGCGAATCGAATTGCCAGCTGCGCTTTCTTGACGTATTCGGGCTTGTGCGGCGCAATTCCCCAGTGGTCGGTGCGCCCCGGCGGCCAAACCCAGTAATCGGGCCCATGCGGCTGATAGCTGTCGTCGACCTCGAGAACCTCAGCCGTGTATTCGACCACGAATCCGAAGGGATCGACGAAGTAAGCGAAGATGTTGTTGCCCGGTCCGTGGCGGCCAACGCCCCAGCCAATCGCGAATCCGGCATCGATCACGCGCCCCGAGCCGCGCATCACCGACTCCCAATCCGGCATCATGAACGCCACATGGTTCAGGCCGTCTACGCCGGAGTCTGCGAGAACAACAGCATGATGATCGGCGTTGCAGCGAAGAAAGGCCATGGCCTTCGATCGATCGGTCAATGCGAATCCAAGCACATTCAGGAAGAACCGGGAACTTGCCTCGATATCACTGCAATTCAGATTGACGTGCGACAGCCGCAGCGGGAAACCCCCTTTCGCGATTCCGTCGTTGTGTACCGCATCTCCGTGGTGGAGACGAAGGACGAAGCCTTCAGGCGTAGAGACAGTGAGAACGACTCCCCCATCCGGTTCGGAGTTTGGAGCTGGTGCTGCAATCACCGTCCCGCCCGCCGACGTCACCGCATCGGCCATGTGGTCGAGACCCTCCGCTGACCGCAGGCGAAAGCTGACCGAGAGAATTTCCGCGCAAGGGTGAGGATGCAGCGCAAGCACGTGATGATCGGTTCCGGTGGCGCGCAGGTAGACGATTTCGCCTTGACGTGCGCAAACGCGCAATCCCCAGGTTTCGGTGTAAAAGGCTTCTGCTCGCGCGATGTCAGGCACGCCAAGTTCGACGCTGCGAATTGCTTGAATGGGGAAATCATTCATGAAGATGCTCCGGCCGGACGTTTTGAGCGAGCCCTTCCGCACGAGCGAGCTTGGGCTAACTCAACGTCTCCGTCTCGTCGGCAATACTGTTGCGCAGCACCCCTATTCCATCGATTTCAACTTCAACCACGTCTCCCGGCTTCATCCAGAGAGGTGGATTACGTTTTACGCCCACACCGCCCGGTGTGCCGGTGACGATAACATCTCCCGGAAACAGCGGGTTGAAGGATGAACAGTATTCGATCAGAGTCGGAAGATCGAAGATCATGTCGCCGAGCTTCGCCTGCTGCACGGTTTCGCCATTGAGACGCGTCATGATCCCACGCGAAGCAAGATCGGGCAACTCGTCCGGCGTCACCATCCATGGTCCAGAGCTGCCTGTCTGAGGAAAGTTCTTGCCGGGCGTGAACTGATGCGTGTGATACTGCCAATCGCGAACGCTTGCATCGTTGTAACATGCGTAACCCACGATATGATCCCATGCGCGTTCTCTTGAGATATACCGTCCGGGCTTGCCGATGATCATCGCCAGCTCGCCCTCAAAATCCAGATTGGCGGAGACGCGAGGCCTGAGGATGTCGGTCATGTGGCCGGTTTGCGAATTGGCGAATCGCGTGAATATGGTTGGGTGCTCGACAACCGCGCGGCCTGTTTCCTTGCGGTGAAGCTCGTAATTGAGGCCCACGCATAAGATCTTCTCCGGGTTGGGGATGACCGGGAGCCAGGAGATCTTGTCGAGGTTGAATCGCGGTGCGGATGCGCTCGCGTACCGCAGATCGTCCGTGTTTCCTCGCGCGATCCACGACTTGAGGTCGGGATACGATTCCGCAAGAACAACGCCAAGATCAAGAACGAAGGGCGGTTCGATAATGCCCCATGTTTCCCGGTTTTGAACTGAAAAGGAAGCTAGTTTCATGCCAGGTCCTTATGACGGGTTGAGCTCAAGGTTAACGCCATCCTGAAGTTAAAAGCCCAATGGAGGGTGCGGGACGGGGAATTTCAGATTCCTATGGTACCGCCGCGTACCAAACAATTGTCAATGCCGTTCTTGCTCGGAATTTGGTTCTTTACAAATATCTCTCACCTTTGATATCTATTTCAAAATCGCTCGGTACGCACCGGTACCGTCGCTTTCCTTTTCATGCGGGCTCTAACAACGAGGTCCATCCAATGCACCACAATGAATTGCCTGCTCTGCAGGCTCCATACAAGCTCGACGCAGGGGAAGGGCTCCGCTACACGTTCGCGAATCACCTTGCAACACGGATCGCGAGGCCCGAGGAACTGGGGCAGCCAGCCGCGGGCACGATTCTCTCCGGCGCCAAGGGAGCAAAGTTCCCGGTCCACCGCCATAGTAGGACACATGAGGCGTTGTTCGTCCTCGAGGGTGTTATATCGCTTACCCTGGGCGAGAGCTCTTACCTGCTCACTGCAAGCGATTATGTAAATATTCCGCCGGGAACTCCGCATGGCTACGAGTTTGCCGATCACCGTGGAAAGCTGCTGAGCTGGACCTTCGGCGGCCCCGCGGCCGAGGCCTACGCACGGCTCGGCAAGCCGTACACAGGCAACGTGTATGCCGAGTGCACGGATGCAGTGGACTGGAATTCGCTCGGCGAAGATGTAGACACCGAATTGGTGAACACATCGCCCAACGGAGATGGCGTTCGGTCTGCAAAGCTCACCGCCACTCCTGAGGCATGCGTGCCCTTCGTTCTCGCCGCCAGCGAAGGTGAGCGCATGATCGCGGGCGATCAGGTCTACACAATCCTCGGCAACTCCACTCATAGCAACGGCGTATTCATCGCGCTCCTGACCGAAGGACCGATTGGAATGCCGATCCCGCGTCATCGTCACGAAAAGGTTACGGAGCTGTTCCACTGCTTGAACGGGCAGATGGAAATGTTCGCGGGCGATGGGTTCATCGCGCTCGATCCCGGCGACTTTCTCCACGTTCCGCCGAAGACCGCGCATTCCTTCCAACTGAAGAAACATGACACCAGGTTTCTTGGATTCGTAACGCCCGGAGATTTTGAGCCGTTCTTCCGCTATCTCTGCGTGCCGTTCGATGGATACCGCTATCCGCTGGTTCCACCGCCGTTTCGCTTCGATCGCGTGATTCAGCATCTTTCCGAGCTTGATTTAACGCTTTTGGAGAGACCCGGCGGACCGCCGCCTCAAGCGGCGCATGGTTGAGAAAAAAGCGATGGGCGAACTCGATCTCGACGTGCGCTTGGTTGCCGACCAAGTGTACAGCCGCGTCGGAGGATCCGCGCGGTTGGCAGATCTGTACATCCCGGCCGCGACGTCAGGACCGCTCTCGACCGTGCTGTGGCTGCACGGAGGCGGATGGCGATTCGGAGACCGCCGGCTTGCTCCCGACCTCCGCGCATTTGCGCAGCGATCGAAGCTTGCGGTCGTGAGCATCGACTACCGCCTTAGCGATGAAGCGAAATTCCCGGCTCCGGTTGAAGATGTCAAAACGGCGGTGCGCTGGGTGCGTAGCGTGGCCGGCGAATTCGGTCTCGATGGCGATCGCATCGGCTTGTGGGGCTCGTCGGCCGGCGGACACCTTGCCGCCTGCGCTGCCTTGTCAAGTGAAAATCAATTCGTCGGTGAAGAGCATTCGGATTTCTCGTCGGCGGTGCAGGCCGTGGTGGATGGATATGGGCCGACTAACTTCGCCCGAATCGATGCAGATCGGGCGAACATGCCCACCTCCGTGTCGGGGACAGACGCAGAGAGCCTTGCAATCGGTCACGTGCTTCCTGCCGGAGATCCGGATTCGTTCGAGTCTCGCCTGCTCGGCACCCCAGTGTCGAGTTCGCCGCGCGAGGTCGACCTTGCCGATCCGGTCCGCTACGTCAAGCGCGGAGCTCCGCCATTCTTGATCCTGCATGGCGAGGCAGACGCGCTGATCCCCTGTCAACAGAGCCGGTATCTATTCGACGCGCTGAGCAACGCGGGTAACGAGGCGACGCTGGTGTTGATTGAGAACCTCAAGCATGGGTTCCTCAACAACTCCAATTTGGCTCGCGCGATGTACGGGGCCTTGACCGTTCATCGATCCACGCGCAGCAGAGACAGGGCGGCTTGGGGCTGCAACCCGGAGCAGGATGTCTTTTCCATGGTGAGCAGTTTCTTTCGCGCTCATCTCGGAGCTTGACACGGTTGCGAGAGAGTCACCCGCACAGTCGGAGAGTTAGAGTCACCTGGATAATTACGTCTGCGACCTCGATTCGCCCTAGCTATACCAACTGTTAAATCGGCCGTGAGTAACACGATCTGTACCAGCATTCGTTTTACTCGGAGAAGCGCAATAATGGATACACCCGCCCCGTAGCATCGCTGCAAGCCAAAGCGGTAAATATCGGCAAACAAAACAGATAACGAAAGTCTTCCTTTGA
>JBEKVS010000446.1:0-4554 GCA_049513795.1 Occallatibacter sp. | reverse complement strand
GGAAGTTTGAAAGATCCATTTCCCGGCCGTCGGCGTCTTTGCCTCGTCATTTCCTCGTCTTCAGAGCCAATCAAAGCACACGATGCGCTCTGCTTCCAGCTAATGGGCGATTCACCGGTTCCCATTTCAAGATTGAGCGCTAATTTGCCCGTTCCGCAGAATCGGGGTGGGCAACAATTCACAAAAACAATAAAATTGTGTATTATGTGATCGGCGCAGAATGGAATTTGGGCTGAGATTCTGGCACATTCCCGCTCCAGAAGAGGAGAAATCATGATTCGCAAGACGAGATTGTTTACGCCCGGCCCTACGCCGCTGCTTCCTGCTGCCCAGTTCGCCATGGCGGCGGCAGATATCCACCACAGAACGCCGGAGTTTCGCGCGCTTTACCAGAAAGTTCTGGCCCAGCTAAAGGTCTTTGTCGGCACAAAGAACGATGTGCTGCTTTTGTCGAGTTCCGGGACGGGGGCGATGGAAGCTGCGGTCTCGAATCTCACTTCGCCTGGCGACAAGGTGCTGGTGTTGACGGCGGGCAAGTTTGGCGAGCGCTGGACGGGGTTGGCTAAAGCATTCGGATGCGTGACGGACGTGGTTTCCGCGCCCTATGGACAGACTTTCGACCTGGCCGCAGTGAAGGCCGCTTTGAAGCCGGAACACAAGGCGGTCTATCTGCAGGCGACGGAGACTTCGACGGCTGTGCGCCACGATGTTGAGGCAGTTGCCAAGCTGATCAAAGATGCGGGCAGCGACGCTCTGCTGGTTGTGGATGGCATCACCGGCCTGGGCACGACGCACTTCGACGTGGACGGCTGGGGCATCGATGTTTTGATTGGCGGATCGCAGAAGGCGGTGATGATTCCTCCTGGACTGGCCTATCTGAGCGTGAGCGAAAAGGCCTGGGCGGCGATGGAGAAGTCTACCAATCCGCGCTACTATTTCGACCTGCGCAAGGAGCGCAAGAACGCCGTGAAGGGCGAGAGCGCGTACACGCCTGCGGTGGCGCTGATCGCCGGCCTGGGCGCGGCGCTCGATTATATTGCCGGGCAGGCGGGCGGCGATTTGGAAAAGGGCCGCATTGCGCTCGTCGACAACGCGCAGGTGAATGCTGAGGCGACGCGCGCGGGCCTCGTCGCGCTGGGGTTCACGCTGTTTGCGCCCACGGCGCCGGCGGCTGCCGCTACGGCGGTTGCGGTACCCGAAGGCATGAACTCGAGCGACGTGGTGAGGGCGCTGAAGGCAAGGTTCAGTCTGGTGATCGCCAACGGCCAGGGCGAGATGCAGGGCAAGATCTTTCGCGTGGCGCATCTCGGCTTCTTCGATTATCTGGACACCGTCGCCCTGTTGGGCGCGATGGAGCATATTGCCAAAGACACGCTGGGATTGCCGGTGGTGTACGGGCAGGCGGTCGCGGCGGCACAGGAAGTGTTTGCAGAAGCAGCCCCTAGCCGCTAGCTTCTAGCTGCTAGCTTGGTCGCGGGTGATGTGGGCCTCATGCGGTGTTTCGGATTCGTAGACTCCCATGCTTGCGACAGAGTAACTCGCAAGCATGGAACACGATTTCTTGTTTTGAGCTAGCGGCTGGAAGCTAGCAGCTAGGAGCTGATCTTATGGCTGAACTAACTTTCGGAGAAAAGCTGGTTATCGCGCGCAAGCAGCTAGACCTCTATCAATACCAGATGGCGGAACGGTTGGGCGTGCATCCTAACTCGATTACTAACTACGAACGCGGCGAGGGTAAGCCGCATGCAGCGGTCGTGCGCATGTTCGAGTTACTATGCGAGCAACAAGGCATCCGCTTCGATGAATATGAAGCCGCGCAAAAGGACAAGGGAGACATAATGAAGATTGTTCTGGCGGAGAAGGTTTCTCCGGCAACGCTGGCTGTGCTGGCGGCGGAGCCGGGATGGCAGGTGCTGACTCACGACCAGTTGCCCGATGGCCTGGCGGCCGCGCTGGCCGATGCCGACGCGCTGGTGGTGCGCTCTGCTGTGCAGGTGGATGATGCGCTGATGCAGCACGCGCCTAAGCTTCGCGTTGTAGGGCGCGCCGGCGTAGGCGTAGACAACATTGACGCGGATGCGGCTACCCGGCGTGGCATTGTGGTGATGAACACGCCGGGGGCGAATGCTGTTGCCGTGGCCGAGCTGACCATCGGTCTGATGCTGGCGCTGGCCCGCAAAGTAACTGCGGCTAACTCCACAATGCATGCCGGTAAGTGGGAGAAGAAGAACCTGCAGGGCGCGGAGCTGCGCGGCAAGACGCTGGGAATTCTTGGGCTGGGGCGCATCGGGCTTGAAGTAGCTAAGCGGGCGAAAGGCTTTGGTCTTGAGATTATCGGCAGCGATCCGTTTGTGTCGGCTGCGGTAGCACGCGAGAACGGGATCAGGCTGGTGACGCTCGACGAGCTCATCGCCGGTTCGGATTACATCACGCTGCATGTGGGGCTGACGCCGCAGACGGCAGGCGTGGTCAACGCCAAAAGCCTGGCGGCGATGAAGAAGAGCGTGCGCATTATCAATTGCGCGCGCGGCGAGTTGATTGACGATGCGGCACTGGTGGCCGCGCTCAAGGGCGGGCATGTGGCCGGCGCGGCCCTTGATGTATTTTCTATTGAACCATTGAAAGACTCGCCCTATTTCGAGTTGGACAATGTAATTCTCACCCCGCACATCGCCGGTTCGACGGCCGAGGCACAGGAGGCGGTCGGCATCCAAATCGCGCGCCAGGTGCGTGAATATTTGAAACTGGGCGTGGTGCAGAATGCCGTTAACTTGCCGTCGCTGACGCACGAGGAATATGTGGTACTGGCGCCGTATATCGACCTTGCCGGCCGGCTGGGATCGTTTCTCGCGCAGGCCGGCAGAGGCGGCATTGAAGCGATCCATCTCACTTATGGCGGCGCCCTGGCCGAAGCCAAGACGGAGCTGGTGCGCAACGCAGCCATCCAGGGCCTGCTGCAAGGCTCGGAGAATGTAAACCGCATCAACGCCGCGGCTGTTGCGCAGGAGCGCGGCATTCGCGTGCACGAGGAGAAAACCGAGTCCCATCGCGGCGGATCGGCGTCCGTGTTGCAAATCGAATTGCACACGCCCTCAGGTTCGAGCCATGCGACGGCGACTGTGATTCACGATGAGCAACCGCGGCTGCTTGAATTCGACGGCATCGACATTGAAACGCCCCTCGAAGGCAATCTGCTGGTGTGCCGCAACTTCGATGTGCCGGGAGTCATCGGACACATTGGTTCGATTCTCGGCGAGCACGGAGTGAACATCGCCAACTTCGCGTTGGGGCGCGAACGCAGCGGACCGAAACCCGTGAAGGCGCTAGCCGTGGTGCAGGTGGATGCACCGGTCGCTGCGAATGTTCTCGATGACCTGGTCAAGATTGAAGCCATGATTGAAGCTCGACCCGTCAGCTTGCCGGAAGCGAAGTTCTGAGTAAGTGAGGAGTTGATGAGCCTGCGATTTCCCAGGTCTCAAGCACGAGACCTGGGGCACCCAGCTTCTGTAGCGGAAGCTGACTACTTTGTCGGATCTGCGACGCGACCCATGAACAGAATTCCGCCGGAGCGATTATCGCGGATGAGAAACAGGAAGGGATGATCGGCGCGGAAAACAACGGGCGGCTGCTGGCGGGACATGGCCATCGACCTCATTACCGTCCCCGTTGCTGCCGCGGCTTCGGTACCTTCTTCGTTTACGTCGACGAAGGCTTTATGCACCACCGAAGAAATCCAGAGATCGCGCTGGCCGGTCATGTCGGAAAAATCTGCCGACCTTGGACTGAACGCCTGCCCCATGCCCATCGCGCTGAGCGTGCCGCCCAGTTCAAATTGCCGCGTCATCTTGAACTTCGGTAGTGTGAGGATGACCTTCTGCTGTCCCTGCAAGGTACCCAGCCATTGCTCAAGATTTGCTGCCGTGAACGAGTGCTCCAGAGCGGAAAGGCCGTCAAGGTCCTTGGGCAGCAGGACAATCATGGACAGTTCCCCACTTTTATAAGGAATATCCACAATCTGAAACGATCCACCATCGACGTAGCGCAGTTTTGTTTCGAGATGCATGAGCGGCGCTTTGATCGTCTGCGCTGAAGAGAGATGGAAATCCTCGTCCGCCGTTGCAGCTTTGTTGAATTGCGTCAGCCAATCGCCTTTGAAGTAGATGGCATTCGTGAGCACGAGTCGCGTGTCGGGCGTGAGCGAACCGGCGGGGAGCAGGTCCTTGATTTTGTCTTCGGTCTTCTGCTCGACCCATTGGTTGATGGTTGCACGAGCGGCTTCATGCGCGGTCTTGAAGTCCATGCTGTGCAAGCCGGCACCATAATCGGCTTTGGTCAGGTTGAGGTAGGCGTCGAGAAATTTGTAATCCTGCTCGGCCCATAGAGCGTCGGCAACGCGCAGCTGGTACCCGGGATGATCCTCGTTGAGGCTTTCGAGCAGCGCGCCCATGGCGGGATGCAGCTTGTCGGGCGGCAAGGTGAAGTGCAGCGTGGTGGCCATTTGCGCGGCTGTCTCGCCGCGCGCGCCGGCGTAGGCCATGGCGAGGGCGGTGGAGA
>JBEKVS010000445.1:0-4565 GCA_049513795.1 Occallatibacter sp. | reverse complement strand
CCCCTTCTTGATCGCCAGGGGAATGCGCGCCTCGGCGTTGATGAGCAGCAACTCGTTGCCTCCGCTGGGAACGAGTATCTTGCTGCAGTCGGTGCTCGATCCAGAACTGCAAACGTCCACCTGGCGTTGCGGTCCCGCGCCATCCAGCGGGAATCCGCGCAGCGAGTTGCCCCCGCCGGTGAAGAACTCTTCGCTGAGCGGCACGCGGCTGCCGGCAAACGGTTGCGCCAGCCCGATCCTCAGGCTGTTGGCGAACACAATGTTGTGAAGGCCCTGCTTGTAAAAAGCTGCCTGCCCGGTGAACTTGGCAAAGTTCACGCTCGATCCAAGCTTGGTCGCGTTCATGTCAAATTCCGCCGACTCCAGCACGCCCATGTGCTCGTCCAGCGGGTTATCGCGCGTGTCGCGCGTCAGGTTTGCGCTCAGTGTGGAAAGGCGCACGTGCTGATCCTGCGCCTGTACCAGGTCTGGGATGAGGAGGCGCGTCAGGTCCGTTTGGCTGAAGCTGTAGCGCAAGAAGAGCGTGTTCTTTTGCGCTTTGTCCAAGGGCCGCTGCAGTTGGGTGCTGGCAAGCTCCTGCTGCGAGGAGAACAGCGGATTCTCTTCGTTGCGATCGGCGGAGGCAGACGTGGTTGCCTTCCACGGCGACCAGCGAAAATCCGGAACAATGTAGTAAGCAGCGCCACGCTGGTCCAGCCTTCCCGCGAATCCGGTGAACGAAAGCGAATCGCCCTTCCCGCCCACGTTGTTGCGCGTATATTCAATCGTTCCTCTCGGACCGTAAAACGTCGTCTGGCTGGTGGTAAAGTTCGGCGGCAGGCCGATCGGGGGCAGGTTCGGCAGCGCCACAGTTCCGCTCGGAATGCTTCCGCCGCGGTTGATCACTTCAAACCCAAAGCCGTATGTAATCTGGTTTCTCTTCGCCTCGTGCACTCTCACCACCGCGTCTTCGGCGTTCTGCGTGGTGATCTGACGCTTTGGATCAACCTCTGCCCAGTCGAATACGCCGGTGTGCTCGTAAAGCTTGCTTCCCGCTAACAGCAGTTGCGACTCGGTCAGCGGTTGCCCTGGCTTAATGTCAGAATCATCGTGGTCGATCAGGCGCTGCTTCGTGTGCTCGCGCCCCAGGGTCACAATCCTCCCGGCAATCACCCTGGGCCCTTCATAGATGTGGTAAACGACATTGATCTGGTGCGGGTCAGCTTTCGACACTTCCGTTGCGGTTTCGCGAAAACTTGAGTTCAAATACCCAGCCTGCAAATAATGAGCGACAATGCTTGCCCGGTCTGCTTCAACGTGCGCCTGCGAATACGCCTGCCCTGCGGCAACCTTCAATCCGCCCGGCGCAAACTGCGCTGCGGGCAGCGTGTCGTTGCCCTCGATGGTGAGCGAGTTCACCACGTCCCGCGGCCCCTCCGCCACGCGGAATTGCACGTTGATGTCTCCTCCGCGGTTGGTTACGCTCGACGCCACCTGCACGCTGCTGAAACCCTCCGACTGATAGACCGCCTTCAGATTGTTCACGCTGGCGCGCAAAAGCTGCTGACTGAAATTTCCCGGTGAAAACAGGTGGGCCTTTTCGACAACAATCCGCGTCGTCAGTTCCGATGCCGGCAGTTTGTCCTCTCCCGACAACTCCACCGCGGCAACCTTGTGCTTCTTTTTCTTCGTAACCTGATAGAGCACCGTCTTGCCGGCTGGTTCCGTTTTCAGCTGGGCGTCAATGTCCGCATCGAAGTAGCCATTTGCCTGAAAGTAGGAAACAAGCGCCTGCCGGCCCTCCTCCACTGATTCCTCGTCCACGCCTACACCCTGGTAGACGGGCAGCAGCGCCTTGCGCGTCCAACTCCACAGGTGTGCGCCTTCAATCTTGACCACCGACACGGGCCCCGGCTTCACCGTGAAATGAATGTCGGCGCGATTCGTGTCGGCGTGGTACTCCGCGCCCGCAAGCTTGACCTCCGCTCCCAGCAGTCCCTTTTTCTCGAGCTGCGTCTGCATGTATTGTGTCGCTTTGGTGAGCGTGGAGTAGTGGTAGCTGCGCCCCGGCCGAATTGCCGCGCCTCGCCCGCGTGCCAGAAACGTCTGCAGGCTGCGGCTGAGAACGGCGATTTCTTCCGCGCTGGCGCCCGCAATGTCCAGTTCCCCGAACTTCGCCGCATGATTCAATTGGCACTCGAAAAGAATGTTGGCGAGCCCGTTCGCGGAATCCACCTTGACCTCCGCGTCCACTTTCGCCTGAAAGTACCCCTGCTGCCGAAAGAAGGTGATCAAAGCCTGCCGGTCCTGTTCCACATCCGTCGTATTGAAAGGCGTCTGCGGCTGGAAGTTGGCGACTTGCACCAGGCGCGCATAGGTGAAGTGCTCCGCCCCCGGAAACTGAAAGATCCCAAAGTAGACGGCCGGCTCCACAATGAACAGAACACGAACACCATTGGCCTCTGCGTCCACCTGCACCCGCACATCTGTGGCCTTCCCAGTGGCCTTCATCGCGGCAAGCGTGCGATTCACGTCGTCGGTCGAAAAGGGTGCGCCCGGCTTCTGGAAAAAGAGCGGCTCGAACTCCGATGGGTCAGATTGCGGACGTCCGGCTACTTCAATCGCCGTTACATTCTGCCCCTCATAGGTGGAAATGGCCTGCGAAGCGGTCGCTGGATTCGTCGGAGGTTGGTTGCTGGACGTCGAACCACTTTGAGCAGAAAGGGCTGAAGCTGCGCCGGTTAGCGCGCATAGTACGGCTGCGGCGCGCAGCCATCGCGGCAAGCGCCAGACGCACGGGACAAAGAGCGGCACATAGAACGGACTTCCTGATCTTGACAAAGAAATATCCAAAGATTCTCAATCGCACCGGTGTATGCAAATCGCTCCAGCGGTTGAGTAAGATGCCGATTCGCGCGAGCGGGTTTGACAGTTGCTTCGGCTGGCCACAAAGCGCAGACGGGTCCTGGCGCATATGCGCGGATGCGCTTTCTTTAATGCGTTCCTTCATGCGGCCGGGGAAGCGCGAACCGGCATCCAAGCAAGTGTAATGTCCGGAACCTACGGAACCTGAACCTACGGAACCTGGATGTTGAAGGATTGTTTATCAGCCTGTACCCAAACTCCGGTTCGCAACTGAGCCGCTCTGAAAAGCGAGTGTGGGAGTTTGTATCTCGTTGGCCATTGCATTCGCTGTGGGATCTGCAAGGCGTTCCTGTTCGTGTTCTCGCCGCGCGCACATGGAGATCCATGTTTCTGGACCGCATCTTCGGCCGCGCCGCCGAACTTGGGTTTTATTTTCTTTTTGCTCTCTTTCCAACGCTCTTCAGCGCGAGTTCGATCCTCGGCCTGGCCGCGCAGTCCGCCCACCAGTTCTATGACCGGCTCCTGGACTACCTCGCCCTGGTCATCCCCACGGCGGCCCTCGGTGCAGTCCTGCAAACATTCAATGAAACCACGGCCGCGGCCAGTTCCGGCAAGCTGACATTCGGGCTGATTGCCGCGATTTGGTCCGCTTCGGTCGGCATCTCTGCTGTTCAGGACACGCTCAACGATGTGTACAAAGTCGATGATCGCCGGTCCTACTTTGTCGCCCGGCTCTGTGCCATTGCGCTGACCATTGTCCTCACCATCATCGTCACCTTAGGCCTTGCGTCGCTGCTTGGAGGAGACTTCCTCGCCGCGCTGGCGCATCGAAGCATCCACCAGGATCTGCTCGCCGCCGCAGCTGCCACCACGTCAAGAGTGGTCGGATGGTTTGCGGCAACGGCCCTTCTGGCCCTGGCTTTCGCCGTTATCTACTATTGGGCGCCCAACGTCAAGACCCACTGCTGGCATTGGCTCACGCCGGGCGGCGCCATCGGCATCACCGGCTGGCTCCTCTGCTCGCTCGGACTCCGCATCTACATCTACTACTTTCACAGCTACTCTCTTACATACGGATCCCTCGGGGCGGTTATCATTCTGCTCACGTGGTTTTACATCAGCGGCCTTATGCTGCTTCTCGGTGCCGAGATCAACAGCGAAATCGAAGGCGCCGCCGCAGAGATGCGCGTGTGCCATTCTTCAATCGTGACGGCCATTAGAGAAGATCGGCGAGCATAAGAATGTTCTCCGTGCCCTTCGCGCTGGTGACGGTCAGCTTCGCAGTTCAGGTGGCCTTGCTTTCCCCGAGAGCCAAGTGAGTGAGGCACAGGAAGCCAAGCGGCTGCGGGATGAGAACGCGCGGCTGAAGAAGCTGGTTGCCGACCTGAGTTTGGATAGCAAGCGAAACCGAAAAACCGACTCGCCAAGAAACGCGGGGCCACTATCATGGCGTGGCAGGGATCAGCTCCCGAGTCTCAAACATATGGGACTCGAAGCAGCCCTCGAATTCTTGCACCGCGCGACTCAGTATTTCAGGTTGATCGCGTCGATTTCGAAGTTGGATGAAAACTTCGTGACGCTTACGCTCTGCTGCACGCCATTCAAACCGGACGGAGAGTCGCGGCAGTCCTGGTTGTGCATCGACGGGTAAGA
This sequence comes from Occallatibacter sp., assembly GCA_049513795.1. Taxonomy (GTDB): domain Bacteria; phylum Acidobacteriota; class Terriglobia; order Terriglobales; family Acidobacteriaceae; genus Telmatobacter. Next base: position 68 of record JBEKVS010000445.1, on the reverse strand, counting down.
CGCTTCCCAGAGCGGATACTCGGTGCAATAGAGATCGGCTGTTGGCACCGGGGCCAACTTATTGCCCG
>JBEKVS010000444.1:0-4567 GCA_049513795.1 Occallatibacter sp. | reverse complement strand
CTGCTTGCCGCGGTTCAGGTGCTTCACAAATTCGGCGATGCCGCCGGCGTACTTGAACTCCGCGCGGCGGGCTTCGCCGGTCTTGGCGTCGGCCGTGCGCTCGTCAGTGAGAGTGATTTCCAGGCCTTTGTTGAGGAAGGCCATCTCGCGCAGGCGCTGGGCCAGGGTGTCGTAGTTAAATTCGGTGACGGTGAATATCGACTTGTCGGGCAGGAAGTGCACCTTGGTGCCGCGGCGCTTGCTGGTGCCGGTCTGCTGCAGCGCGCTGGTGGGAAGGCCCTTCGAGTAGCTCTGCTCGTAGGTGTAACTTGGATCGCCGGGCTTTTCCGGGCGCCAGATTTCCACTTCGAACTCTTCGCTCAGGCCGTTGACGCAACTCACGCCAACGCCATGCAAGCCGCCTGACACTTTGTATGTAGAGGCGTCGAACTTACCACCGGCATGCAACTTTGTGAGTACGACCTGCACGGCAGGCATTTTTTCGCCGTTGGGCAGGGTCATCATGTCGACGGGGATGCCGCGGCCGTCGTCGACCACGGTTACGGAGTTGTCCACGTGGATGACGACGTCGATCTTCTTGGCGTAGCCGGCCAGCGCTTCGTCGACAGAGTTGTCCACTACTTCATAGACCAGATGGTGAAGTCCCATCTCGCCTGTTGAACCGATGTACATGGCCGGGCGAAGGCGAACTGCCTCAAGGCCCTCGAGGACTTTTATGTTGTCGCCGGTGTAACTGCCGTTTATGTCAGGAAGTGGGATGCTGCCGAGTATTTCAGTCGCCATAGAATTCCGTTCGCAGGACTTGCGTTGAGTCTCAGCCGGAAGGCACCGGGCTGGGAAGATTCCAAGTGCGGAGCTTCAGGAGTAAACGGTTGAAAACAGGGGGGCTTTTCTGCGAATTCGCCTACATCGATTTTACCATGCGGAGCGGGTTTCTAGGGCCTGTCGTTAGAACGGAAATAGGCGGTTCCACTGAGCAGCCTGGCTTACCATATTGTGACTATAGTAACTACATTGATTACTTATGGGCTATATATATGAAAAAAGTGTACTTACTCAAAGATACAGCATATGATTTACTCATATTGGGTGGTTGATTTCCACACAAATTCATTACCAAGGGGTTACCAACGATGAAACTCGGAATCCGCATCCTCGCTCTCTCGCTCTTCTTCACCGGCGTCGCCGCTGTCTCGGTGTCCTCCGCCTCTACACGTACCGTTGCGAGCCACCAGTCAGCCACGGCCGCGAACCCGGTTCCGACCTGCGCACCGGGACTGCCGGGCTGCCCCGACATACCCTAAAGTAACGCGCCTTTGCGGCATAACCCAAAGGTGCCATGAGGGTAACGACATTCCCCATTGTGGTGAGAGGGCATTCGGCTCTATCCTGATTAAGTCGGCAGGATCGTGAGCGCACCGTGATGTCTTCACAACTGGCAATGGCAATGATGAGCGCGGCTGAGTTCGTGCTGTCGGTCGCGCTCGGCCTGATGTTCTGGAAGAAGGCATTGCATCGGCGGTTCCCGGCAACGGGAGCGTACCTTGCGTTGCGCGTTGTTTCCAGCCCGTTGCTTTGGCTATTGATGCTGGGCCAGACGGGACGGCTGCTCCCCTCTCACCAATTCGCGCGCACTTGTGCACAGGGCTATTTCGTCGTCTACTGGGCCGCCTTCATAGTCAGCGCGATTCTGCTGTATTTCATCTGCATGGAGGTTTTTCGCTCCGCGCTCTCTGCCCTGCCGGGCCTGCTTAAATTCGGCGTCATCATTTTTCGCTGGGCGGTTGTGGTCTCGGCCATCGTTACGTTCTCATCGATATCGTTTGCCCACCGCGGCCTTCTTCTTATCCCCGACGTTGCGTTCGGGCTTATGCGCACGGTTAGCATCCTTGAGTTGTGCCTGCTGGCTTTTCTATGCCTCTGGATGAACGCGCTTCGTCTCTCCGCGCGTGACCTGGCATTCGGAATTGCGCTGGGCTTTGGCCTGATGTCGGCGAACGACTTGATTGTCGCCCTGTTCCTGGCCCGCTTCGCCTCCCTGACGGCGCCGCTGCAATTCGTCTACGAGTCAGTGATTCTGTTTTCTCTGGGCACCTGGGTTGTCTACTGCGCCTTGCCAGAACCGGCCCGCAAGCCGATGGTGATGCCGGTCAACTCAACGGTCTACCGCTGGAACGAGATCGCCTCAGCTTTGGGTCACACCGGAACTCAGGTGGCCGTGCAGCAGCCTTCCAACAGCTTCTTCCTTACCGACGTCGAGAACGTGGTAGAGAAAGTCTTGAACAGGAATCTGAAGCGGCGCGAATCGGAGTTGTAAGAGCCGGGACTGAGGGACTAGGGACTAAGGGACTCAGAGACAGCAGAAAGGCCATCCGCAATGCGGATGGCCTTTGTGCTTGAGCGCTGGTTCGCGCGATGCCTTATTCCGCGGCTACGGGCTCGATGGAAGCAAACCTGCCGCGGCTGCCACGATCTTGAAACTTCACCCGGCCGGTGACCTTGGCGAAGAGGGTATCGTCAGAGCCGATGCCCACGTTGACGCCCGGCTTGATGCGGGTGCCGCGCTGGCGAATGATGATCGATCCGCCGGTGATGAGTTCGCCGGCAAAGGCCTTTACGCCCAGCCGCTGTGCATTCGAGTCGCGTCCGTTTGTGGAGCTGCCTCCACCTTTCTTATGTGCCATTGCCGAATCTCCCTCTGGATTTCTTTGAATCCCACGCTTCACAAAAGTCCGTGAAGGATGCGGCACCCGCTCTTCCGGGATGCCGAAAATCTCTTAGCTCGCTGCCGTGTAGGTCACTCCGTCGGCTTCGATCGCCTTGATGCGCACTTCGGTAAAGTTCTGCCGGTGTCCCTGCAGCTTCTTGTACTGCTTCTTGCGTTTCAGGTGAAAGACCAGGATCTTGTCGCCGCGGCCATTGCTGACCACTTCGGCGGTCACCTTGGCCGTTGCCGGCTTGGCTACGGTTCCGGCATCGCCTGAGACCGCCAGCACATCGCTGAACTCAACTGTCTTGTTCTCAGCGTCAGAGACCACGCTTTCAATCTTCACCACATCGCCGGGAGCGACCCGGTATTGCTTACCGCCGGTGCGTATAACCGCGTACATAAACCCTCCAGCGCTCTCGACCGCCGCGGCGGATGCGCTCCTGAATCAAATTGCTCGGGCGGAAACTTCTGGTCCCTGGGGTCGGTGCGCTCAAGCCCGAAGTTCAGGGCGAACGGCCGATCCACGGCTACAGGCAGGAATCGCCAAACTAGAGTAGTGTACCGGTTTTCGGGGTCCGAGGTCAATTACCAACATCCCCGCATGGGCGGCTACAACACGCCACGTTTCTTGATGGGAGATAGCCCATACACGGGTAAACGAAAGTCGCCCTGAGACTCCAGCGCTTCCGGCAGGTTACCATTCTGCCCGGACGGGGTCAGGGCCCAAGCCGAACAGCCTTGAGGAAGTCCCATGCCTTGGCGTTGACCGCATCGGAGATTGCGTAGTAGTTGTGGTCGTGATTTGGAATCACAGAGAGCTCGACGGGAAAGCCTTTGGCCTGGAAAAGATGCTTGGTCGCTTTCACATCGTCCACATGAAACAGGGCGTCCAGGCTGCCAACCCAGATGGCAATGGGCGTGCGCCGATCGGCGCGGGCGAACACCGCGTCTTCATATCCATGTGGTAAAGCCCCGGCATGGGCCGCGACCGCTGCAAAGAAGTGTGAGTCGATGACGGCCAGAATCAGGCCATAGACTGCTCCGGCGGAATGGCCGAAGAGGTAGATCCGCTTTTCATCGATGGCGTGCTTCGCTTCGACCTGCGCAACCACGGCATGCAGGAACTCCGGTGGGTCCATTTTGACGCCCCAGCCCGAAGGGTCGTAGGAGTTGGGCGCAACGAGAATGAAATGCTGCTTCGTGGCCAGGTCCTTCCAGGCGTCGATCATCACCTGGCCATTTCTGCCCGAGCCATGCAAGAGAAGCACCACCGGCAACGGGCCTTCTAAGTCGGGAATGAACGATTCATACGTCCTGGAGTTGCCCGCATATTCGAGCGTCAGGCTCGGCCGCGATTCGGTCGCTGGAGGGGACGCGGCCTTCTGGCTACCCGCCGAGGTGGCCAGGAGTGCGCAAAGAACCAGCTCGATCGCCACAAGGCGCTTTGCGGTCGTGCCCATGACGGAATTCAGCATAGCAGCAACTCAACTCTCTTATGCCATAGCGCCCGCAGGAACGAAGCAATGCCTAATGACGCACCTGGTCAGGACACTTTTCCGGTAGGCCCCAGCTTGGTGGGCGCAGCAGAAGGTGCCAGCCCAGAAGATACCAGTAGGTCGCGGCCTTCACGCGCAGACGGCCGTTGAGGCAAAGGGTGGCCACGCAGGCCAATGAGCTGGATAGAGCATTGACCAGGGCGCGCAGAACAAGGATTGCGGAGACGGAGAGATAGTCGACCGGGGAACGTGTCTTTCTAAAAAAGGTCAGCTTGGAGCGCTGATACTCGACCCGCGACGGACCGCGAAACCGATTCGCCGTCTGGCCCTGCCCATGCAGTGCGCGCGCGGCTGGAAGATA
>JBEKVS010000443.1:0-5986 GCA_049513795.1 Occallatibacter sp. | reverse complement strand
TAGGGCACCGCTACGACGAGGCCTGTCGCCCCCACAGAGTACGGCGACCCGGGAACCTCGACAACGCTGGTCGTGGTGACGGTGTAAATATGCACATTGCCGGTGGCTCCATTTATGGCATACAGGTGGTTGCTCTTGTCCCACTGCATGGTGGTGATGGAGCCAGACAGACCAATGATGCCGGTAAATTTGGTGATCGGTTTGGCCCCGTTGAAGTGAAAAAACTGAATCCCGGTTCCCACAGCCGCCGCCAGAACTTTCCCGGAGGGCGAAATGCTCATGGTGTTGGGAATGATCATATTGGGCCCACCGTCTAACACGGGCATGTTCTCATAGGTATTGATGGTGGTTAGAGTGCCTGAGCTGTTTGCCGTGAAGCTGGCTAATTGAGTAGAGCCAGTCACGATGTTAGAGTCTTCGCAATCCTCGTCGGTCGTCGGGTACATCGCAAGGACGATGTGGTCCGTAGCGTCGCTGGCCAGAGCCGGTGGTGCGGATGTTATCCAGCCTGCGTATCCTTTTCCGGGTGGCGTCGGTGGCAGCGAACCTATCGGGTTGATGTTGTCATACTGGAGTACATCCTCACTTTCTGACCGGTATGCCAGCAGGCCGGGACCACAACTATTGTCGTATCCGTCGAATAACTCGCCGTAGCCGAGCTTTCCATTGCCTGTCATGGTAGGCAAGCCAATCGCAAAGTTTGAGCCTGTAGAAACGGTTGTGTCACCTTTGAACTCAAACTGCCCGCTTTCGGAGATTGCGTAAGTCTGAATCGCATTGCAGTCAGTGTCTGCATAGCTCAGAAGCACGTACACGTTTTCTCCGCTATGGTCGAACTCACTCGATCGCGTGGGAGCTCCGCAATCTGAGCCGCCGTAAGACTGGGTGTCAACCTGGAACACCTGTTTCTCGATGGCTCCAGTCGAGACGACCGGATAGGAATGTAGATCGTTCGCTCCGAGCATGATGAGATATTTCCCGTTGGTTCCGACCAGAGTCTGTCCCGGGCCGGAAGGCTGGAATGGAGAGCCTTTCACGATCGTGAGTTTGCCCGCCGCAGTCGCGTCGTAGAGGTTAACTCCGCTCGACGTCTGGACGTAGACATAGGCGACTGTAGCAGACGAGGCGGCCGAAGTCGCCTGTTCACTAACTTCGTCTGTAGCAGCCTGGGGAAATGTGGGGCTCGCCGCGAGGACGGCAAGGCCCATGGATAGAAAACAGCACCTCACAAAATGAGACATTGCGTGCTTCTCCGATCGCCTTAATGTTGAGTGGGATTACGTCCAGATGAGGGGGGACTTTCTAAGTACAGAGTAAATATATAGCTATGAAAGAAGTTACCCAGCAAGAGTAGCACAAGTACCGAAGTCGGTCAAAAAGCGAATCATCTTACTTCTTGTCGGTGCTCTTCTTCGCTGTTTGCACCACGGGGAAATACCCGGTACGGGCGCGGACGGTGAGCTTGTTCATGCCTTTGGCATCGGCATTCACCTGTATGCGCCGGAAGCCTGGCTCTGTGGTGGGCTTGGTGGAGCGGTAGCCGAGAGTGTACTGGTTGCGGATATCCCGCGCAACTTCGGCCGAGATCTGATCTATCTGCTCAAGCGACTTGGGAAAGAAGGCGATCCCGCCCGTCTCCGTCGACAGCATCTCCAGGGCCCGCCGCGCATGCCTCACTTCGGAATGGCTCATCTCGTCGCCGAAGAGCAAGCCGATGGAGTAGATGGTCGGCCCGGAAAGCTGCTGCACGCGGCGAATGGTCTGCTCCAAGTTCAAAGTGGACGCGTTGTCTTCGCCGTCCGTGATCAGCACCAGCACCTGCTTGGGACGCTTGGCGTCGGCGGCCAGCTTGTCGGCCGAGGCCACCACCGCATCGTAGAGGGCCGTTCCGCCACGCGACTCGATGTGACCCAGCCCGTCACGCAATTTGTTCACGTCCGACGTGAACTCCTGGTCGATAAATGCCTCATCGGAAAAGTTCACCACGAATGCTTCGTCCTGCGGATTCGAAGCCTGAATCAGGTCAAGCGCGCTCTTATTCACCGCGGGCCGTTTGCGCGCCATGGATCCAGAGTTATCGACCACCAGGGCAATCGATACGGGAAGATCGGTGTGCTGGAAGCTGATGATGGTCTGCTTGACGCCGTCTTCGAGAATCTGAAAGTTGTCCGCCTTGAGGTCCGGAACCAGCTTGTTGCCGTCGAGCACGGTCGCATTCAGATCGACCTCTTCCACATCCGTATGGAGAACATATCCGCTTCCCTCTTTGCGCAGAGGCCCCGCCGAAGCGGGCGGTTCGGCGTCGGGAGAACGCACCGGGTCCGTATCCACCGACAGAGGCGGAGCCTGGGATGGCTTGGCCGGAGCCTGGCCAGAGGTTGGAGTTTGATCAGCCGGTTTGGGCGACGCCTGCCCGGCCGCCGCTCCTGAACCTTCTGCGGGAGCCGCCGGGCTGATTGCTTGCTGTGCCTTGAGCGTTAAAGCCGCTCCGGCAAGAAGAATTGCGAGGACCAGGGGACTGCAAAGACGGTTATTGCAATGGCGCATAGTAGCCGGTGCGGGCATGGACGGTCAGTGGAGGCAATCCGGCTGGCGGATTGATCTTCACCTTCACTTTACGCCACTTGCCGTCCCTGGTCAGGTCCTTGGGCCGGTAGCCGATCATATATTGGTTTCTCAGTTCGGTGGAAATCTTCTCCGCAATGTCGCCCATCTCGGCAATGTCGTCCACGCGAAACAGGCGTCCGCCCGTCTCTTCGCTCAGGTCGTTGAGCAGCTGCGGGCCGGTCCGTTCCTCGGGAGTAGGCGCATAGGGGTCGAAGATGCCGATGGAATAAATCTCCACATCGGACTCACGCACCTGCGACCGCACTTCACCCTCCGTGTAGCGCGACCGGTTATCGCCGCCGTCCGAGACCACCAGGATCGCCTTGCGCTCATGCCGCGCGTCTTTCATTTTTGCCACGCCGTAGTAGATGGCATCCAACAGCGCAGTGCGATGCCCGCTGCGCACCGTGGCCAAACGCGCCTGGATGTCTTCGACGGAACTGGTAAAGTCCTCAATCAGTTCCGGCCGGTCGTTGAAGCCGATCACGAAGAACTCATCCTGTGGATTGGCTGTCTTGATGAACTGCAGAATCGACTCCCGGGCGCGAATCAGCTTGGAGGTCATGGACCCGGAAAGATCGAAGACGATGCCGATCGAAACCGGCGCGTCCTCGCTGGCAAAGCTGATTATTTTTTGTCCGTTGTTGTTCTCGAAGACCTGAAAGTCTTCCTGCTCCAGGCCCGTCACCAGGCGATTCATGGGGTCTGTCACCGTGACCGGCACCAGCACCATGTCCACATTCATTCGGATCCGGGACCCGGGATGGATCTTCAGCGCATCGGGCCCGGTCGCGGCGGGGGCTTCGGCGCCCTTCGGTTCGGCCGTACTGGGCGCCGCGGTCGTCGGCGGGGGCACGTGAACCTTGTTGAGCTGGTCGTCCTGGGCCTGGAGAGCAGTCCCGCACAGCAGCATCGATGCGGCTGCCAGGCAGCAAATCCCCAACGAGCGCCGGATCAACCGGCGATTCGCGGCCACTCTCTCACGGTTTTGCTGGAAGCTAAGCATGGTCGTGCCGCAGAAAACGGGAATGAAGCCGATGTTAGCACGGTTGGCGCATGGCTGTTGTCACTGGTTTGTCATGCCGGGAACACCGTTTTTGCCCGCCGAAAAGGCCGGAATCGCTTGGTGTCCGCTGCTATACAATCGAGCCTGAGCGCTTCAGCGTCCCTGCCTCTCAAGTGTTGGACTCCATTGCGCAACTTTCGTCTTTTCATGGGGAGCAAGACCTTCCGAATGGCCCGTATTTATCCTTTCCGCGCATGGCGCTATAACCCCTCCTCAGTTCGCCTGGATGACGTCGTCACCCAGCCCTACGACAAAATCTCACCCGCCATGCAGCAGGCTTACTACCAGCGCAGCCCTTATAACCTGGTCCGCATCATCCTTGGCCTGCCCGAGCTTTTCGATGCCGAACGGGGCGAAAGCGTCTATACCCGCGCCGCCCGCGACTTCAGCGCCTGGCGCGAACAGGGCGTGCTGCTCCAGGAAAAGGACCCCTGCATCTTCGCCTACGCGCAACGTTTCAAAGTGCCGGGTGCCGAAGCGTCTGGCACTCAAATCATCAAGGAGGGGCGCGGCTTCATCGCCCTCGGCAAGCTGCACGAATACGCCGACCAGGTGGTCTTCCGCCATGAGCAGACGCTCTCCAAGCCCAAGAGCGACCGGCTCAACCTGCTCAAGGCTACCCACGCCCACTTCGGCCAGATCTTCATGCTCTACAGCGATCCGGCGGGCAGCGTGGAGAGAATCCTCTACGACGATCCCGGTCCTGCGGAGGCCGAGGTTACCGATGAATACGGTGTCCTTCATCGGCTGTGGAAGGTCAGCGACCCGGCGGCCATCCGCCTCCTGACCACCGCCATGGCCGACAAGAAGCTGATCATCGCCGACGGCCACCACCGCTACGAAACAGCCCTCAATTATTCAAAAGAGCATGCGCCCGCCGCGGCCCAATCCTCGGAGCACAACCCCGCCGAACACGATCCTAAAGATCTGCCTCATCCGCCGTATCCGGAAGCTGCCGTCATGATGACCTTCGTCAACATGGATTCCGACGGATTGGTGATTCTGCCCACGCATCGCGTCGTGCACAGTCTGTCTGGAAATAGCCCGGCCGGATTCGATCCGGTCGCCTTCGCCACCGCCGCCCGCGAGTTCTTCGACGTCGAGGCGTTGCCCGAAGAACCCGCTTCCGCCTACATGAAGCTGCTCGGCCGCCAGCAAGGCACAGCCTTTATCGCCGTCACCCGCGCCGGCGCGCTTCTGCTGCGCTCCAAGCCCGATACAGTAAGCGCCGCGCTGGCCGATCTGCCCGAGCGCCAGCGCCAGCTTGACCTCACACATCTGCACTCCATCGTCCTCGACCGACTGCTTGGCCTGGACGCCGAAAAGGTCCGCGAACAAACCAATCTTCGCTACCTGCGCGACGCCTCCGAAGCCGTGGAGCAGGTTCGCCGCGCCGAGGCCGATGTTGCATTTCTCACCAATCCCGTCTCCATGGAACAGCTTCGCGAAGTGGCCTTCGCCGGAGACGTGATGCCGCAGAAATCTACCGACTTCTTTCCCAAGCTGCTCAGCGGCCTGGCGATCTATGCGCTGGAATAGGGCTCTGCCAGGAACTGTGCACATGGCATGGACGGAATGCATTCGAATTCAGCACTGAAGGATCGACGTAACGGATGCCCACGATAAGCCGGTTTTACGGGGCGTTGTATGCTGAATTCGAGGCCCTGATAGCCATCCGGACTTTCGAGGTTCTTCGAGGCGAACTGCCGGGGCGCGCCATGGCGCTTGTGCTGGAATGGGCGCAGCAACATCGTGCCGAACTTTTGCAGGATTGGGAATTATGCGTGCAGAATCAAATGCCGGCGAAGATTCGCCCGTTGCCCTAGCGGCGGATGTGACTCCGCGCGCTCCATGGCGTGTAACGGAAGTCGAGGCGCTTCCGGGGCACAGGCTGCGCGTTGTATTCGCGGATGGCCTGACCGGGGTTGTCGATTTATCCGGGATGTTGCATTCACCCAGGGCGGGCGTTTTCGCGGCGCTTGCCGATCCAGCGTTGTTCGCACAGGTTAGGCTGGAGTACGGCGCAGTCACGTGGCCCGGCGACTTGGATTTGGCGCCCGATGCAATGCACCAGGCAATCCGAGAGCATGGTCTGTGGTCGCTGTGAGGGCTTCGACGGAGAGACTTCTGGACGAAGAGGCAGGCACGGGCTCAGTCATGAATCTGATCCGGAAACGAGAGCCGGGCTCTAGCTCCAGCGAAGAGCGAGCAGGATAAATCGGGTATTCGCCTGAGGTATTTTTTGTTGTTAAGACTAGCAATTCGGCTCCGTTCAATGGCCGTCCAATCGGCGTTCTCGGACCGCCAGATCAT